>NZ_AP023360.1:5476071-5798214 GCF_018326265.1 Catellatospora sp. IY07-71
CAGCGCAACGCCGAGGTTCTGTGTGAATGCATACCATCGCGAGTCGCCGTCAAAGCCGGTGGCGACGGGCAGGATGAGCAGTCCGATTCCGATCAGAACTGCGACGACGGAGATCGTCGTGGCCCGCGTCAGCTGCTCGAGCTTGGCCAGCTGGATGGCCGCTGGCTCCGCTGGGCGAGGATATTTGATCCGCTCAGCCATACCGTCCTCGGCTGTGGTCGTCGGCTTGGAACGCCGCCCAAGCCTTGGAGGTCAGGGTCCGCTGTGCCGTATGCCAGATCAGGGTGCCCGCACGTGTGAGGTGTATGCGTGGCTCGTCGTCGTCGGGCAGCTCTCCGCGTCTGGGTAGCTGCTCGAGGCGGTCGGCAAGCAACAGGTGGATCAGATACGCGAAGGTCTCTCGATCCAACGGAACCGAGGTGCCCGCGTGCCGGTCGAGGAGCATGGGCGCGTCGGGGTCGGGCAACTGCCTGAACAGCGCGGATCGGTCGGCCACGCAGTACAGGTAGACGAGCCGTTCGGCGGGTTCGCCGATGAGGGACACGAGCGCGGCGCGGTTGTCGAGGGTGGCGACTTCGGCACGGTAGGACTGCGTGCCATACGCACTGTGAAATAACCCAGCGGCAACGACATGGCTCGGCATCCCCCAGGCGGACAACAGGTCACGGACGCCGATCAGGTGGTGTCGCAGAGTGCCATTGCTGTGCTGCTGATCGGTGCCGTCCAGCCCTTCGAACGCAGCGAGCAGGTCCCCGTCGGTAACCATGCGTGTAGACTGGCATCGCTGTTCGTAGATGTCAATCGACATCTCAATGCATGGTGACCAATGGCCTTCGTGTGTCGCCGACGGCTAAGCCGAGTAAGACACCGGCCCCGAGTGCCAACACGAGGCCTGCCATGGGTGCTTCCCACGAGTGTGTCAATTCATGGACAATGCCGAATGCAAATGGTCCCAGCGCGCCCAGCGGGTAACCGATCGATTGCGCCATGCCAGAAAGCCCCGTCGCCACCTCATGGTCGCTCGCACGGATGCCGAAAAGCACGAAGCTCAGCGCGAATGCTCCGCCGACGGCGCCGAGTAACGCTACTCCGGCGGCCGCGGCCACCGGCCCGTTGCCGAGCAGCACTCCGAGCCCGCACAGCGCCTGCGTGGCCAGCAGCCCGCCACCGACCGCGCGCAGTGAAACCGCCCGTGCGGTGAGCAACGGCAAGGCGATCGACATCGCCGCGCCCGCCGCCAGCGCCATAGCCAGCGCCCAGCCCGCGGCCTGCGGCGAGAGGCCGCGGTCGATCAGGATGGCCGGCATCCACGCTGTGCAGACGTAGAAGGTGAGGATGGTGTACGCGAAATACCCGGTAATCAGCCACGCCTGCCCTGACCGCAGCAGGTTGTCTCGCCGAGCCCTCCGACGTGGCAGCAGCGTCGCGGGCTCAGACGACCCAGCCGGCAGTGACCGCCATTGCGTCAGCCAGACGAGTGCGGCGAAGAGGGCTGGTAGACCCCATACGCCGAGTGAACCCGCCCAGCCCAACCCCGAGTCGGCGAGCGGGATCGCGACTGCCGCCGCGAAGGCTCCAGCCATCGACATCGACCCGACGTACAGGCTCGTCATCTGACCAACTGATGCTGGGAAGCGCTCCTTGACCAGTCCTGGTAGAAGCACATTACCCACCACCATTCCAGCACCGAAGACGGCTGTTCCCAACATGAGCGCCGACACGGTGCCGGTCCAGCGTAGGAGGCTGCCAGCGCAGACCGCGACCAATGACAGCGTCAGCATCCGGGCAGTGCCCCAGCGCCGGGCCATGCGCGCCGACACCGGACCCACGGCACCGAACATCAGCAAGGGGATCGTGGTCACCAAGGACAATTCGATGCTGCCGAGTCCTGTCATCAGTGGAACCAGCGTGCCCACCGCGGTCAGGCCGGGCCGCAGTTGGATTGCTGCCAGCACCACCGCGACTGCTAGCAACGGTCCTGTGCCGGGGACGGCCATTCGAGTGGGGCCGGCACTCCGTTTCGAGATCCTTACTTCCTTGGTTCGCACGTCATCACGGTAACGAGACGCGGTCCTTCGTTCCGCGAGACACGGTGTAGCAGTGATGATTCGACGATCACGGGCCGAGCACGGCAGTCGCGAGCTTGTCGCGCGACATTCCGAGACCACTCGCCCAGATTCGGGGCGGCCCGCACGGCCAGAACCGGACTGGACGGGACGGTGCCCGGGCCGGTAGCTTGCAGTCGACCGTGACTTCGTCCGAGGAGGTGAGACCCATGAACGCTGTACCGATGTGGGTGCTCCCCCTTGCCGTCACGGCCGGGCGACTGACGTAGGCGTCGCCGGGAGCGCCGCGCTGACCAGGCACTCCCGAAAGGCAACACCTATGCGCACTCAGTTCACCACCGAACCGTCGTCCGCCGGCCCGGCCGGGTACGACGTGATCATCGCCGGGTGCGGGCCGACCGGCGCGATGCTGGCCGCCGAGCTGCGGCTGCACGACGTGCGGGTCCTCGTCCTGGAGAAGGAGACCGAGCCCGCGTCGTTCGTCCGCATCGTCGGGCTGCATATCCGCAGCATCGAGCTGTTGGCCATGCGCGGGCTGCTGGAGCGCGTCCGCGAGCGCGCCAGGCAGCGTCCGGCCGCGGGCTTCTTCGCCGCCATCAGCAAGCCCGCGCCCGTGGGGCTGGATTCCGCGCACGCCTACCTGCTGGGCATCCCGCAGCCGGTCATCGTGCACCTGCTCGAAGAGCACGCGATCGCGCTGGGTGCGCAGGTCCGGCACGGCTGCGCGGTGGCCGGCCTCGCGCAGGACGGCGACGGCGTGACCGTCACGCTGGCCGACGGGGAGCGGCTGCGTACGCGCTATCTCGTCGGGTGCGACGGCGCGCGCAGCACGGTGCGCAAGCTGCTCGGCGTCGGCTTCCCCGGTGTGCCGTCGCGGACCGAGACGCTGATGGGCGAGATGGAGGTGGGGGTGCCGCCGGAGGAGATCGCCGCCAAGGTCGCCGAGATCGCCGAGACCGACCGGCGGCTCAGCCTCACGTCCTTCGGCGGAGGGGCCTATCGCGTCGTGGTCCCCGCCGCGGGGCTCAGTGGCCGGGCGGGGCCGCCCACCATCGAAGACTTTCGGCAGGAGCTGCGCACCATCGCCGGGACCGACTTCGGCGTGCACTCCCCGCGCTGGGTGTCCCGCTTCGGTGACGCCACCCGGCTGGCCGAGCGTTACCGGGTCGGGCGGGTGCTGCTGGCCGGCGACGCGGCGCACATCCACCCGCCCATCGGCGGGCAGGGACTCAACCTGGGTGTGCAGGACGCGTTCAACCTCGGCTGGAAGCTGGCCGCGCAGATCCGCGGCTGGGCTCCGCAGACACTGCTGGACACGTACCAGGCCGAGCGTCATCCGGTCGCCGCGGACGTGCTGGACAACACCCGCGCCCAGCTGGAGCTGCTGTCCGCCGGACCGGGTCCGCAGGCCGTGCGCAGGCTGCTCGCGGAGCTGATGGACTTCGACGAGGTGAACCGCCATCTGATGGAGAAGATCACCGCGATCGGCGTCCACTACGACTTCGGCGCGGGCCCCGACCTGCTCGGCCGCCGCCTGCGCGACATCGAGGTGAAGCAGGGCCGCCTCTACAGCCTGCTGCATCGCGGCCGCGGCCTGCTGCTGGACCGCACCGAACGCCTGAGCGTCGGCGGCTGGTCGGACCGGGTCGACTACCTCGGGGATCCCACGGCGGCGCTGGATGCTCCGTGTGTCCTGCTGCGCCCGGACGGCCACGTCGCGTGGATCGGTGACGATCAGCGGGACCTGGACGGCTGCCTCTCCCGCTGGTTCGGCGATCCGGCCGAAGGACTCGGCTGCTGAGAGTTCCCCGTGCGTGCAGGCGGCGAGCCGGGCTCACCGGTCTCCTGGCAGAGCCCGATCTCGTCGCTGCGCGATTCCGGCCGGCCGGCGATCGGCGGACAGCTCTCGCCGCGCCGTCGGCCCTGGTCGTGCCCGCATGTCGGTGAAGAACGCCGCACTGACGACGCCTTCTCCTACATGCGGGCAAACGTTAGATCCGCGTTCTCGCGTGGTCGATGTGCCGGACGATGGCATGCGCACCGTGCTCGTGCGCGATGGCGTGCGCCTCGTCGAGGGTGGCGAGCGCGTCGGCGCGGCGGTCCTGGGCGGCGGCGATGTAGGCCAGCCCGATCATGTTGGAGGCCACGCCCGGCAGGACTCCGGCCTCCCGGCGCAGCCGGCACGACTCCTCCAGCCGCTCACGCGCCTCGTCCAGGCGGCCGGCCGCGTGCGCCGCGATGCCCAGGTGCCGCAGCGCCTCGGCCTGGGTCGGCTTGTCGCCGGCCTGCGCTGCCAGCCGGCGGGATCGTTCGAGGTACGGGACCGCGGTTTCGTCGTCACGGCGGATGAACTGGTGGACGCAGCCGATCCAGAACAGCGCCTCGCCCTCGCCGCGGATGTCGCCCAGCGCCCGGTACGACTCGAGCGCGCGCTCGAACAGGGCCAGCTCGGCGGGATCCTCGGCGGGCGGCGAACCGGGGGCGGCGGACGCGCTCTGGAACCGCGCGTGCAGCAGCAGCCCGCGCACCAGCGCCGCATCGGCCTCCAGCGCATCCAGGCCCCGTTCGGCGTCGGCCAGGGCGCTGGTGTCGCCGCCGTACACCGTCCGCGCGTAGGCCGCTCTGGCCCGTTCGATCCGGTCGTCAGTGCTCATCGCCGCCCCCGTTGACGTCTGCAATGCCTGGTCTGATCAGTCTAATCCGGATAGACGCCGGTCATCGGACCGGCTGCGCCGTGTGCCCTGCGCTACGCCGGATCCGGGGCGTCGGCGGTGGCGACCGGATCGGTCAGGAACGCCATCATGGTGTCCTCGATCCGCCCGCTGACCAGGGTCACGCCGTGACTCATGCTGGAGCTGACGATCAGCTTCTTGTGCTTGGCGACCGACAGGCCGTACAGCTCCCTGGCGTGGTCGGCGAAGGTGCCGTCCAGATCGCCCGCGATGAGGATCGTCGGCACGTCCAGCTTCTTGACCGCCGTCAGCGCGTCGGCGTCGTACACGGTGGGCGCGGACAGGGCGATCACCCCGTCGACCGGCGGGGTGGTGGCCGCCGCGGCCGCCAGGGCGATGGTGCCGCCACGCGACGCCCCGATGACGAAGACGCGCTTGGCTCCCTCCTGCCGCAGATGCGCGATACCGGCCTGCGCGACCTCGACCGCGTCGCGGGAGGTGATGTCCGGCGCGAGCGCCCGGTAGCCGCGCTGCGCCAGGATCAGCGCGAACGGGTACCACTGGCAGGCGGTGCCGTCGAGCTGGTGCAGCAGGACGACCGCGGTGTCGCCCGTGCCGACCTGGATCGCGGCCGTCATGTCCTGCTCGGCGTCGGTGATCGCGACCAGCGGGCCGGGGTCGTCCAGGCAGTCGACGTTGGCGGTGTCGATCACACGCTGGCGGGCGGCCGCGGTCGGGTCGAGCTGCGCCGGTGATGCCGCGTCCGCGCCGCATCCGGCGACGGTGGCGAGCAGGGCGGCGGTGACGAAGCCGCCGACGGCCGTCGTGATGGTCCTCATGCCGGTGGAGACCGGCTGGATGATCTGTTCGGTGGGGGCCGGTCGCGAGAAATGCGTGCGGGTTCGCGGTCGCCGCCACGATGTGGTCCCGCGCGGGTGTCCCATCTTCGGCTCCGGAACCCGCTGTAGGTTCATCCCGTGATCACGGTGGAGATCTGCGTCAGTGACGTGCCGACCGCGCTGGTGGCGGAGGCGGCCGGAGCCGACCGGCTGGAACTGTGCGCCGATCTCGGCCAGGGCGGCACCACGCCGAGCCTGGGCACCGTCGAGGTGGCCCTGCGGACGCTGCGCACCGCCGCGCCACAGGTGATGGTCCGGCCTCGCGGTGGCGACTTCCGGGTCGGCGAACTCGAAGAACAGGTCATGCTCGCCGACATCGCGGCCGTCCGGGCCCTGCCCAACCCGCACGGTCTGCCGGTCGGCGTGGTCGTCGGCGCGCTCACCGACGACGGCCGCCTCGACCTGGCCGTCCTGCGCCGTCTCGTCGCGGCCGCCGGGCCGCTGCCGGTGACCGTGCATAAGGCCTTCGACGAGGTCGACGACCAGTTCCGGGCCCTTGAGGAGATCATCGACCTCGGCGCCGGCGCCGTCCTCACCTCCGGTGCGGCCCCCACCGCGCTCGACGGCGCCGCACGCCTCGCCGCGCTGCGCCGGCGGGTCGGCGACCGGCTGCGGATCATCGCCGCGGGCGGTATCCGGTCGCACAACGTCCGGCTGGTGCTCGACCGGACCGGAGCCCAGGAGATCCACCTGCGTGCGCCGGTGCGCCGGGACGGCCGCGAGGCCACCGACGCCGACGAGGTGCGCCGGGTCGTGGCCGCCACCCGTGCCCTGACCTGAGGACGCGGGCCGCGGCGGCGGTCACCAGCGCGAGTTGAAGCGGACGTCGCGGCGGGTGGCGTCGGGGGCGGCGAACGCCAGCAGCCGCTCGCCCTCCTCGGTCAGCTCCTGCACGTCGCGGGTCGGGATCTGGAACAGCGGCCGCACCACCAGCGTCGCGGCGCCCTTCCTGCGGTCGATCGACCAGATCGCCCGGACGGAGCCGTCGACGAGCACCGTGCCGGGCACGACCCCGGGCACGGCGAAGACGTCACGCCGGTCGCGGTCGTCCATGATCCGGGTGCTGTCGTCGTACGCCGACAACACGGCGTCGAAGTCGGCGAGATACCGCCCCGGCGCCGGGGTGTCCGGGTGCGGCAGCGGCGCGCCGGGTACGTCGAGCAGCTCGACGCCGTCCTCGCCCCGGTAGTCCACGAGCCGGTCGCCGAGGCGCTCGACGACCTCCCGCAGCCCGCCGAGCCCCGACCAGGCCTGCACGTCGCGTACGGTCGCCGGGCCGAACGCGGCGAAGTACCGCACGACCAGGTCGTCGAGCGTCATCCGGGGGCCTTCGGCCGCGCCGAGCCAGTGCTCGGCGGTGGTGTACGCGGGCTGCCCGACCGCACCCCACAGCCCGTGCGGCGGCACCTGCACCAGCGGCACCCCGGCCCGCACCGCCGCCCCGAGCGCGGCCGGCTCGGCCTCCGGCCACCGCGCCGCGAGCGCGGCGCCCAGCTCCTTGACGGTGTACGGCCGCTGCTCGACCAGCGCCCGCCCCGCCTCGGCGACCTGGCCCGGGTCGGCGCCACGCAGCCGCTCACGCAGCGCGGCCGACAGGCTCCGTTCCTGCACGGCATGCAGGAACGGCCCGATGTCCATGGCGTCGCGGGCACTGACCAGGTGCGGCGTGGCCCGCATCAGCGGCGTGCGGACGGCCGCCCGGGAGGTGAGCAGCTCCGACAGGTCCTCGACCGAGAACTCCCGCAGCCGCGTCCACAGCCCTACGTACGGGGGGTTCGGCGCCTGCGCGGGCAGGCCGACCAGGTGCTCGATCGCCTCCAGCGGCCCCAGCGGCGAGCGCTCCAGCAGCAGCTGCCGCGCGAGCACGGCACGGTTGAGATCGCGGCGGGTCAGCATGGGTGGATCATTTCACGGGGACGGTGGCGCGCAGCGCGGCGATCCGGGCCGGCAGCTCCTCGCGCCGGTCGAGCGGCATCATCCAATCCGGCGGGTCAGGACGGGAGGATGCTCTCGTAGGCGATCGGCAGATGGATCGGTCCGCGCAGCACCGGGCTCGGACGGTAGGGCGGCGGATCGGCGACCAGGCGCGGGTTGTGCAGCCGCTTGGCCAGCTGGGTCAGCGCGATCTGCGCCTCCAGGCGGGCCAGCGGCGCGCCGAAGCAGTAGTGGATGCCGCCGGCGAACGACAGGTGAACGTTGTCGGCCCGGTCGGGGTCGAAGCGGTCGGCGTGCGGGATGCACTCCGGGTCGCGGTTGCCCGATGCCAGCATGACGGCGATCGGGTGTCCCTTGCGGATGGTGGTGTCGCCGATCTCGATGTCCGCCACCGCGGTGCGGAACGGCAGGATGTGCACGGACGGTTCGTAGCGCAGCAGCTCCTCGACCAGGCGGATCGCGAAGCGGGGTTCGGTGCGCAGCCGCTCCAGCACGTCGGGGTGGCGCTGCAGGGTCAGCCAGCCGTTGGTGATCAGGTTGACGGTGGTCTCGTGCCCGGCGATGAGCAGCAGCATCAGCGTCGCGAACAGGTCACCGCCCTCCAGCCGCCCGTCGGGGCCGTCGTCGGTGACGTAGCCGGAGATCATGTCGTCGCCGGGTTCGGTGCGGCGGCGCTGGGCGAGCTCGAACATGTAGTTGGACATGTGCTGCCGCGCGTCGTCGCGGGCCTGCGCCTGCTCGGGGGTGGGCCGGGCCAGCGCGTTGACGATCGGGTTCACCCAGGCGCTGAACTTCGGCTCGTCCTCGGGCGGCACCCCGAGCAGGTGGCAGATGACGGCCACCGGGAACGGGTAGGCCACCTCGTCGACGAGATCGACCTCCTGCTTTTCGGCGATCTTGTCGATCAGCCCGGCGACGATCGCCGAGAGCGCCGGGGTCAGCTTGTCGATGAGATCGGGCCGGTGCGGCGGACCGAACTGCCGCATCGCCAGGCGGCGCAGCACGTCGTGGCGGGGCGGGTCGGTGGTGATGAAGCTGTGCGGTCCCTCGGCCGGTGGCACCCTGTCCGCGAACTGGGGCAGCAGGTTGGTCATGTCGGAACTCAGCCGCGGGTCGTGCATGAGCGCGTAGATCTCACGGTACGTGCTGACGACGAAGGTGCCGTCGGACTCCTGCCACACCGGCTGGGAGCGCAGCTTCTCGTACAGCGGCCACGGGTTGGCGCGATTGGCGAAGTCGAGGATCTGGTCGTAGAGGCTGGCCTCGGTCATGGCGTGGTCTCCTGCTCAGCGCCGGCCGCGTACGAGGGTCGCGCGGCGCTCGCTGGGGTCGTGGCCGGTGACCACGACGGTCGCGTCGCGGCCCGGGTAGGTCATGGCGGGGAACTCGGCCGGCACCGGCGTCGGGTCGGCCGGCGGGTTGGTCATGTCGTACGGCGGCGGGAACGGCGCGGCCTGCTCGATGAGCTTCTCGTAGAAGTCGAGCCACTTGCCCTGGTTCCAGGCGACCGCCCCGACGACCCGGCCCTTGTAGCCGTACGCGGCGACGAACTGGCGCTTGTCCACCGACCCCTGCGTGATCGCGATCTGGTCGGCGATCACCGGCACCCCGACCGACTTGATGTTGTTGCCGAACTGCAGCGACCAGAACGCCGACACCTCCAGGTGCGGCCAGCGGTCGGTCTTGCCGCTGATCATGTTGTGCGCGGCGACCTGCGCCTGGGTCACCGAGTTGCCCCAGTGCTCCATGGCCAGGAACTGGTAGCCGAACATCGGCTGCGGCTGGCGGGCGACGTCACCGGCCACGAACACGTCGTCGGTCACCAGGCCGTTGGCGTCGAACGCGCGGCAGCCCGCGTCGCACGCCACCCCCCACATGCCCACGGCCAGGTTCGAGCCCTGCAGCCACTCCACGTTGCGGATGCCGCCCAGCGCGACCACCGCCACGTCGACGTCGAGCGTGGTGCCGTCGGACAGCAGCGCCCGGCGCAGCCGGCCGTCCTCACCCTGCAGCGAGTCGACCCTCGTGTTGACCCGCAGGTCGACCCCGTGCTCGCGCATGATGTCGGCCGCGATCCGGCCGATCACCCCGCCCAAGGCCCCGGCCAGCGGGGCTGGTCCGGCCTCGGCCACGGTCACCGGGATGCCCAGCTCGACACAGACCGACGCCATCTCCGACCCGGTGAACCCGGAGCCGATGACCAACACCCGCCGCGGCTTGGCCAGCAGCCGCTCGCGCAGCCCGGTCGCGTCGGCGCGGGTGCGGATGGTGAAGACGCCGTCGAGCCCGGCCTCCTCCGGTACGAACCACGGTCGCGCGCGGACACCGGTGGCGATCAGCAGCCGGTCGAACCCGACGTGCTGACCGTCGGCCAGGGTGACGAAGTTGTGCTCCAGGTCGAGCCCGGTCGCGGCCACACCGAGCTTCCAGTCGGCGGCGATGTCGCGCCGCCGCGGCAGGGTCGTGTCGGCCGAAGCCGCCCAGCCGGTCTGCACCTGCTTGGACAGCGGTGGCCGGTCGTAGGGCTCCTCGGGCTCGTCACCGATCATGGTCAGCTTGCCGGTGAACCCCTCGGCACGCAGCTGCTCGGCCGCTTTCAGCCCGGCCAGCGACGCGCCCACGATCACGATGCGGCCCTCGTGGCGCAGGCGGTCGTCGCCGTCGGCCGACACGGTCGCGGTCGGCGGCGGGGTCGGCAGGTCGGCCATGTCCACCTGCAGTGCCTGCACCGGGCAGGCGGCGGCGGCGCGCAGCACCTTCTCCTGCAGCTCGTCCGGCGGCGCCGGGTCGAACATCAGCGCCTCGTCGCCGACCATGCGGAACGCCTCAGGCGCCAGGAATGCGCACTGCGCGTACCCCTCACATTTCGTCAGGTCCACCACCACACGCATGGAAGTCATCGTCCCACCGGGGCTGGGCACATCCACATGTTTACGACATTTTGCCGGGCTGGGTTCTTCCACGCCGACGGGCCGCTTCCCTGGTGACCGCGGCGCTCGCCAGGGGTGCGGCGAGCGCGGACCGCCGACGCGACGGTCCGGGCGGGGACCGTCGCGGCGGGAGGTTCAGCCCTTCGTGGTCTCCGGCGGCGGGTCCTTCGGGTTGATGGCCGAGACGGCGCCGCGCTCGGCGGCCGTCGCGGCCGTCAGCGCGGTGCCGCCCAGCACTGCGGCCAGCAGGGCCGCGACAGCGGCCACCCGGGTGGTCACGGACATGCGGTGCTCCTTCGTCATCAGGCCGCACCGGTGGCGTGCGGCTCGGACAGGTAGGTGTTGCCGCCGGGCACGGCGAACCGGTGGAAGCTCACGGTGACGGCCGGATCCAGCGCCCGTACCCAGTGCCACCAGCCGAGCGGGATGAACAGCGCCTCGCCCGGCTCCAGGACGGTCTCCAGCACGGTCGCCGACGCGTAGTCGGGGAACCGCGACAGGTCGGGGGACTCCGCGTCGACGTGGCTGAACGTGCCGCCGCGCGGATACACCAGGTGCCGCTGGAACGACGGCACCAGCCGCACCCGTTTGCGGCCGAGCACCTGGCACAGCAGGATGTTCATGTTGTCGTGGTGCAGCGGCGTGACCGTGCCCGCCGGGCCCAGCAGCAGCGTCATCTCCTCCGGCAGCACGTCGTCCGGCACGATCCCGGCCGGTGGCACGATGTCCTCGCGCATGCCCGCCAGGCCGTCACGCCGCCAGTTCTCGTTGCGCGGCACCATGTAGTTGTCGTTGCTCGGGCCTGCCGCGACCAGGTCCAGGTAGCTGCCGAACGGCATCGGCGTGCGGTGGTCGTCGTAGCGCCAGGCGTGGTCCGGATCGGCCTCCCGGCCCGTCATCACCTCGACCGTCACGTCGCCGAACCGGCGGCGCAGCTCGTCGAACGTCCACTCGCGCGCCGGGCTGCCGTCGAGCAGCCCCTGCAGCACCACGGGCCGGTGGCCGTGGTAGTACCGGGCGAAGAACTCCGCGGGCGCGACGTCGCGGCGCCGTTCCAGCAGGCCGCCGCCGTCGGCCGCGCGCAGCTGCCCGTACGCGTCCAGCAGCGCCTCGGCCCGGCCGTACTCGGCGGCGATCCGCCGGGCGGCGGCCAGGTACGGGTGGGCCGAGGCCCGCTCGACCTCCGCCGCGGCGGCCACCGGGTCGTGCCCGGCGTTGCGCAGCGCCGCGACGATCTCGCCGTCCGGCACGCCGAGGGCGACGTTCTCGGCCACCCAGCTGCGCCAGCTCGCGTCCAGGGCGGTCACCGACGGTGCGGTCACGCCCCGGCCTCGCTGCCCGGCGCCGGTGGCGGGGTGGGCCGGCGCGGCGCCCGCGCAGGCAGGGTGATGCACTCGACGTAGTTGCTGCGCACGTGCGCCGGGATCGAGTCGGGCGCGCCGCCCGCACCCGCGACGGGACGAAGGGTCGGCTTCATCGAGGCTCCTGTCGGCCGGGCGGCGGGCAGGTCCCGCCGCGCCCGGTCAACCTGCCGCCGCCCGCTCGCAGCACGCGTGCAACGCGCTTGCACCGCAGCTCAGCCCCTACCCGCCGCCGCTGTGGGCAGCCATGTGCACCGCGCCGGTACCGTGTGTCACCGCTGTCGACACACCGCCGAGGAGTCACGTGGAGTTCCGGATCCTGGGGCCGTTGGAGGTCCACTCCGGTGGCAGCGACCTCAACCTGGGCGGACCCAAGCCGCGCCTGATCCTCGCCTCGCTGCTGCTGGCGGGACGCGGGGTCGTCACCGTGGACCGGCTCATCGCCAACGCGTGGGGCGAGCAGCCGCCGCCGAGCGCGGTCAACGCGCTGCAGACCTACGTGTCCCGGCTGCGCGCGGCGCTCGGCGGCGACACCCTGTCCCGCCGACCGGCCGGCTACCTGCTCGACATCGCGGCCGACCAGGTCGACGCGCACCGGTTCGAGCAGGCCCTGGCCGGCGGCCGCCGCCTCCTGGCCGCGGGGGACAGTGCGGCGGCGCTGGACGCGCTGGCCGCGGCGCAGGCCCTGTGGCGTGGTGGAGTGCTGTCCGACCTGTCCGAGGCACCCTTCGCCCAGGGCGAGATCCTGCGCCTGTCCGAACTGCGGCTGGTGGCGGCCGAGACGCACGCCGAGGCGCTGCTGGCCGCCGGGCGCACCGCCGAGGCCGTCGCCGCCGCCCACGCCCTGGTCGCCGAGCACCCGCTGCGCGAACGCGCCCGCGCCCACCTCATGCTGGCCCTGTACCGCGACGGCCGCACCACCGAGGCCCTCGACGCCTACCGGGAAGCCCGGCGGCTGCTCAACGAGGAGTTCGGCATCGACCCGGGCACGCAGCTGACCGCGCTGGAAGGCGCGATCCTGCGCCAGGACCCGGCCCTGACGCCGGCTCACCCGGTGCCCGCCGGCCCGGCACACCAGCCCTCGCCGTCGGCGGTCCAGGCCCCGGCCAGGCCCTTGGCCAAGACGCAGGCGAGCGGCCAGGCAGGACAGCTCGGCCGGGTGGATCTGCCTGCCGACAGGTTCATCGGCCGGCAGCGGGAGACGGCCTGGATCCACCACGCCCTGACCGAGCACCGCCTGGTCACCCTCACCGGACCCGGCGGCAGTGGTAAGACCCGCCTGGCCCGGCACGCCTGCCACGACCGCGGACTGCCCGTCCACCTGGCTGAACTCGCCGAGCTGACCGACGCCACGCTGCTGGAGGCCACCCTGGCCCAGGCGTTCGGGCTCGCCGTGCTCGCCGACCTCACCACCGTGGCGGCGGCGCTCGGCGACGGCCCCGTCCTGCTGCTGCTGGACAACTGCGAGCACCTGACGCAGGAGCTGGCGCCGGTGGTGGCGCGCCTGCTGGCCGACGTGCCGGGGCTGCGGATCGTCGCCACCAGCCGCAGCCCGCTCGGCGTGGCGGGGGAGCGGTTGCTGCCGGTGGAGCCGCTCGGCCTGGCCGAGGCCGCCGAACTGTTCGGCGACCGGGCCGCCGCGCTGTCCCCGCACTGGCGGCCCACCGCCGAGGAGCTGACGACGGTCCGCGGCATCTGCGCGTCCGTCGACGGCCTGCCGTTGGCCGTGGAGCTGGCCGCCGGTCAGACGGTCGTCCTGTCCCCGGCCCAGATCCTCGCCGGGCTGGACCGGCTGGAGGCGGGCAGCCTGCGCCGGGACCTGCCCGACCGGCACCGCACCATGCGCAACACCATCGACGTCAGCCACCGGCTGCTCGACGACGGCCAGCGCGACCTGTTCGGCCGGCTCAGCGTGTTCGCGGGGGCCTTCGACCTCGACGCCGCGGCAGCCGTGGCGGGCACCGCCGCCGGCGGGATCCTGCCCGCGCTGACCGGCCTCATCACCGGATCCATGCTGGCCACCGTGCCGGACACCAGCCCCCGCCGCTACCGGATGCTGCAGACCCTGCGCCAGTACGCCGACCGCGGCCTGAGCGAACCGGACCGCCTGGACCTGCGCCGGCGGCACCTGCGGTGGATCTCGCCGCTGGCCGCCGAGGCCGATCGCGGGCTGCGCGGGGCCGACGCCCCGCACTGGCTCGCGGTGCTGCGCTCGGCGCAGGCCGACGTGCGCGCCGCGCTCGGCCACGCCCTTTCCGGTGCGGACCCGCACGCCGGGCTGCGCCTGGCCGCCGACGCGTCATGGTTCTGGTACCAGCGCGGACACATCGCGGAGGGGCACCGCTGGCTGCTCGGCGCGCTGGACGCCGCCCCGGAGGCGCCGGCCGAGGACCGGGCCCGCGCGCTGACCGGTTTGGCCTGCCTGCGCTACCTCATCGGGGACTTCGTCGGCGCGGGGCAGGCCATCACCACCGCCGTCGAGCTGGCGACCGCGGGCGGCAGCGCGGCCACCCTCGCCCGCGCGCACGCTTACCACACCTACTACCTGGCGCTGGTCGGGCGCGGGGAGGACGCGGCGGCCGCCGCCCGGGGCGCGGTCGCACGGTCGCGGGACACCGGGCTGGACTGGCTGCTGGCCGAGGCGCTGATCATCGCGGGGTTCGTGGCGCGGCTGCGCGGCGACGCCGAGGCGGCGGCGTCCACCCTGGACGAGTCGGTCGAGGTCGGCGACCGGTGCGGCTTCGCGTGGGCGGCCGGCTCGGGCCTGTGGAACCGGGCCGGTCTGGCCGTCGACCTCGGCGACCTCGACACGGCGGAGCGGGCCGTCCGCCGGGCCGTACGCGAGCTGGACCGCCACGACGACCTCACCGGCTGGCTGACCTGCCTGAACCTGCTTGCCGGGATCCTCAGCATGACCGGCCGCGGTTACGACGGGGCGGTGCTGCTCGGTGCGGTGCAGGCCCTGGGCGGCCGGGTCGGCTACGACCCGCTGCGGATGGACCCGCTCAACGGCGAGCGCACCGTCGCCGCGGTGGCCGCGTCGGTGACCGCCGCCGACCACGCCGCCGCGCTGCGGCAGGGTGCCGGCCTGAGCCGTGCGGAGGTCAGCGCGTTCGTGACCGCGACGGACGGCGCCGCGCCCCACCGGAGCTGATCGCGCCCGCTCAGCCGCGCGGGCCCTTCGGCGGGATGTCGTACACCTCGGCGACGGTGCGCGGCGGCACCGTCGCCACGGCCCGCAGCGCGGCGGCCACGGCCGGCGCCAGGGTCAGGGCCAGCGCCAGGGTCAGGGCCGGCAGGACCGGGGCGGCCCCGCGGATGGTGGTGGTCGGCATGTCCGCCTCCTCAGTGCTCGGCATCGGCGGTCCGGCCCGCCGCACGGCGGGTGCGGTGGGCCGGATCGCGCCGAGCATGCCGGTGGCGCCGTGCCACGGGCGTGCAGTCGGCGTGCAGCCGGCCCGCGGGCTGGGTGGCGCGGCGCCGGATCCGCCGGCCGGTGCGGTCCGCTCAGGCGCAGGCCGACAGGACGGTCTTCTCCGCGGTTCGCAGCGCGGGCGACTCGATCACGGCCTGGAGCTTCGCCTGTTCGCCGTCGGAGCCTTCGACGGCGACGATCGCCTGCTCGACCGCCAGCTGGTAGGCGGCGATCTTCGCCTTGAGCTTCGCGTCGGCGGTGAGCTCGGCTGACTCGGCCACACCGACGTGCATGGCGGTGTAGACCGCGTTCAGGTCGGTGGTGGCCTTGGCGAGGTCGTCCCGCGACAGCCCGCTGCGGCCGAGGACGGCCGCCACCGGCGCGAGCGCGTCGACGGCGGTCCTGCGGGCAGCGGTCACCGCATCGCACGCGTCGGCGATCCGCGGATCGAGCGTTCGCGCAGGCGCGGCAGGGACCGTGGTCGCGCCGGCGGCGGCGGTCGGGGTGGGGGTCACGGTCGGGGCCGGACCGGCTGAGGTGGTTTCGGCGGCCGGTGTGGCGGGGCCGGTCGGTGTGCCGGGGCCGGTGGCGGCGGTCGGGGTGGCCTGGCCGCAGGCGGCTGCTGCGGCCAGGGCGAGACCGGCCAGCGCGGTGGCCATCAGCACGGTGCCTGGACGACGTCCGGTGTCGGGTCGCACGGAAACTCCTTCTGCCCGCTCGGCTGCCCGGCGGGTCGGATCAGGTTCAGAAAGCGAGCGCGGCGCGAGCGGCCAGGCCGAAACCGACCACGATGATGACGGAGGCGGTCGCCTCGGCGGGCACGGTGAGCCGGCCGAGCCACGCCCAGCGGTCGCGTGCCCGGAGCAGCAGCAGACCGGCGGCGGTGAGCATGGCCGCCATGCCCAGCCCGTACACGATGATCAGGATGATGCCGAACCAGAGGCGGCCCAGCGCTGCCGCGCCCAGCAGCACGACCAGTGCCGTGGGGCTCGGCACGAGGCCACCGGCGACGCCGAGCGCGGTGAGGCTCCGGCGGCGGCCGTCGTGGTCGTGGCCGTGGTGATGGTGATGGTGGTGGTGCGCTCCGTGGTGGTGATGGTGGTGCTCCGCTCCGTGGCGGTGCGCCCGCCGGTGACGCAGGCCGCTGACGAGCAGGCCGACCCCCACGACGGTGATCAGGACACCGCTGGCCACGCCGAGCCAGCTGAGCACCGATTCGGCGGCCAGGCCCGCGAACGTGGTGGTGGCGATGCCGAGGATCAGCACCCCGGCGGTGTGCGTGAGGGTGACGGTGCCGCCGACGATGACCGCGTCCCGCCGCCGCCCCTGCCGTCCGGCCAGGTACAGAGCCATCACGGTCTTGCCGTGCCCGGGAAGTGCCGCGTGCGCGGCGCCGAGCAGCGCCGCGAAGAGCACGGCGAGCAGCAGCACCTGCGGGGACGGGTCGCCGACGGCGCGGGCGAGCCACGCCTCGGCGCGCGGCAACCAGCCGCTCCGCGGCGCGGGGGCGGTGACCGGTGCGCTCGCGCCGGCTCCGGGCTGCAAGGTCACCTGTGCCGACCGTTCGTAGGGCGGCAGGGTCGCCGGCAGGGGGACGCCCGCCCCGGCCAGCACGATCTGGTTGGCGCCGACCCGATCGGGAAGGTATCCGTTCACGACGGAGATGGACGCCGACGGGTCCACCCGGGCCGGGGACGACATGCGGCAGGTGAGCCGGATGGTCTCCATGCCCGCGGGGCCCTGCCGCTTCGCCTCCTGGGACTGCAGGGTCCACCGCAGCGGCGCCTGTCCGACAGCGGCCCGCAGCTCGGTGGCGAAGGCGGCGCAGTCGGGTGTGAGCTGTTTGGCCGCCACCTCTCCGACGTCGAGCACGGCGACGACGTCCACCCGGTCGGTGTGCAGGGTCACCTCGACCACCTGGTCGACGGAGAACGGGGTCAGCGGGTGGGCGGCGATGGCCGCGCCGAGCAGGACCGTGAGGATCACGAGACACACTCCGTGGCGGTTGTTGACGCACGAGGGCTGATGCGGCGGTGGCGGGTGGGGGTGGGCGGTCGCGCCGCACCCCCACCCGGTCAGTGCACGTGCACGTACGGATGACGCGGCGTCACCGCGGGTCAGCTGATCCGGGTGACCTTCACGGCGTCGGCGATGACGTACCCGGTCCCGGCGGTCCAGCGGCTGACGCCCACCTTGTTCTCGTCACCGGCGGACAGCGTGAAGTTGCCGAGGGAGACCCATTTGCCGCCGTTGGCACGCTGGTTGACGTTCACGATCTGGTTGCCGGTCGGGGTCACCACGATGTACGGCGTCACGTCGTTGTATCCGGCGTTCGCCGAGTACCAGACCGCGACCTGGTAGGTGCCCGTCGCCGGGATGTCGACCTTGTACCAGGCCGGATCGCTGGACGAGACGGGATCGGCGAAGCGGTAGTCCGCGCCGTACCGCTGGCTGGAGTAGGTCGACGTCCCCCAGCTCGCGCTCGCGGTGAACCGGCCCGGGGTCGTGTTGTCGACGACGGTGCTCCACGCGGCGGGGATCAGGTTGATGTTGCTGAGGACGAACTGGTTCGCCGCGTCGGTCTTGTACGTGTTGAGGAAGGGGGAGTAGGTCTTGATGTCGAGCGTCTTGGCGTTCGGGTCGAACGTCATGATGCGCAGGAAGCTGTTGGGGTCGCGCTGGGAGGAGTTCTGGTAGTCGGCCTGGATCTGGTGCACGGTGTTGCCCTTGGTGCCCTGCTGGGTGATCACACCGGCGTTGACGTAGTGGCCGGAGAACGTGAACCGGAAGTTGCCCTGCTTGCTGACCAGGTTGGTCCACAGGTTGTTGCCGTTGGTGTCCTTGGTGGTGCCGTTCTGGTAGGCGTGGGTGACCAGGATGGCGTTGTGGTTGGGGTGCGCGGCCACCACGGAGTTGGCCCAGGTGATCTCCGCGGCGCTGGGCGCGTACTTCATCGCCACCACCAGCCAGTCCACGCCGCCCGCGCTGAACGTGTGGTAAGTGTTGTCGTTCTGGTTGGCGGGATAGGTCCCGCCGAACGACGGCAGCGCGGTGAAGGTCGACCGCGGGTAGTGGGTGTTGTACCGGGTCGCCGCGCGGGTGGTGACCGAGTCCAGGTCGTGGTTGCCCGGCCCGATGATGTAGGGCACGTCGTCGGTGGGCAGGCCCATCGCGCTCTTGCTGTTGTTCCACTGGGCTAGCTGGTCGGAGTTGTCGACCACGTCGCCGACGTGCAGCACGTACTTGATGTTCCGGGCCGATCGCTGGTCGGCGACCCACTGCATCTGCGCCCGGTACACCTCCGGCCAGTACTCCGAGGCGTACTGGGTGTCCGGCAGCATGACGATCGTGAAGGTCTCCGCGGCCAGCGCCTGCGCGGGTGCCGCAGGGCCGTGTAGGACCGTCACCATGAGCGCGGTCAAGGCCGCCCCGAGCAACCGGGTGGTCTTGGTGATCCTCATTCGTTCCTTCCTTCGTCGGTCGGTGGAGCAGGACCGTGCGGCACGTGGCATGAAGGACCGTTCCCGGCCCGGCCTGGGCGGAAGGGGCATCCACATTGCACTGACGAAGAAAGTTTCCGAACCTGGTCGATGACCCGCAACTAACCTTTAGCGATTGATGTCAATCTGTGACGTGCCGTCCTCAACGGTTCACGCACCGCTCACCTGCGATAAAGGTCGGCCCGGGCGCCACGGCCGGAGCGAGGTCGACCACATCATCGCGGCCGGATCCGCGGACATGGAAGGTCGTGTATCTGAATCCCGTCGTAACGGTTGCCGAACGGCTCGGAATGTCGTCCCGCAGCCAGGAGGCGGGAGAGCGGCGTGACCCTGTCCCCAATGCCCGGTGGAGGGCTTAATCGCCGGATAAGGTGTTTGATGCGGTATAAGCCCGTACGCGGCGGCCTCGCCGGCCGCGTAGCCCGCCGTGACCGCGTCCCCGGAAAGGAACGCCACGTGAGCAGCCCAACCGAACCGGAGACGGTGGCCCCGCCCAGACAAGGCCGGGTGCTGACCGCGTTGATCCTCGTCGCGGCCGTGGCCAACCTGAACCTCGCCGTCGCCAACGTCGCGCTGCCGGACATCGGCCTGGCCTTCGACTCCTCGCAGACGGCCCTGAACCTGGTCGCCGTCGCGTACTCGCTCGGGCTGGCCTGCTCGGTGATCTACCTGGGCGCGCTCGGTGACCGGTACGGCCGCAAGCTGATGCTCGTGGCCGGCGTCGGCCTGTCGGTCCCCGCCTGCCTGCTGGCCGCGTACGCCCCCAGCGACACCGTCCTGATCGTGGCGCGGCTGCTCGGCGGCTTCGCTGCGGGCATGGCCTACCCGACGACCCTGGCACTGATCACCGCACTGTGGTCCGGCGCCGCCCGCACCAAGGCGATCGCGCTGTGGTCGGCGACCGGCGGGGCGATCGCGGCGCTGGGGCCGCTGGCCGCGGGCTTCCTGCTGGAGCACCACTGGTGGGGGTCGGTCTTCCTGCTCACCCTGCCGCTGGCGGCCGTCGCGCTCATCGCCGCGCTCGTGCTGGTCCCCGCGCACGTCAACGAGACCACCGAGCCCGTCGACAACCTCGGCGGCGTGCTGTCCGTGGCGCTGGTGGGCGCGCTCATCCTCGCCATCAACTTCGCCCCGGTGCCCGGCTCCACGACCCTGGTCGCGGTCTTCGCCCTGGTCACCGTCGTTGCCGGCGCCGCGTTCGCCGTACGCGAGCGCCGTGCCGCCAACCCGCTGTACGACCTGAACATCGCCTCGCGCCGCATCTTCTGGGTCGCCGCGTGCGCCGGCATCATCGTGTTCGGCTCGCTCATGGGCGCGATGTTCATCGGCCAGCAGTTCCTGCAGAACGTCCTGGGCTACTCGACCATCGATGCGGGAATGGCGATCCTGCCCGCCGCCCTGTTCATGGTCGTCTGCGCGCCCCGCTCGGCCAAGCTCGTGGAGACCCACGGCGCGCGCTTCACGCTGCTCGTCGGATACGTGTTCGTGCTGCTCGGCTTCCTCACCATGCTGCTGCTGTGGGGCGAGGGCGCCGCCTACTGGAAGATCGGCCTCGGCTACGCCTTCATCGGCGCCGGAGTCGGGTTCGCCGGCACCCCGGCCTCGCGCTCGCTGACCGGGGCCGTGCCGGTCACCCGCGCGGGCATGGCATCGGGCACCGCCGACCTGCAGCGCGACCTCGGCGGCGCGATGATGCAGTCGATCTTCGGGGCGCTGCTGACCGCCGGCTACACCGCAGCGGCCACCGCCGACCTCGCCACGGCGCCCCCGGCCGACGTGAACGCGAGCGTCCAGGCGCAGCTGACCAAGTCCTTCGCCGGCGCCGCGGCCACCGCCCAGCAGTACCCCCAGTACAGCGAGCAGATCACCGCCGCGGCCAAGACCGCGTTCCTGGAGGGTGACCAGTGGGCACACCTCGCCGGCGTCATCGCCGTCCTGATCGGTGGGGCACTGGTGTACTTCTTCTTCCCCCGGATGCAGGACGAGCGGGAGCTGCTCGCCGCGTACCACGCCCAGGACACGGCGCGGGCACCGGCGGTCGAAAGCCGCTGACCAGGCGGCCGTGGTCAGGGCAGCAGCTCGACGTAACCGTCGCTGCCGTACACGCGGATCCGCTGCCCGTCGGCGATCAGCCGGGTCGCGTCCGCCACCCCGACGACGGCGGGGAGGCCGTACTCCCGCGCGATCACCGCGCCGTGTGTCATCAGCCCGCCCACCTCGGTCACCAGGCCGGTGACGGAGACGAAGAGGGGTGTCCAGCTCGGATCCGTGTGCGGCGTGACGAGGATGTCACCGGGTTCGAGATCAGCCTGAGCCAGGTCCAGGATGACGCGGGCCCGCCCCTCGACGGTCCCGGCGGAGACCGGCAGGCCGGCCAGCGCACCGGCCGGCACGTCGTCGCGCCGGTACGCCCCGGAGACGGCCTCACCGTCCGAGGTCAGCACCCGCGGCGGCCTGAGCGCCTGGTACGACCGGAACGCGTCCTTGCGCTCCTCGATGAGCCGCGCATCCACGCCGCCCGAACGCACGGCGTCGTGCAGCTCCTGGAACGTCAGGTAGAACGCGTCCTCCGCGTCGGGCAGCGCGCCCGACCGCACGAGCCGTTCGGCCTCTGCGACCAGGGCCTGCTTGTAGACGAAGTAGCGGCTGACGATGTCGTACTTCGGGTACTCCCGATACCCGATGAAGGTCCGGACGCGGTCGATCATCCGCTTGGTCTCGCCGGCCTTCCGGTCCCCGTCCGGCAGGGCCCGCAGGCGTGACAGCACGTCCTGCTCCTTCTGCAGCGCCTGCTGCCGCCCCCGCTCGAAGCGCCGCGCGGCGGCGCCCGGCTCGAAGTTCCGGACGTTGTCGAGGATCGCCGGCACCAGCGTGGCCGGGCGCTCGCGCCAGCGCGGGCGGGTGATGTCGATCTCGCCGACGCAGCGCATGCCGTACCGGTCCAGGTATGCCTCGATGGCGTCGCGCGCGGCAGCCCCACCGGCGAGCTTCGGCAGCTCGTCCAGGAAGGCGTCGTCCACCCCGGTTTGAAGGAAGGCCACCACCGCCGGGTGCGGGCGGATCACGTCGGCGACGTCGAGCAGCGCCAGCCCCATCTCCGACGTGATGTTGCCGGGGGCGGACAGCGTGAGCGTGTCGGCCGCGTTCTTCTCGCCCAGCCACTCCTGCAGCCGGTCGTTGAGCCACCAGGTGGCCTCCATACCCGCCATGATCGCCTGCATGCTCAGCGGCTGGGCGAGGACGCGTTTGTGCTCCTGGACCGCCTCCAGCAGGAACTCGAACAGCGCCGGTCCGCTGTGGTCCGCGATGTCGCGCCGCAGCGCCGCCAGGGACGCCTGACTGCGCTCGATCAGCTCGGCGACGATGGCCGGATCCGTCTCGAGCGGGGCGGGCGCGCCACCGGGCGACGGACCGGCGGGACCGTCGTCAGGCAGCGTCGGGATGAAGTCGCCGCGCTCGAGTACGGTCTCCAGCGCGTCCCTGACCAGCGGATCGCCCTTGCCCATCAGCTCCAGCAGGGCGGCGCGGTTCGCGGGCGAGGCCAGGCGCCGGGCGACGTCGACGAACAGCCTCCCGCCCGCCTCGTGCATCGGCGCCATGGCCGTGAGCTGCCACATGGACAGCCCCAGCGGCTTCATCGCGTCGGTCATCATCTGCTGGTGGCCCACGGACACATAGAGGTGATTCTCCTGGTCGTGCGCGGTGGGCACGGGGAACAGCGTGGTGACCGGCCGGCTCTGCACGATCTGGAAGCCGTCGCCGTCCAGGCACCATTCGATGTCCTGTGGACAGCCGAAATGCGCCTCGATCCGCCGTCCCAGCTGTACCAGCTGCACGACCTGGGCATGCGTCAGCGCCGGCTGCTCCTGCCGCTGCGGGTCGATCGCCACCTCCCGCGTCCCGCCGCCAGGCAGGGCGCTGACGGCACGCTGCTTGGCGGAGACCACCTCGGCGATCACCTCGCCGTCGCGCACCTTGAAGACGTCCGGGTTCACCAGGCCGGAGACCAGGGCCTCGCCCAGGCCGAACCCGGCGTCCACGGTGGCGACCTTCCGGTTGCCCGTGACCGGGTCGGCCGTGAACAGGATGCCGGACGCTTCGGGGAAGACCATCCGCTGCACGACCACGGCCATGTGCACCGTGCGGTGATCGATGCCGTTGCGCAGGCGGTACGTCACGGCCCGCTCGGTGAACAGCGACGCCCAGCACCGGCTGACGTGATCGAGGATCGCTTCCGGCCCGATCACGTTCAGATACGTGTCCTGCTGTCCGGCGAAGGACGCCGTCGGCAGGTCCTCCGCCGTCGCGCTGGACCGCACGGCGTAGGCCGCGTGCTCGCCGTGCCGGGCGAGCGCGCCGGTGATCGCCGCCGCCAGTTCGTCCGGGACGGCGATCCTTTCAACGGTCCGGCGGATCTCCGCGCTGAGCGTGCGGATCGACTCCCGGTCGTCCGGGTTCAGGCGCGACAGCCGGCCGAGCTGATCGCCGAGCGCCGGCGCCTGCGCCATGACCTGCCGGAACGCGTCCGTCGTCACGCAGAACCCGCCGGGCACGCGGATGCCCTCGATCCGCGACAGCACGCCCAGGTGCGCGGCCTTGCCACCGACGACCGCCAGTTGCGTCCCGTCGACCTCTTGCAGCTCCAAGACACCCACGTCGTGCCCCCTGTCCTCGTCGGCGCCGGGTCCGGCCGCCGATTCTGCGGCAAGACCGGGGTCTTGCCGCAAGACCCCGGGTGCGCTATACGTTAGAAGTGGCAGGCAGCGTTCTTCCTGCCTCTTCTTCTGTCGTCGCCGCGTGGCGGGCGCTCAGTCGAGACAGAACTCGTTGCCCTCGACGTCCTGCATCAGCAGGCACGACTCGTTGTACTCATCGGCACGCCACAGGTGCACGCGCGTCGCGCCGAGCGCGACCAGCCGGGCGCATTCGGCCTCCAGCGCGGCCACGCGCTCCTCACCCTTGAGTCCGGTGCCGACCCGCACGTCGAGATGCACCCGGTTCTTGACGACCTTGCCCTCCGGCACGCGCTGGAAGTACATCCGCGGGCCCGCCCCGAGGGATCCATGGCGACGGCCCCGGCACCCTGGCGCTCAGGCGGCAGCGTGCGTTCGTAGTCGTCCCACGTGGCGAAGCCCTCCGGCGGCGCCGGGACGACGTACCCCAGCACCTCGCACCAGAAGCGGGCGACGCGCCCAGGCTCTGCGCAGTCGAAGGTGACCTGAACCTGCTTGATCGACTTCATCACCACACCATAGAGGCAAGACCTTCATCGTTCCCGCGGCCCGCTGCTCGCGGCGGGAGCGCGGACACGCTCCCGCCGCATGGGCGTCAGCCGGCGAGGGCGATGTCGGTGACCTGGCCGCCGCCCGCCATCGTCAGCCACGAGGTGTACGGACCCTGCTTGGCGTAGTAGCTGCCGCTGCCGATGAACCCGAACCAGTCCTGGCCGTTGACGGCGACGTCGCGCACCTGCCCGCCGGTGGCCAGCGCCAGCCATTCGGCGTACAGCCCGGCCTTGGCGTAGAAGTCGCCCGACTGGATCCAGCCGATCCAGTTCCCGGCGAGCACCACCTTGGTCGCGCCACCGGCGTTGACCGCCCGCCACGATGCGTACGGGCCGTCCTTGGCGTTCAGGATCCCCGCCGCGTTGACGAACGCGAACCGCTCGCCGCTGATCGCGATGTCGCGCACCTGCCCGCCGCCGGCCATGGTCAGCCAGCCGCCGAAGATGCCCTGCTTGGCCAGGAAGTCGCCGCCCTGGATCAGCCCGATCCAGTCGCCGTTCAGCTCCACCCGGGTCGCGCCACCGGCGTTGATCGCCTGCCAGGCCGCGTACGGCCCGTCCTTGACGTACGCGACGCCCGCCGTGTTGACGAACGCGAACCGGTCGCCGCTGATGGCGATGTCGCGCACCTGCCCGCCGCCGGCCATGGTGAGCCAGCCGCCGTAGACGCCGTCCTTGGCGTAGAAGCTGCCGCCCTGGATCCAGCCGATCCAGTTGCCGCCGAGCACCGCCTTGGTGGCGCCGCCCGCGTTGACCGCCTGCCAGGAGGCGTACGCGCCGTCCTTGACGTGCAGCACGCCCGCCGCGTTCACGAAGGCGAAGCGTTCGGCGACGGCACCCGCGGCGGGCAGGTCGGCGAACGGCAGGTTGATCGCCGAGCCCTTGGTGACCGTGCCGCCGCACGTGTACGCCGGGCTGATGCCGTAGACGGCGTTGTTGCGCCAGATCTCGAAGTGCAGGTGCGGGCCGGTGGAGTTGCCGGTGCTGCCGACGTACCCGAGCAGCTGGCCCTGGCTCACCGCCTGCCCGGCGCCGACCGACGGCGCCTGCACCAGGTGCAGGTATCGGGTGACGTAGCCCGCGGCGTGGGAGACGGTGACGGTGTTGCCGCCGCCGGAGGTCCACCCGGCGAACGTCACCGTGCCGGGATAGGCCGCGCCGATCGCCTTTCCGCTGTTGGCGGCGATGTCGACGCCGTAGTGGTCACTGTCGGTGCTGCCGCAGCGGTTGGACAGCACGCCGGTGACGACGCCGTCCACCGGCTGGATCATCGCGCCGGTCTGCGCGGCCGCGGGCTGCGCCGGGACGAGCACCAGCGTGCCCCACAGCGCCGTGACCGCGAGGGTCCACCAGGTTCTCTTCGCCGCTCGACCTGTCATCGACCGTCATCTCCTTCCGGGGGTGTGGCCGGAGAAGTTAGCAACAGCCGCGTACAGGGCGTGTACATGTCGGGATAGGAGCTGGTCACACGCGGCTTGGCGCGGGAGGTGCACGCGGCGGGCCCCGCGGCTCCTGCTGTTCGGCGACATCGCGCCAGAGCGCCGCCCGGCGGGAGGCACGCGGATCGTGAAGATCGTTCGCGGGTGGGTTACTGTTGCCAGCCGGCGAGCTGGTCAACGGCGTACGGAGAGATCGTGATGGCGACAGTGCAGTCTGAGTCCACCGCCCCCGGGCGCCGCGCCTCGCGGCAGTTCGCGGTCGTGCTCGCCCTGGCCGCGGTGCTGGTGGTGGTGGACCAGCTGACCAAGTGGTGGGCGGAGGCCGCGCTGACCGGCCGGGCGCCGATCGCGGTCATCGGCGAGCTGATCCAGCTGCGGCTGACCTACAACCCGGGAGCCGCGTTCTCCATCGGCACCGAGTACACCTGGGTGCTGACGCTGTTCGCGGCGGCGACGGTCGCGGTGATCACCTTCGTCGCCCGGCGGGTGCGGTCGCGGGCCTGGGCGGTGGGGCTGGGCCTGGTGCTCGGCGGGGCGACCACCCACCTGCTGGACCGGCTGCTGCGGGAGCCGGGTTTCGCGCGCGGCCACGTGGTGGACTTCATCGACTACGGCCCGTTCGTGGGCAACGTCGCGGACATCGCGCTGGTGCTGGGCGTGGCCCTGACCATGGTGCTCAGCCTGCGCGACATCCCGATGAGCGGACCCGCCGCCGAGCCGGAGACCACGCCTGATCAACCGGCCGTGACGCCGTAGCACCGCATGCTCGACCGATCCGGCCGTCGTCGGTGGCGGTGCTGCTGATCGACGGTCCTGGGCGAAGCGGTCGCCCGGGGCTATGGGCTGACCGACCCCACCGGTCGGCGCCTGCGGTCCCACCGGTGGGTCCGCCCCGCCGATCCCTGCTGACCGGCTGACCCGAGGCCGCCACGCCACATCGGAGTAAGGCCGGGGGGTGAGCACACCGCTCGCCGGGGCCGGGCGCGGACACCATCCGCACCGGGCCCCGGCCCGTCCTGCTGGGTGGGCGCTCCGTTGCGGCATCGACGATCACGCCATAGCTTCGACTGCGGCCATGACGGATGTGCGTATTCAGGTGCTCGGCCCGGTCGGCGCCTGGCGCGGCGGGGAGCCGCTCGACGTCGGCCCGGCCGGTCAGCGCGCCGTGTTCGGGCTGCTGGCGTTGCACTGCGGTCAGCTGCTACGACGCGATGACCTCGTCGCGGGGCTGTGGCCGGACCGGCCGCCGCCGCCGAGCGCGGCCAACGTGATTCAGACCTACGTGCTGCGGCTGCGCCGGCTGCTGGAGCCCGGCAGGCCCGCCCGCGCCGCGAGCACGGTGCTCCGCAAGGCCGGCGACGGCTACCGCCTGTGCCTGCCCACCACCGCCGTGGACCTGCTGCGCTTCCGCGATCACGTCACCACCGCCGTATCGGCGCAGCAGCTCGGCCGGTGGGACGACGCCGCGGCGGCGCTGGCCGAGGCGCTGCGGCAGTGGCAGGGCGCGCCGCTGGCGGACGTCCCGGTGCTCGCCGAGCATCCCGGCGTCGCCGCGCTGACCGCCGAGCGGCAGGAGGCGCTGGCCCGCTACGGCGAGCTGGCGGTCGCCGCGGGCCGCCCCGCCGACGGGCTGCCCGCGCTGGAGGAGGCGGTGGCCGGGCAGCCGCTGAACGAGGCATGGCACGCGCGGCTCATGGTCGCGTACCAGGCTGCGGGCCGGCGCGGCCAGGCGTTCGCCACCTACCACGACATACGCCGGCGGCTGGCCGAGGAACTCGGCGTCGACCCCGGTGCCGAGCTCGCCGCCGCGCACGCCGCGCTGCTGCACGCCGAGCAGGCGCCGCACAGCGCGGCCACGGTCCCGGCGCAGCTGCCCGCCGACGCCCACGCCTTCACCGGCCGCGCGGCGGAGCTGGCGCACCTCGACCGGCTGCTGGATTCACCGGCCGCCGTATCCGCGATCGTCGTGTCCGGGGCGCCGGGGGTGGGCAAGACCGCGCTCGCGGTGCACTGGGCGCACCGGATCGCGTCCCGGTTCCCCGACGGCCAGCTCCACCTGAACCTGCGCGGGTTCGATCCCGGCGGCGTCGCCATGGCACCGGCCGACGCGGTCCGCCGTGCGCTGGACGCGCTGGGCGTGGCCGCCGAGCAGCTGCCGGCCACGGCCGACGCCCAGGCCGCGCAGTACCGCAGCGTGGTCGCCGGGCGCCGCATGCTGATCGTGCTGGACAACGCCCGCGACCCGGCACACGTGCGGCCGCTGCTGCCCGGCACGCCGGGCTGCCTGCTGCTGGTCACCTCCCGCGACCAGCTCGCCGGGCTGGTGGCGGCCGACGGCGCGTACCCGCTCCCGCTCGAACCGCTCGCCCCGGCAGACGCCCGGCTGCTGCTGACCCGGCGGGTGGGCGCCGCACGGCTGGCCGCCGAGCCGGCCGCCGTGGCCGAGATGCTCGACCGCTGCGGAGGGCTGCCGCTGGCCCTGGTGATCCTCGCGGCCCGGGCGGCGCTGAACCGCCGCCTGCCGCTGGCTGCCGTCGCGGGGGAGCTGCGCGGCGACGGCCGGCTCGACGCGCTCACGACCGGCGAGCCGGAGACCGACCTGCGGGCCGTGTTCTCGTGGTCCTACCACGCCCTGGCCCCGCCGTCGGGGCGGCTGTTCCGGCTGCTCGGGCTGCACCCGGGGCCGGAGGTGACGGCACCGGCCGCGGCGAGCCTGCTGGCCTCCACGGTCACCGAGGCCAGGAGGCAGCTCGCCGAGCTGGTGCGGGCGGGCCTGGCGGGGGAGCCCGTGCCTGGCCGGTACGCGCTGCACGATCTCGTACGCGCCTACGCCGCCGAGGTCGCCCGGATCGAACCCGCCCGCGGCCGCCGCGCCGCCGAGCTGCGGATGCTCGACCACTACCTGCACACGGCGTACGCCGCCGAGCAGCTCACCCAACCGCGGCCGGACGATCCGCTGACCGAGCCCTCGCCGGCGGCCGTCGTCAAAGCCGAGGTCGCCGACGCCGGGCAGGCGCTGGCCTGGCTGGAAGCCGAGCGGGCGGTGCTCGTCGCAGCCGTCGAGCGAGCCGCCACCGTGTCGCCCGGCCGCGCGTGGCGGCTGGCCCGGACCCTGGCGACCTATCTGGACCGCCGGGGCCACTGGGCCGACCTGGCCACGGTCCAGCAGCTCGCCGTGGCGGCGGCCCGGCAGGACGGCGTGCCCCGGGCGCGGGCCGTGGCGCACCGGTCCCTCGCCCGCGCTTACATCCGGCTGCGCCGCATGGACGAGGCGCAGGCCGAACTGCGGCAGGCAGGCGTCCTCTACCGGGAGGCGGGTGACCTGACCGGGCAGAGCCGGGTCGAGCTGGACCTGTCGCTGATGTGGGAGCGGCGCGGCGGGTTCGGGCAGGCGCTGGACCACGCCCGGCGCGGCCTGGAGATCCTGCTCTCCGCCGGTGACGCGCACGGTGTGGCGCGTGCCCGCAACGCGGTCGGCTGGTGCCACGCGCTGCAGGGAGACCAGGTGGCGGCGCTGGAGCACTGCCGGGCGGCGCTGGCCGGGCTGGAGGAGCTGGGCGACCGCAGCGGCATCGCCTCGACGCTGGACAGCATCGGGTACGCCCACCACCACCTGGGCGAGCACGACCGGGCCGCGGCAGCGTTCCGGCAGGCCCTCGGCATCTACCGCGAGCTCGGCGACGGTCACCTCGAAGGGCTCGTGCTCAGCCACCTCGGCGACGCCCTCGCCGCCGCCGGTGACGACGGCGCCGCCCGCACGGTATGGCGGCAGGCGCTGGCACTGCTCGATCATCTCGATCCGCCCGAGGCGGCGCAGGTCCGGGCACGGCTGGCCGGCGACCGCGTCGTCGCGCGGCGCTGACCGCCGGGGCCGGTGGCCTGCGGCGTCCAGTCGCGGTCCAGTCGCGGTCCAGTCGGGGCTGCCAGGATCGGGACTCGACCGGCATCGCCGTGCGGGAGCAGCTCCCGGCCGGGCCGCGGCTGTGCTTTCCCTCCGGACATGCAGAGGAGAGCATCGATGAGATCGTTCCTGAGGCGCTCGGCGGCAAGGTCGCTGCTGGTGGCGCTGGCCACGGTGGGCGCCCTGGTGCTGCCCGCCGCCGCCACGCCCGCGCACGCGGCGTGGGGCCCGGCGCAGCCGGTGACCATGCAGATCCGCCACTACTACCCGACCGGAGGCAGCGTGCAGCTCGGCTGGGTCGAGGGCACCGTCCAGTTCGACGACGGCGGCAGCGCGCTGCGCTACAACCTGACCGTCTGCCGGCAGTCCAGCTACATGCTGCCTTACCTGACGATCAACGTGAACCTGTACTACGCGGGCGGGCGCAAGTACTCCACCTTCGTCACGAACGTCTACCCGAACTACACCGGCAACGCGTCCGGTCAGCCGTGCTACTCCTCCACCGGCACCGCCTCGGGTGAGTTCACCTCGGCGAACTTCAGCAACGTCGAGTTCCTGGTGTACGGCAGCACGTTCGAGGGGCAGTCCTACGTGGTCAAGAGCCAGGACCGGGTCCTCTACAACCCGTACTGAGCCGTGCGGGCGCGGGCGGGGTCCGTCGCGGACCCCGCCCGCGCTACCGACCGGAACGGCGGCCAGTGGTGACGGTCGATGTAAATCGCGCTGCCGTGGCCTATGCTGCCCACAGGGCGAGCCGTTGGACGTGTGATCGGTACCGGTTACTCCTCACACTGCTGGAGACGTTTGCCATGCCCATCTCCGACCTGCTGTCCCGGCCGCTGCGTGCCCTCTTCGCGCTTGCCGTCACGGCCGCGATGCTGCTGATGGCGGCACCCGCGGCCGATGCGGCCACGGACACCGCGGCGCCCACCGCGCCCGGCGCGCCGACCTTCACCCAGGTGACTCCGTTCGCCGTGACCCTGACCTGGCCGCCCTCGACCGACGACGTCGGGGTCAGCGACTATCTCGTCCGGCGGGTCCTGCCCACGGGCGGCACCTGGACCGACGGCACACCCGGCACCACCAACACGATCACGATCCGGGACCTGACCCCGAACAACGAGTACACGTTCACCATCCTCGCCACCGACGCGGCCGGCAACACGTCGGCCGCCTCGCCCGCCGCGACCGTGCGCACCCTGCGGTACACCGCGGGGGCCATGTGCTCGGTGACCTACCGGCCGACGAGTTCCGGCAGCGGCTCGTTCTTCGCCCAGGTCGACATGACCAACCTGACCGAGGGCCCGTGGCAGGAGTGGACGCTCGCCTTCACGCTGGCGTCCGGCCAGCAGATCGCGCCCGAGTGGGGGTTCCGGCAGAACGGTACCCGCTGGAGCCAGACCTTCGTCTGGCTGTGGTCCAGCGGCGCCGGGCCGCTGCAACCCGGCGGCACCAGATCGACGACGTTCGCGGGCACCTACGCCGGCAGCAACGCGCCGCCGACCGAGTACGCGATCAACGACCACCCGTGCACCGTGACCGGTGTCGCCGTCCCGCCGGGCCAGCCCGGCAACCTGACCGCGACCGACGTCAGGCCGGGCAGCGTCTCGCTGTCCTGGACCGCGGCCACCCCGGGGAGCAGGCCGATCAGCGGGTACGAGGTGCTGGTCGACGGATACCGCTACACCTGTGTCGGCGTGAACCCGCTGGGGTGCCTGGTCTCCGGCCTGTCACCGGCGACCGGCTACGCGTTCTCGGTGCGGGCGGTCGACACCGCGGGGCTGGTCGGCGCCGCGTCCACCATCGTGGTGCGCACGCCCGCGGCGACCCCGCCGACGGCGCCGGGCGGTCCGGCGGTCTCCGGGATCACCGCCACCGGCGCCACCCTCACCTGGGCGCCGTCGACGGCGGGCACGTCCCCGCTGACCGGATACGTGGTCTACCGCCTCGACGGCACGACGGAGACGGCGGTGTCGGTGACCCCGAACGCCACGACGACGACCGCAACCCTGACGGGTCTGACCCCGGGCACGTCCTACGCGTTCCGGGTGCGCGCCCGCGACACCAGCGGTGTGCTGTCGGCTCCGTCGCCCACGGCGACCTTCACCACCTCGGCTCCGCCCAGCACGTGCAAGGTGGCGTACGCCGTCTCGGACTGGAGCAACGGCTCCGGCTTCACCGCGAACCTGACCGTCACCAACACCGGGACCAGCACCGTCTCCGGCTGGACGCTGCGCTTCGGCTTCCCCGCCGGGCAGCGCGTGGTGCAGGGCTGGAACGCCACCTGGGCCCAGACCGGGAGCGACGTCACGGCCACGAATCTGAGCTGGAACGCCGCCATCGCGCCGGGCGCGTCGACGGCCATCGGCTTCAACGGCGCGCACAACGGCACGAACCCCGGACCGGCCGCGTTCACGCTCAACGGCGCCGCCTGCACGGTGTCCTGAAGGGTCGGCTGTGACGGCGAGTCCGCGCCCGGTTCCCGGGGGCGGTGCGCCGCGATTGGCAGGATTCGTCGTGTGAACACGACGGGCGGGGGAGCCGCCGCAGCAGGTCCGCGACGTGGACAACCGCGGGACGCGGCCGCTGCGGCGGCCCTGGCGACCTATGACCGCCGGGCCCGGATCCCGATCATCCTGTCCGCCGTGCTGCCGCTGATCGTGGTGCCGGAGCAGGGCAACTGGATCGCGATCCTGATCAACGTCGTCTCGTGGCTCGTGTTCGTCGCCGACTTCTTCGTGCACCAGCGGCTGTTCGTGAACTACCTGGGCACCCGCCTGGGCAGGTTCGACCTCGCGATCGTGCTGCTCACCGCGCCGTGGTTCCTGCTCTCCGGAGCGCAGGGCGGCGGCATCGTGGTGGTCCTGCGGCTGGCCAGGCTCGGTCGGCTGCTGATCGCGACCAAGGGGGTCCGGCACCTGTTCGCCCGGCTGGGGCGGGTCGCGATCGTCGCGGGGGCGGTCCTGCTCGTGGGCGCGGCCATGGCGTTCTACGCGGAGCGCCCCGTCAACCCGGAGTTCGCCACCTTCGGCGACGCCGTCTGGTGGGCGGTCGTCACCCTGACCACCGTCGGGTATGGCGACATCGTGCCCATCACGACCGCCGGGCGGGTCGACGGCGCGGCGATCATGATCATGGGTGTCGCGCTGCTCGGCCTGCTCGCCGGTTCGCTGGCCAGCTTCTTCGGCCTCGAACCCAAGTCCAGCGGCGCCGAGCCGGAGCCGCCGCACGATCCGGTGCTCGCCGAGCTCGCCCAGCTCCGCGCGGAGGTCAAGGAACTCGCCGGCCTGCGCGACCAGCTGGCGGTGCTCACCCGTCAACTCGCCGCGGGGGACAAGCGGGCACCGGACCCAGGCCCTGAGTGATCCGTTCGAACCAGGCTGCTTTCACCCATTGATGCACTTGCAGGCGATATACGCGGATAGCATCCAGTCATGATCAGGGCGAGCCGGGTGCTGCTGGCGGAGCCGCCGTCGCGATGCTGCTGTCCAGCGCGTGCACGGCCCGGACCAGCGCGCTCCGGCTTCAGCGCCCAGGCGCGCCGCACACCGTGGACGTTACCCAGGCGGCTCAGCAGCTCCGGTCCAGCGTCACGGTGCTGCGCAGCGGGGCGCTCCGCCACAGGGCCTGCAACGTCGGGTGCTGTTCGACCTCCCACAGCACCTCACGCAGGACGGCGTCCAGGGTCGGGCCGGGGCGCTCGGAGTAGAAGCCGCTGTCCTGGGTGTTCGGCTGGTCGAGGTCGGCCAGGGCGGGGTCGTCGGCGAACACCATGTCGAGGGTGACCTGCCAGAATTCTGGCCCGCCCGCCACGTCGAAGATGAGCTGTCTGCTGAAGGAGAGGCTCGGCAGCCCGTCGTGCCAGCTATAACGGCCCCACTGGACGATGAAACTGTCGGCGTCGCTGTCGGGCTCGGCCTGCACCTCGGCGACGTCGACGGCGAGAAACGCGCAGAACACCGGCCAGGCCGCAGCCGGGCTCGGGACCCGGCCGGGGTCGAGGCCGTCGCGGCGTAGCAGGTCACGCAGGACGTCGGCCGTGTCGCGCCACGAGATCAGCACAGCGCACCGTATCAGCCGGGCAGTCCGGCGCGGCAGGTGCGAGACTGGCGCGGTGATTGATCCGTATCGGACGCTGGGCACCGGCTACGCGCAGCAGCGCAGACCCGATCCGCGCGTGGCGGAGGTCATCGAGCAGGCGCTCGGTGAGGCGCGCACGGTGGTCAACGTCGGCGCGGGAGCGGGCTCGTACGAGCCGTTGGGCCGGCGGGTGCTCGCCGTCGAGCCGTCACCGGTGATGATCGCGCAGCGGGCGCCGGGCAGCGCGCCCGTGGTGCGGGCCGTGGCGGAGCGGCTGCCGCTGGCCGACAAGAGCTTCGACGTCGGGCTGGCCATCCTCACCGTGCACCACTGGACCGATCCCGCTCGCGGGCTGGCCGAGCTGCGCCGGGTGTCGCGCCGCCAGGTGGTGCTCACCTGGGATCCCGTGGTGGTGGCGCGGTTCTGGCTGGTGGCCGACTACCTGCCGGAGATCGCCGACGCCGAGGCGACCCTGCCCACGTGTGACTTCATCAGCGAGCAGCTGGCGCCGGTGCGGGTGACGGAGGTGCCGGTGCCGCACGACTGCAGCGACGGTTTCCTGGCGGCCTACTGGAACCGGCCGCACGCCTATCTCGACCCTTCCGTGCGCGCCTCGATCTCCTCGCTGGCCAAACTCGACCCGGCCCGGGTCGCCGCGGCGATGCGGCGGCTGAGCGACGATCTGGACAGCGGGCGCTGGCAGGAGCGCCACGGCACGCCGGGGGAGCCGGGCGTGGCCGACGTCGGCTACCGGCTGCTCAGCACCTCGGGATAGCGAAGTACCGCAGCGGGCGCGGCCGCCGTGTCACAGCCAGCCGCGCCCGTCATCCGTCAGCGGCGCAGCAGCGCCTTGGCCATCCCGGCGAACAGGCGCTCGATCTCCGACCCGAACGGGTTGTCGTGCACCATGTACGTCCAGGTGGCGCTCGGGCGCTCCAGGCCCGCGTCAGCGGGCGTCCAGTCCGGCCGCTCGATCCGCGCCGCCATGAACGTCTCCGCCGTGTCCGCGTCGACGCCGTCCAGCATCTGCTGGAACGCCGGCACCGCGACCCGGTGGAACTCGTCCAGTGGGTCCTGTCGGCCCAGCGCACGCAGGTGCACCCCGTCGCGTACGTTGGCCAGCATGCCCAGGTGGTCGGCCCAGCCGCGGTCCAGGTGGTGCAGCGCGATCTGCCGCGCCACCTCCTCTGCCGCCTGCTCGCCGATCGCGGCCACGACCTCGGCGTACCGTTCCGCGACGGTGGTCGTCTCCAGGTCGCCGTCCGGCTCGCCGTCCTCGTCGGTCCACTGACCGGCGGCGACCACGCTCGGGTCGGCGGGGAACCGCGTCTTGCCCTCGCGCAGCAGCTCCGCCGCCGCGTCGGTGGTCAGCAGGGCGCTGCGGCGCCGCGCGAGCACCTGGCGCTGTCGCTCGATCAGCACGCCGTAGCGCCACGTGTTGCGGTGGATCTCGAAGTCGACGCCCTCGGCGACGCGCTGCGCGTGCCCCACCGCCCAGTCCACGTGCGGGCCGGTCACCCGCCCGTCCCCGGCGGTGGTGCCGCCGATCCCGTCGCCGTGCCGGACGATCAGCTCGTCCTCGCGGCTGACGAAGAACACCGAGCCGCCCGGGTCGCCCTGCCGGCCCGCCCGGCCGCGCAGCTGGTCGTCGACCCGGCGGCTGTCGTGGCGGCCCGCGCCGATGACGTACAGGCCGCCCAGCTCGGCCACGGCCGCCCGGTCCTGACCGTCGCTGCCGCCCAGCCGGATGTCGGTGCCCCGGCCCGCCATCTGCGTGGACACGGTGACCGCGCCCCGCCCGCCGGCCTCGGCGATCACCGCGGCCTCGTGCGCGTCGTTCTTGGCGTTGAGGACCGTACACGCGATGCCGCGGTCCTGCAGCAGCGCCGCGAGCCGCTCCGACTCGGCCACGTCCAGCGTGCCGACCAGCACCGGCCGGCCCGTCTCGTGCGCCGCGGCCACCTCGGCCGCCAGCGCCTCCTCCTTCTCCTCGATGGTCGCGTACACCCGGTCCGGCTCGTCGATCCGGATGTTCGGCGTGTTCGGCGGGATGACCGCGACCTCCAGGCGGTAGAACTCGCGCAGCTCGTCACCGACGGTCGCGGCGGTGCCGGTCATGCCCGCGACGGTGGGGTAGAGGGCGATGAACGCCTGCACGGTGATCGTCGCGAGGATCTCGCCCTCGTCGGTCGCCGCCAGGCCCTCCTTCGCCTCGACCGCCGCCTGCAGCCCGTCGGGCCAGCGGCGGCGCCGGGCGACCCGGCCCCGGAACTCGTCGACCAGCGCGATCCGGCCGTCCTTGACGATGTAGTCGACGTCCACGGCCAGCAGCGTGCGCGCGTGCAGGGCCAGGTTGACGGCGGTCAGCCGGTGCAGGTTCTCCGGCGCGTAGAGGTGGATGCCGCCCCAGGCGCGCTCGACCAGCGCCGCTCCGGTGTCCGTGAGCTGCACGTTGCGGCCGTCGTCGATCACCTCGAAGTCGCGGCCCGGCCGCATCGCCGCGACCAGCGTCGCGGCGGCGCTCGCGTCCGACGCGGCGTCGGCGAGGCTGCCGGCCAGCACCAGGGGCACCCGCGCCTCGTCGATCAGGATCGAGTCCGCCTCGTCGACGATCACCGTGTACAGGCCGGGCATGACCGCGTCCTCGGCCCGCAGCACCTGCTGGTCGCGCAGGAAGTCGAAGCCCGCCTCACTCACCGACACGTACGTGACGTCGCAGCGGTACGCCGCCGCGCGCTCGTCGTGGGTGCAGCCTTCCCCGACCGAGCCGACGGAGAGGCCGAGCATCCGGTACACCGGGCCCATCCAGCGCGCGTCGCGGTCGGCGAGGTAGTCGTTGGCGGTCAGCACCTGGACCTGGGAGCCGCGCACGACGTAGCCGTAGGCGGCGATGACCGCGGCCAGCGTCTTGCCCTCACCGGTGGCCATCTCCACCACGTTGCCCTGCAGCATCGCCATCGCCCCGAGGAGCTGCACGTCGAAGGCGCGCTCGCCGAGGGCGCGGCGGCCCGCCTCGCGGCCCATCGCGCAGATGTCGGCCAGGTCCTCCGCGTCGATGGGCAGCGGCTCGGCCAGAGGGGTCCTCGCCTGCCCGTCGGCGGGCTTGCTGATGATCTCGCGTAGCTCGATCGCGCGTTCGGTGAACTCCGCGTCGGTCAGCGCGGTGAGCTCGTCCTCCATCTCCAGGATCCGCGGCAGGATCGCCTCAAAACGGTCAAGACTGACCGTTGTACCGGGGCGCTGCATGAACGTGCGCAGCTTCTGCTTCAAGCGATCAGCCAAACCCATGCCGCAAAGGTACGTCGTCCGCGGCGATACGGCGGCCCGGCTCCCGCCTGCCGAGCCGTCACGCTCCGAGATGTTCACGAACGCGATTCGTGATGAGCGGCTGCGCCGCCCGCGGCGTGTCGCTCCCAGAGGCGGACGAACAGGCGGTACGAGGCGTCGGCGGCGGCCGGGTCGGCGCCCGCGAGCAGGTCCAGTAGCAGACCGCGGCTGGCGGCGACGCCGAGGCGGAGGGCGTCGCGGTCGACCGGCAGGCCGAGCTGCCGGGCCGCCGCCTCGCCCGCGTCGAGCCACGGCTCGGTCAGCTTGTCGAGGAAACCCTCGGTGCCCGGCGTGCCGTGCACGGCCACCCCGGCGACCTCGAAGAACAGCCGGACATACGGCCGCAGCGCGGGATCGGAGACCTGCTGCCAGAGCAGCAGCATCAGCTGATCGGCCGAGCCGCCGGCCGCCGCGAGCCGGTCGGCCAGCGTGCCGAGCAGGTCGCGCTGCTGCTGCTCGATCAGGGCGACGATCGCCGCGAGCAGGCCCTCCCGGGAGCCGAAGTGGTAGATGAGCATCCGGTGGCTGGTGCCCACTCCCGCGGCGATCTCGCGCAGGCTCCTACCGGTCAGGCCCTCGGCGGCCGCGTACGCGACCACGCGTCCCAGCATCTCCTGGCGGCTGGCGGAAGCGTTCATGTACCAGATGGTACATTCGAGGTATGCGATGGGAAGACGCGCTCGTGATCGACGCGCCGGTGGACGTGCTCTGGACCCTGACCGCCGACGTGCAGCGGTGGCCTGACCTCACGCCGACGATGACCCGCGTGACCCGTCTCGACGACGGGCCGCTGCGGGTCGGCAGCCGGGCGCGGATCAAGCAGCCCGGCCAGGCCGAGGCGGTGTGGACGGTGACCGAGCTGACCGAGGGCCGCGGGTTCAGCTGGCAGACCCGGCTGCTGGGCCTGACCATGATCGGCTCACACCGGCTGGAGCCGGTCGGCGACGGCTGCCGCAACACACTGGGCATCGAGGTGCGCGGCCGTGGGGCGAAGATGTTCTGGCTGCTGTTCGGTGCGCTGATGCGCCGCGCGGTCCGGACCGAGAACCGCGGATTCCGTGACGCCGCGCTGCGGCTGTGCGGCAAGGCATGACGGGGCAGACAGGACGGAATTTCAGGTGGGCACGGCGGTCCGGTCCGGGGTTCCGGGCGACTCGCACACCGGTGTTGCTCACGTGCCGTCGGGTTTGCGGGCGCGGATGCGCTCGACCGTGCCGGCCTTGAGGCGCTCCGCCTCCTCGATCCGGAAACCCGCGTCCTGGATCAGGGGCAGCTGGCGGCGGGTGAAGTGCTCCCCGGCGGTGCGTACGGTGATCTGCTCGAACAGCCGCTGGGTGGCCCGCAGCGGCAGCCAGGTGCTGGCCACGTGGTCGACGAGCAGCACCGTGCCACCGGGCACCAGGACGCGGAACATCTCGGCGACGGCTGCGGCAGGGTGCGGAATGGAGCACAGCGACAGCGCGCACACCACCGTGTCGAACGACGCGTCGGCGAAGGGCAGCCGCTCGGCGTCGCCTTCCCGCAGCTCCACGGCCAGGCCGAGCTCGGCGGCGCGCTGCCGGGCGATGGCGAGCATCGCGGTGCTCAGGTCCACGCCGGTGATGCTGACCCCGGGCCCGTAGTGGGGCAGGTTGCGGCCGGTGCCGACCGCGATCTCGAGCACCCGGCCGTGCGCCCGCCGCCCAAGCCACTCGCGGGCGCCCGGAAACCAGACCTTCTCGAAGAAGGACATCTGCCTGTCGTACGCGGGCGCGGCCCTGTCCCACACCCGCCGCTGCCGGGAGGTCGCGGTCTCGCCCGCCGGTGATTCTGCCGAGCCGGTCATGACGAACCACGATACGACGGTCAGGCGACCCCGCACCGGGCCGAGGGTCAGCGCGGCGCGGCGCTCAGGCCCTCACGCGGCAGGACCGTCAGCACGCGCACGATGTGGTCGCGGAACTCCGTCATGTAGCCGGCGAGGAACGCCTTCGTGGACTCGTCGGCGACCTGGCCGTCGCCCGGGAACAGCGTGTCGTTGAACTGGATGTACGCCTCCGGCGCGGTCATCTGCCGGGCGTTGCAGAAGCTGAGCACGCCGCGCAGCGCCTGCTGGGCGAGCGCGGTGCCGATCTGGCCGATGGAGGCGCCGATCACCGCCGCGGGGATGTGGTCGAACGCGTTCTGCCCCCACGGCCGCGACGCCCAGTCGATGGCGTTCTTCAGCGCGCCGGGGATCGACCGGTTGTACTCCGGCGTGACGAACAGGATCGCCTGAGAGCGGTGGATCGCGTCCTTGAGCGCGACCGCCTCCGGCGGGTAGTCCGCGTCGTAGTCCGGGCTGTACAGGGGCAGGTTCCCGATCGGGATCTCGGCGAACTCCAGCTCCTCGGGCGCGAGCCGGATCAGCGCCTCGGCGAGTGCCCGGTTGACGGACGTCGACGAAAGACTGCCGACGAAGTATCCGACCTTGTAAGTGGTCATGGTGCTGCCCTTCCTGGCGGCTTCTCCTCCGTCTGCATGCTTCCTCCTCCGGTGCCCGCTGTACGCCGGTTCGCGCGGTTCCGCGCAGGGCTTAGGACGGCGGCGACCGGGGCCGGTGTCCGGCGGCGCGCTTGGTAGCGTCGCGCCATGGCACGCCGATGGCTGTTCCCCGCACTGCTCGCGGCCAGTGGCGCCGCGATCGCCTTTCACCAGGCCGGCACCGGCTCGCCGGTCGCCGCGGTCGTGCTCGCGCTGCTCTTCGCCGTGCTGGCGGTGCTGCTGTCGCCGTTGGCCTTCCCCGCGTCACTGGCCGCGGCCGAGGCGCAGCGGCGCAGTGCCGCCGACGGCGCCCCCGTCATCTACTGGCGGCCCGGCTGTCAGTACTGCATGCGCCTGCGCCTGCGGCTCGGCACCGCCGCCCGCCGGGCGCACTGGGTGGACATCTGGCGCGACCCGGACGGCGCCGCGGCGGTGCGCGCGATCACCGGCGGCGACGAGACGGTGCCGACCGTGGTGCTCGGCGGCGAGCCGCACGTCAACCCCGATCCCGGCTGGCTGCGCGGGCAGCTCGCCCGCTAGCTCTCACCCGCTGTGGCGCTGTCTCGGGCCCACGTCCCTCGATATACTCTCAGGGTATATACGCGGCGTATACTCGCGGGGTAGGGTTCCGGGCATGAGTGTTCCCCTCACCCTCCTCGGACTGCTGGAACGCAAGCCCGGCCACGGGTACGACCTCAAGCGCGACTACGACACGTTCTTCAGCCGCGGCAAGCCGCTGCCCTTCGGGCAGGTGTACGCCACGCTCGGCCGGCTCGCTCGCGACGGCAAGGTCGTGATCGGCGACGTGGAGCCCGGCGTCGGCCCGGACCGCAAGCGCTACGTCATCACCGACGCGGGCGCCACCGAGGTCGACACGTGGCTCACCGAGCCGGTGGAGGCCGAACCCCACCTGCAGGCGGTGCTGTTCACCAAGGTCGTCCTCGCCCTGATGCTGGACCGTCCCGCGGAGGAGTACCTGGACACGCAGCGGGGCGTACACCTGCGGCGGATGAAGGAGCTCACCGAGCTCAAGCGGACCGGCACCCTGGTCGACGCGATGCTGGCCGACCACGGCCTGTTCCACCTGGAAGCCGATCTGCACTGGATCGACGTCACCGTCGCCCGCCTCGACGCGCTGCGCCAGGTGGTGCGGGCATGACGCTGCTCGAAGCACGAGACGTGGCCCTGTCCTTCGGCCAGACCCCGGCGCTGCGCGGCGCGACGCTGTCGGCGCAGCCGGGCGAGATCGTCGCCATCATGGGGCCCAGCGGCTCCGGCAAGTCGACCCTGCTGCACTGCCTGGCCGGGATCCTGGTGCCCGACCAGGGCGAGATCCGGTTCGACGGGCAGCGGGTCGACACCATGAACGAGAGCCGGCGCAGCCTGCTGCGCCGGGACCGGTTCGGGTTCGTGTTCCAGTTCGGCCAGCTCGTGCCCGAGCTGACCGCCGAGGAGAACGTCGCGCTGCCGCTGCTGCTCGGCGGCGTACGCCGGCCGGCCGCGCTGCGGCGGGCCCGGCCGTGGTTCGAGCGGCTCGGCCTGGCCGGGCTGGAGCGGCGGCGCTCCGGCGAGCTGTCCGGCGGGCAGGCGCAGCGGGTGGCCCTGGCCCGGGGGCTGGTGGCCGAGCCGGGCGTGCTGTTCGCCGACGAGCCCACCGGCGCGCTCGACACGCTGACCGGCGAGCAGGTCATGGACCTGCTGGTGTCCTCCGCCCGGGAGCAGGGCACGACCGTCGTCGTGGTCACCCACGAGGCGCGCGTCGCGGCGTACGCGGACCGGCAGGTCGTCGTCCGCGACGGTAAGGTGAACGCGCTGGTGACCGCATGATCCGGTTCGGGATACGGATGTCGCTGGCGGGCGGCCGGGAGGCCGCGACCCGGCTCGCCGTCATCGCCGCCGCGGTGGCACTCGGCGTCGGCATGCTGCTGGCGTCCGTGGCGGGCATGAACGCCGTCGGCGCGCAGAACCAGCGCTACGCCTGGCTCAACAGCGCGATCGCGCCGCAGTCGGCCGAGCACGATGCGATGTGGTGGACGGTCCGCGAGGACTACTTCCACGCCCGGTCCATCGGCCGGGTCGAGGTCGCCGCGCTGGGCCCGGCGGCTCCGGTCCCGCCGGGCCTGCCGCGGCTGCCCGCGGCGGGGGAGTACTACGCCTCCCCGGCCCTGGTGGACCTGCTCGCCAGCACGCCCCCCGCGGAGCTGCGCGACCGTTTCCCGGGCCGGCAGGTGGGCGTCATCGCCGACGAGGGACTGCCGTCGCCGGACTCGCTGCTCATCGTCATCGGACGGACCCCGGCCGAGGTGGAGCAGCTCGGCGGCAGGCAGATCACGCAGATCATGGCCGCCGAGTCGGCCGGCTGCGACGGCTGCTTCATCGGGCTCAACGGCGACGCGATGACGCTGGTGCTGTCCGTGGTGGCGGCCGCGCTGCTGTTCCCGGTGCTCATCTTCATCGCCACCGCGACCCGGCTCGCGACGACCCGCCGCGAGAAGCGCTTCGCCGCGATGCGGCTGATCGGGGCCACCCCGCGGCAGATCTCGGTCATCGCGGCGGTGGAGTCCACGCTCGCGGCGGCCGTCGGCACCCTCGCCGGGTTCGGGGTGTTCCTGGGGATGCGGCCGGTGCTCGCCGCGATCCCGTTCACCGGTGAGCCGTTCTTCGCCGCCGACCTGTCCCTCGACCCGGTTGACGTGCTCCTGGTGGCGTTGGGAATCCCGCTCGGCGCGGTGGTGGCCGCGCTGCTGGCGCTGCGAAGGGTGCGGATCTCGCCGTTGGGCGTCAGCCGCCGGGTCACGCCCCGCCCGCCCCGGGCCTGGCGGCTCATCCCGCTGGTGGGCGGGGTGCTGGAGCTGGCGTGGTTCATCGGCCGCCGGCCGGACGGCACCGACGCGCAGCTGACCGCGTACCTGTCCGGGTTCGTGCTGATCCTCATCGGGCTGGTGCTGGCCGGGCCGTGGCTGACGATGGCGGGCGCCCGATTGCTGGCCGGGCGGGCGAGCCGGCCCGCCGCGCTCATCGCCGGGCGACGGCTGTCGGACGACCCGCGCGCCGGATTCCGGTCGGTCAGCGGGCTGATCGTCGCGCTGTTCGTGACCAGCGTCGCGACCGGCACGATCACCACCTTCGTGGCCAACCGGGGCGAGCCGCGCACCGACTCTGTCGCCGCGACGAGCCTGTCGAAGACGTTCTGGCAGGAAGACGGCGCGGGACCGGCCCTGAGCCAGATCCCGGCCGGGCTGGCGGCGATCCCCGGCGTGCGCAGCGTGACCCTGGTCCGCGTCAACCCCGACCCGGACGGGTGGCACGGCGTCGTCACCTGCGCCGAGCTGGCCCACCTGGCCCGCTTCGGCACCTGCCCGGCCGGGGCGCAGACCGCGGCCGTGGCCAGTGACCTGCTCGGCGTGCGCGACCTGACCAAGGACGAGCATGTGTGGTCGGCCGCGACCGCGACCCCGGCGGTGGTCGAGGCCCAGCCGATCCTGTCCGTGGTCGTCGACACCACCAGCCAGTCCGCGTTCGAGCGGGCCCGCACGATGCTGGAACTCGCGTTCCCGATCGGGCGGTTCCCGGCCGGCGTGGCGGAGTGGGAGTCGAACAACGCCCGGCAGCTGGTCCAGTTCCAGCAGCTGGCAAACGTGATCATGCTGGCCAGCCTGCCGGTCGCCGGATGCAGCCTCGCCGTCAGCATCGCCGGTGGGCTCAGCGACCGCAGGCGGCCGTTCAGCATGCTGCGCCTGACCGGGGTGCAGCTGAACACGCTGCGCGGGGTCGTCGCGCTGGAGAGCGTGGTGCCGCTGGCTGCCGCGTCGGTGGTCGCGATCGGCATGGGCCTGCTCGCCTCGCACCTGTTCCTGCAGGCGCAGCTCGGTTACGAGCTGCTGGCGCCGGGACCGTCCTTCTACCTCATGGTCGGCGGGGGTCTGGCCGTGTCACTGGCCATCATCGCCTCGACGCTGCCGCTGCTGCGGCGGATCACCGGCCCGGAGGTGGCCCGCAACGAGTGAGATGGGCACACGGAAAGGGGCCGGACCCGCATAAGCGGATCCGGCCCCTTCGCCTGCGATCAGCCCAGGTACTTGGCCAGGTCGTCGAGGATCTTGTTGGCGGCGGTGACGCCGATGCCGGTCATCCAGGTCTCGTCGGCGACGACCTGCGACTTGCCGGCCTTGACCGCGCTCAGCCCCGCCCACAGCGGACCGGCGGTGATCTTCTGCTGCTCGGCGGCGGCCTTCTCGCCGTACGCGGCGACGAACACGAAGTCGCCGTCCACCTCGGTGACGCGCTCGGCGCTGACCTTGTCGAAGCGCTTGTCGTCCTTGTCGGCCAGCAGCTGCCGCTCGGGGCGGCCGAGGCCCGCGTCGCCGAGCACGATGCCCGAGAACGACTCCGGGCCGTAGACGCGGATGTGGTCGGGCATGAACCGCACGATCGAGATCTTCAGCGCGGCGGCGTTCGGGATGGCCGCGCCGACCTCGTCCGCCCGCTTCTCGTACGCGGCGAGCAGGTCCTTGGCCTGCTGCTCCCTGCCCAGCGCCTTGCCGTCGAGGAGGAAGTTCTCCTTCCAGGTCTTGCCGACGTTCTCGGTGAACACGGTCGGCGCGATCTTCGCCAGCTCGGTGTAGAACTTCTCCTGCCGGAACTTGCTGCCCAGGATGAGGTCGGGCTTGAGCCCGGCGATCGCCTCCAGGTCCGGCTCGGTGAGCACGCCGACCTCGGTGATGCCGTCGGTCGCACCGGCGCCGAAGTAGGTCGGCCAGCCGGTCAGCTCACCGGCGCGGGCCGCGCCCACCGGCTTGACGCCCAGCGTCAGCGCGGTGTCGACCTTGTCGGTGTCCAGCACGACCACGCGCTGCGGGGCGGCCGGGACCTTGGTGGTGCCCATCGCGTGGACGATCTCGACGGTGGCCGCGGTGTCCTTGCCGCCGCCGTCGGCGGTGTTGCCGCAGCCGGTCAGGGCCAGCCCGGCCGCGATCGCGGCCGTGAGCAGAAGACGCCTCTGCACAGCGTCACTTCCTTTCGGGGTGGTTGTTCAGGGTCGGGGGATGACCAGCGGCGCGCCGGTCAGCGGGCACGCGACGACGGCGCAGGCCAGGTCGAACACGTCGGTCATCAGCTGCTCGGTGACGACCTCGTGCGGTGCGCCGGTGGCCACGATGCGGCCGTGCTTCATCGCGATCACGTGGTCGGCGTGCCGGGCCGCCTGGTTCAGCTCGTGCAGCACCGCGACGACGGTGCGCCCGCCGTCGCGCAGCCGCTCCAGCAGCCGCAGCACCTCCACCTGGTGGGCCAGGTCGAGGAAGGTGGTGGGCTCGTCGAGCAGCAGCGCCTCGGTCTGCTGCGCCAGCGCCATCGCGATCCACACCCGCTGCCGCTGCCCGCCGGACAGCGCCTCCACGGGCCGACCGGCCAGCGAGGCGATGTCGGCGTCGGCGAGCGCGGCCGCGACCGCTGCCTGGTCGCCGGGGCTCCACTGCTGCCACCAGCGCTGGTGCGGCTGGCGGCCGCGGGCGACCAGGTCGGCGACGGTGACGCCCTCGGGCACCAGGGGCGACTGCGGCAGCACGCCGAGCCGCTGGGCGACCTCCCGCGGGGGCAGGTCGTGCAGCACCGCGCCGTCGAGCAGCACGCTGCCGCCGCGCGGTTTCAAAAGCCGGCCGAGGGTACGCAGCAGCGTCGACTTGCCGCAGGCGTTCGGCCCGATGATGACGGTGAACCGGCCGGGCGGGACGGTGACCGACAGCCCGTCCAGGACGGTCCGCTCCTCGTAACCGGCGACCAGGTCGCGCCCTTCGAGCCTCATCGACGCCTCCGGATGAGCAGGTAGACCAGGTAGGGGCCGCCGATGCCGGTGGTGAGCACGCCCACGGGCAGCTGCGTCGGGGCCAGCAGCATCCGGGCGGCCAGGTCGGCCAGCACCACCAGCACCGCCCCGGCCAGCGCGGAGGCGACCAGGGGCGGCCGCTCGGCACCGGTCAGCCGCCGGGCCACCTGCGGGGCGACCAGCGCCACGAAGTCGACGGCGCCGACCTGGGCGGTGGCCGCCGCGGCGAGCACCACGCCCAGCGCACCGGCGCCGAGCCGGCGGGCGGCGGGGCGTACGCCCAGGGCGCGGGCGGTGTCGTCGTCCAGGGCGCTGGTGCGCAGCGCGCGGGCCGCCCACAGCAGCGCGGGCAGGGCCAGCAGCAGCACCAGGCCGATCGCCCCGGCCTCCTCGTAGCCGCGGCCGTTGAGGGAGCCGATGAGCCAGATCTGCGCGCGCAGCGCGTCGATGGTCTCCGCCGAGCTCATCACGACCTCGATGCCGGCCCGCAGCGCGAACGCGACGGCGACCCCGGCCAGCACGAACCGGTGCGCGGCGAAGCCGGTGCGCGCCCCGAACGCGAACACCGCCACCGCGGCGAGCAGGCCACCTGCCATGGCACTGGGCGCGACCAGCTCGTACGCCAGGCCGGAGGTCAGCGCGACCGTCGCGGCCAGCCCGGCGCCCTGGGTGACGCCGATGACGTCGGGGCTGGACAGCGGGTTGCGGGCGACGGACTGGATGAGCGCGCCGCCGAGGCCGAACGCGACCCCGCACACCGCGCCGAGCACCACCCGGGGGAAGCGCAGCTCGCGCACGATCACGTCGTGCTCGGTGCCGCCGGTCAGCAGCGCGCGGACGACCTCCAGCGGAGGGACGGTGCGGGTGCCGATGCCTGCGGCCGCCACCACCGCCGCGATCAGGAGGGCGGCCAGGCCGGTGGTGACCAGCAGGGTGCGCCGGTGCAGCAGGAAGCTCGCCGGGCCGATTCTGACGATCATGCGGTCACCGTCCGGGCCCGGCGGACCAGCCAGAGCAGCACCGGCGCGCCGACCAGCGCGGTGACGACGCCCGCGGCGACCTCACCGGGTGGGCTGATCACCCGGCCGAGCACGTCGGCGAGCAGCAGCAGCGCCGCGCCCAGCAGCGCGGACAGCGGCAGCACCCAGCGGTGGGCGGCGCCGACCAGCGCCCGCGCCGCGTGCGGCACGGCCAGGCCGACGAACGCGATCGGCCCGGCCAGCGCGACCGCGGCGCTGGTGAGCACGATCGCGGAGACGGCGGCGAGCAGGCGTACCCGCTGGATGCGGTGGCCGAGGCCGCGGGCGGCGTCGTCGCCGAGCGCCAGCGCGTCCAGGCCGCGGGCCGTCACCACGGCCAGCACCAGCCCGATCGCCAGGAACGGGGCCATCTGCGCGGCCATGGCCGGGGTGCGCCCGGCGATCGAGCCGACGACCCAGAAGCGGTACTGCTCGAACGTGGCGGCGTCGATGCTGAGGATGCCGTAGATGACTGCGCCGAGCCCGGCGTCGATCGCGGCCCCGGACAGCGCCAGGCTGACCGGTCCGGATCCGTCCCGGGTGCGCGCGGCGACCAGGAACACCAGCGCCCCGGCGAGCGCGGCCCCGGTCAGGCCGAACCAGATCCAGCCGGCCAGGCTCGCCACGCCGAAGAACGCGATGGCCGCCACCACGCCCGTCGCGGCGCCCGCCGAGATGCCCAGCACCCGGGCCTCGGCCAGCGGATTGCGGGTCAGCGCCTGCATGAGCACGCCCGCGACGGCGAGCGCGGCCCCGACTTCGAGCCCGACGAGGGTACGCGGCACCCGCAGCTCACGCACGATCAGCGCCGCCTCGCCGGCCGACGGGTGCACCAGCGCGTCGAGCGCCTCGCCGAGCGGGATCGGGCGGCTGCCGATGGTGAGGCTCGCGGCGACGGCGGCCAGCAGCACCAGCAAGCCCAGCAGGAGGCATCCGCCCCGCTTCGCCGCACCGCGCATGGCCGCTCCCTAGATCACCGACGATCCGCGAGCTTAGGTAAGGCAGCCCTTAGATGTCGACCCGGGGTGATGCACGCCTCAGCCGCGATCGGGCAGGTCCGCCGGGGTGCACCGGGTTGCCGGGGCCTTGGCGGGCAGCCCATAGAATCGGCGATCGTGCCGACGGATTCCACGATGGGCGAACGGGTCACGGCGGCACGGTCCCTCGCCGAGTCCTTTCTGGACGACGCCCGCACCGCCGACCCGGTCACGCTGCGGGCGGTGGTGCGACGCCTGGAGGAGCTGCGCGGGCGGCCGCCGGCTGACGAGGTCGAGCTGCTGTTCCACACCGCGGCCGGGGTCGTCGGCGTCCGCACCCGGCAGCCGTACGCGAGCAGGCACCTCGACACCGCGCTGCGGCTGTTCGACCCGGCCCGGTTCGGCCGCGACGAGCTGTACCTGGAGTGCGCGCTGCTGTGCGCGCTCAGCGCGATCCGGCCGCACGAGGCCCGTGCCCGGTTCGCGCACCTGGTGGACCGCCTGGACGCGCCGCCCGCCCGGCTGGCCCGGCTGCTCACGATGATCGGGCTGGGCGACGCCTGGTCCGGCGACGTCGCCCGGGGCCAGGCCGCGCTGTCCCGGGCGCGGGCGCTGGCGATCGAGGCGGGCCGGGTGGACATCCAGGCCGAGGCGACCTCGTTCCTGGCCAAGGTCGAGGCGCTGCGCGGCGACACGGCCGCGGCGAGCGAGCACCTGAGCGAGGCCCGCGGCCTGGCCGCGCGGGCGGCGTCGAGCTGGGTCGCGGCCCACCTCGCCGAGTGCGCCGCGCCGCTGCACCTGGTCAACGGTGACGTGCAGGCCTGGGTGGGGGTGCTGGAGTTCCTGGTCGGCACGGCCGTCGGGGCGAACTCGGGGCTGTTCTACGAGCACCGCTGGGAGCTGGCCACCCATCACGCGCTGCACGGCGACCGGGCGCAGGCGCTGCGGCTGCTCGCGGGGATCCCGGACCCGCCGCTGGAGTGGCCGGGCGCGCCCGCGCTGCCCGCCTGGCGGGCGTGGATCGCCGAGCCGGACGATCCGGAGACGACGGCTCGGTTCGAGCGCTCCCTCATCGGGCTGAACCGTCCCGCCGAGCGCCTGTCCCGGGCCCGGATGGCCTGGCTGCTCGGCGAGCGCCACGCCCGGCTGGGCCGCCGCGCCGACGCCATCCGCCTGCTGGAGACGGCCGCCAGCGGGTACGCGGCGATGGGCGCGGGCGGCCCGCTGGCCCGGGTCAGCGCGGCGCTGGACCAGGTGGCGGCCCCCGTTCCGGCGTCGCCGCGCCAGGATCTGCCGCTCACGCCCACCGAGCTGCGGGTGGCGCAGTCGGTGGCGCTGGGGATGAGCAACCGGGAGACCGCCGAGCGGCTCGGCGTGTCCGCCAAGACGGTCGAGTTCCACCTGGCCAACATCTTCCGCAAGCTGGCCGTGCGCAACCGGACCGAGCTGGCGGCGAGCCTGACCCGCCCCGGCGGGGCCTGACCGTGGCGCGGTCCCGCCGGGCCGCGCCACGGCATGCGGCTCAGGCCTTGAGGAACTTCTCGATCGCCGAGACCAGGGCCAGGGGAGTCTCCTCCATCGGGTAGTGGCCCGCGTCGGCGAGCACGCACAGCTCCGCGTTCGGGTACCACTGCAGCCAGGTGGCACGCATGACGTCGGCGGACAGCGCCGGGTCCTGGCCGCCCGCGATCACCAGGGCCGGGGTGGTGTTGCCGGCGACCTCGGCGTGGAAGTCGGTGCGGGCCCAGGCCGTCAGGTAGGCCCGGAACGCCTCCACGTTGGAGTTGCCGAGCGACGCGGCCACCATCTCGTCCAGCCAGGCGGCGGGCAGCCGGCCGCCGGTGGTGAAGTCGATGATCGCGCGCCGGTTGCCCGGCTCGTCGGCGGCGCCGGAGAACAGCGCCCAGCCCTGCTCGTCGAACGGCACGCCGGAGGCGGGCACCGGGTTGACGCCGACCAGCTTGCGGACCCGGCCGGGCGCGTCCAGCATGACGCGCTGAATCACGCTGCCGCCCATCGAGTGGCCGATCAGCGAGAAGTCGTCCCAGCCGAGCTTGTCGGCCACGGCGGTCACGTCGCCCGCGATCTCGGCGATGGCGTACTCGCCGGACAGGTCGCGGGCCTGGCCGTAGCCGCGGTAGTCGGGGAACACGTAGGTGAAGGCGTCGCCGTCGAGATAGGGCACGACCTTCGCGAAGGCCCGGCGGTCACCGAACCAGCCGTGCAGCGCGATGACGCGGTGCGGCCCGGAGCCGTGGACGTCGTAGGGAAGGGCAACGGCTGACATGGAGGCTCCCTCGCCGATCGATGATGATCCCGGATGCCGGGCGGGTCAGTCTAGAAGCGCGGGCGCGGCCGACGGAAACACCGCAGTGACGTGTCGCGATATTCTAGTGCTAGAATATGGCCATGACGCTGACCGATGCCGAGCTGACCCTGCTCGGGCTGCTGCTGGAGCAGCCGCGCCACGGCTATGAGCTGGAGCGCGTCATCGAGGAGCGCGGCGTGCGGGCCTGGACGGCGCTCGGGTTCTCGTCGATCTACTACCTGCTGGACAAGCTGGCCGGGCGCGGCCTGATCGAGGCGACCGGGGCCCCTGCCGCGGAGCGGCGATCGGCGAAGTCACGGGCGACCTATCGGGTGACGGAGGCCGGCCGCCTGCTCTGCGAAGCCGCCACGAAAGACGCGCTGGCGGCGCTGACGCCGGTGCGCTCGCGCGTCCTGATCGGGATGGCGAACAGCCCCGGCCTGTCCGAGGAGGATGTGGCGGCCGGCCTCGGCCGGCGGCGTGAGGCGCTGCGGGACCAGCTCGCGGAGCTGCGTGCCACCAGAGCCCGGCAGGAGCCGCTCCCCGCCGTCGCGTCGGCGATCTTCGACTACTGCGAGGCCATGCTGCGCGCCGACGCGGCCTGGACCCAGGCCACCCTGCACGACCTGACCACGGAGACCACGTTGGACAAGTACGACATCAAGAAGGCGTTCCGTGAGCTGTATGCGCCGCCGACGCGGGACTTCGCCGTCGTCGACGTTCCCGAGCTGCGCTATCTCGCGGTAGACGGCCACGGCGACCCCAACACCTCCGCCGCGTACGGCAACGCCGTCGAGGCGCTGTACGGGGTGGCGTACGCGCTGAAGTTCGCGAGCAAGGCCGGCGGCAAGGACTTCGTGGTCGGACCGCTGGAGGGGCTGTGGCGGGCGGACGATCCGTCGGTGTTCCTCACCCGCGACAAGGCCGCCTGGTCGTGGACCATGCTGATCAGCCAGCCGGACTGGATCACCGAGGACATGGTCCGCGCGGCCGTCGCCGCGGTGGCCGCCAAGAAGCAGAACCCCGCGCTGGCCGAGGTCCGGCTGCGCAGCCTGGCCGAGGGCAGGTGCGTGCAGATCCTGCACGTCGGCTCCTACGACGACGAGGCGCCGACCCTGGCCCGCCTGCACGAACGCTACCTGCCCGAGCATGGCCTGACCTTCAACGGCGACCACCACGAGATCTACCTCAGCGACCCGCGCCGCACCGAGCCGGCCAAGCTCAAGACGATCCTGCGGCAGCCCGTCAAAGCCGTCTAGTCAGTCCGCGCAGAGCTGTGCGCGCAGGGTCTGCCAGGTCCACTGTTCCCATCGCTCTGGCGACCATCCGCGGTCGCGGGTGAACAGCAGGTAGAGCTGCGTGCTCAGCAGCGCGTACAGCAGATCGGCGGCCGCGCCGGAGGCCGTCGCGCGGGCGTCGGGTTTGGCCACCAGGGCCGCCGCGGCGGCCGCGTGCACCTCGAAGCGGGGACCGTCCCCGTGCGGCCACAGGTGGGCCACCTCGGCGTCGGTCGCCGCGGCGGTGGCGACCATCTCGGTGATGGCCGCGACCCGTTCGAGGATCTCGCGGGTGCCCCGGACGTGGGCCTTGAGCTGTGCTGCCGCGGTCGGTTCGGCCAGCGCGGCGCGGAACCACGGCCGGTTCACCGTCGCCACCGGCTCGTCGTCGCCCGCGATGGTGACGTCGACCAGCTCCTTGAGCAGCGCCCGCTTGTTGCCGAAGACGAAGTAGACCGTCTGCACGGCCACTCCGGCGCGCGCGGCGACCTCCTGCATGTTGGTCGCCCCGTAGCCGTGCTCCACGAACAGGTCGCGGGCGGCGTCCAGGATGGACCGCCGCGTCTCCGCGGCCTTCTGGGTGCGCTTGTTCACGCGGTTGACATCAGGCACCGCTATAGCGTACCTCTAGAACCCGTCACTAGTGAACGCTTCTAGCGAAAGGTTCTAGTAATGACCGTCATCACCCTCACCCGGTTCACCGCCGACTCCGCAGCGCAAGCAGAGCTGCTGGTCAGACACGCGGCGCTGGTCTCCGTCACCCGCTCGGCCGGGCACGGTCCGACCGAGACCCGGCTCGGCCGGCTCGACGAGCGCACCTGGCTGGCGATCTGGCGGTGGGACTCCGCGGAGCAGCTCGCGGCGGCCCGGGGGATCGCGCCCGGCCGTCCCGAGTCGGCGGCGGCCTTCGCGCTGGCCGAGGACGTGACCGTGGAGCAGATCGAGGTCGTCGATGAGCAGTGAGACGACCACGCCGGCCATCGAGGCGAGCGGGCTGCGCAAGACCTTCGGTGCCGCGCCCGCACTGGACGGGCTGGACCTGCACGTGCCGGCCGGCGGCGTGTACGGCTTCCTCGGGCCGAACGGGGCGGGCAAGTCCACGACCATCCGCGTCCTGGCCACCCTGCTGCAACCGGACGGGGGCACCGCCCGGGTGCTCGGCCACGACGTCGTCCGCCAGGCCGAACGGGTCCGCGAGCGGATCAGCCTGACCGGCCAGTTCGCCTCGGTCGACGAGGCGCTGACCGGAACCGAGAACCTCACGATCATCGCGCGGCTGCTCGGCCTGGGCCGTGCGGCGGCCGTACGGCGAGCGGGGGAGCTGCTGGACGGCTTCGGCCTGGCCGAAGCGGGCGGGCGCACGGTCAGGACGTACTCGGGCGGCATGCGCCGCCGGCTCGATCTCGCCGCCAGCGTCGTCGTCCGGCCGGACCTGCTGTTCCTCGACGAGCCGACCACGGGCCTGGATCCGCGCAGCCGCGGCCAGGTGTGGGACGCGGTTCGCGCCCTCACCGCGGAGGGCACGACCGTGCTGCTCACGACGCAGTACCTCGACGAGGCCGACCAGCTCGCGGACCGGCTCGCGGTCATCGACCACGGCCGGGTGGTCGCGGAGGGCACCCCGGGGGAGCTGAAGGCCTCCGTCGGGGCGGGCACCCTCCAGGTGCGAGTTTCCGACCCGGCCCGCCGGTCCGCGGCGGAACGTGCGCTCGGTGACGTCCTGGGGGCGGCCGTCCGGCCCGGACCCGACGACGCGGCGCTGCTGACGGCCCGGGTCGACGACCCCGGGCGAGCCTCGCTCGCGCTGGCCGGGCTCGCCGGGGCGGGCATCGCCGTCGACACGTTCGCCCTCGCCCAGCCGAGCCTCGACGAGGTGTTCCTCGCCCTCACCGGGCATCCCGCGCCGGACGGCGCCACCACCCATCAGGAGCAGCCGGTATGACCACCGCATCCGCCACCCGTCAGCCGGCCGCCTCCGGAGGTGTCCGATCGCTGCGGGACACCGTCTCGGCCGGGCCGCGACCACCCCGCAGCAGCGCCCTGTCGGCGTCGCTGACCTTCGCCCGCCGGGCCCTGCTGCGGATCAAGCACGTGCCGGAGCAGCTCGCCGACGCCATCATGATCCCGATCCTGTTCACGGTCATGTTCACCTATCTGTTCGGCGGGGCCATGGCCGGTTCTCCCCGGGACTACCTGCAGACGCTCCTGCCGGGCACGATGGTCTTCGCCGTACTGCTGATCAGCGTGTACGCCGGCGTCAACCTCAAGACCGACATCACCACCGGCGTGACCGACCGCTTCCGCTCGATGCCGATCTGGCGTCCGGCGCTCATCGTCGGCGGGCTGCTCTCCGACGCCGCGCGCAACGTGCTCGCCGCCGGGCTGGTCGTGGCGCTGGGCCTGGTCATGGGCTTCCGGCCCGGCGGTGGCGTGGGCGGGGTGCTCGCCGCGATCGCGCTGCTGCTGGTGTTCGCCTTCGGCCTGTCCTGGGTCTGGGCCACGCTCGGGCTCGTGCTGCGTACGCCGAGCGCGATCAGCGCGGTGAGCTTCCTCGTCCAGTTTCCGCTGACCTTCGCCAGCAACGTCTTCGTCGACCCGGCGACCATGCCCGGCTGGTTGCGGACGTTCGTCGAGGTCAACCCGGTGAGCATGGTGGTGGACGCGGCACGCGGCCTCATGCACGGCACGGGCACCGCGGACCAGCTCGTCCGGGTGCTGGCAGCGGCCGGACTGCTGGTGGCCGTGTTCGGGCCGCTGACCATGCGGCTCTACCGGACCCGGGCCTGACCCGCTCCGGTGGCGTGCCACGGCCGACGGCGCCGTGGCACGCCACCGGAGCGGGAGACGTACCGCGAACCCTGACCATCAGGAGGGATCCATCATGCGCTTCGAGATGACCGCCGTCGGGATCGTGCACAACGACCGGCCGGACCCCGCGCTCACCGACCATTGGGGTGCGGTGACCAGCACCATCGTCGTGGACCCGCGTTTCGGTGACGACTGCATGCTCGGCCTGGCCGAGTTCTCCCACGTCGACGTGTTCTTCGTGTTCGACCGGGCGACCGAACGGCCGGACCACCGGCCCCGGTGCCCGCGTGGCCGCGCGGACCTGCCGGAGGTCGGCATGTTCGCCGACCGCGGCCCCAACCGGCCCAACCGGCTCGGCATGACCACGTGCCGGATCGTCGCCGTACGGGGCCGGGAGCTGACCGTGCGCGGGCTCGACGCCGCGGCGGGCACCCCTGTCGTCGACCTCAAACCCGCCATGGCCGAGTTCCGGCCCGCCGAGATCAGCCAGCCAGAGTGGGTCGGCCGGCTCATGGCGGACTACTTCCTGCCGTGATCCCGTCCTCGCGGCGCGGCGTGCTCAGCCGCGCCCGCGGGACTGCGGCCGCAGCGGGGCGATGACCTGCTCGATCAGGTTCCGCAGGTGTTCCGGTGATGGCCGTCCGAGATGGAGCAGGTGCCGGTAGTAGATCGGCCCGTACAGCATCTCCACCGCCAGCCGCAGGTCGGCGTGCTCGCTGAGCTCGCCGGCCTGCCGCGCCGCGTCGAGCCGGTCGACGGCGGCCTGCACCCGGGGCCGGATGAGCTGCGTGACCAGGGCCTCGGCGAGCTGCGGATCGTGCTGCGTCTCGGCGATCAGCCCGGTGTACGCCGAACCGGCGCGCGGGCTGCCGAGGAAGGCGAGCACGGCGTTCATCTGCTCGTGCAGATCCGCGGCCACGTCGGCGTTGTGTGGGAAAGGCGTCTCGGCCGGGGCGAGATCGGTGACGGCCTCCAGCACGACGGCGCCCTTGGACGGCCACCACCGATAGATCGTCTTCTTGCTGGCGCCGGCCCGGGAGGCGATGGCCTCGACCGTGGTGGCCCCGTATCCGACCTGTTCGCACAGGTCCAACGCGGCCGTGAGGATGGCGCGGCGGCTGGTCTCGTTGCGACGGCGGGTGTCGGCGGGCGGGTCGGCGCTCATGTGGCGATTCTAGGAAACGACACGGGTCGTGTTGACAGCGGGCATGCCGTCGTCTCAGACTGAGGAAACGCTACGTGTCGTGTCGTCAGTTAGGAATAACCGTGTCATCGACCCACCCCTCCACCCGCGCCTCGCGGCGTCCCGCGCTGGCCGTGCTGTGCCTCATGCAGCTGATGATCGTGCTGGACGGGACCATCGTCACCGTCGCGCTGCCGGCCATCCAGGACGCCGTCGGCTTCACCCAGTCCGGACTGTCCTGGGTGGTCAACTCCTACCTGCTCGCCTTCGCCGGCCTGCTGCTGCTGTCGGGGCGGCTCGGCGACCTGCTCGGCGCCCGGACCATCTTCCTCGCCGGTGTCAGTGTCTTCACCGCCGCCTCGCTGCTGTGCGGCCTGGCGAGCAGCCCGGAGCTGTTGATCGCCGGACGGTTCCTGCAGGGTGCCGGTGCCGCGCTGGCCTCGGCCGTCGTCGTCGGGATGATCGTCGTGCTGTTCCCCGAGCCGGGCGAGCAGGCGCGGGCCATGGGCCTCTACAGCTTCGTCTCGGCCGGGGGCGGCGCGGTCGGCCTCATCGCCGGGGGAGTGGTGACCGAGCTGTACGGCTGGAAATGGATCTTCCTGGCCAACCTTCCGCTCGGCGTACTGGCGCTGGCATCGGGCCTGCGCCACCTGTCCCGGCAGCCCGGTCTCGGCCTGCGCGCCGGAGCGGACGTCGCGGGCGCCGTGCTGGTCACCGCGGGCCTGTCCCTGGGCGTGTTCACCATCGCCCGGATCGCCGAGCACGGCCTGAACCCCTGGTACGCGCTGCTCGCGGTGCTGCTGCTGGTGCTGTTCGCGGTCCGGCAGGCGACGGCCGCGCGCCCGCTGATGTCGCCGGCCGTCTTCCGCGACCGGCAGACCGTCGGCGCCAACGTGGTGGTCATGCTGGTATTCGCGGCCGGGTTCGGTTTCCAGTTCCTCAACGCGCTCTACCTGCAGCGGGTGCTCGGGTTCGACTCGATGCGCACGGGGCTGGCCTTCCTGCCCGCGCCACTGGTCATCGGGGCGATGTCACTGCTGCTGTCGGCCAGGCTCACGGCCCGGTTCGGCACCCGGCGGGTGCTGCTGACCGGGCTGGCCGCCCTCGGCGGGGGCCTGCTGCTGCTGAGCACCGCCCCGGTCGGCGGCGACTACTGGCTGCACGTGGCGCCCGCCCTCGTCATCCAGGGTATGGGCATGGGACTGACGATCCCGGCGGTGATCATGCGGGCGATGTCGAACGTGGCACCAGCCGACGCGGGACTGGCCTCGGGGGTCAACAGCACCGCGCAGCAGGCCGGGGCGGCCGTCGGCCTGGCCGCGCTGGCGACGATCGCCACCAGGCACAGCGACGGCCTGCTCGGGGAGGGTAAGCCGCTGGTAGAGGCACTTCGTGACGGCTACAGCCTCGCCTTCACCGCCGCGGCCGGGCTGGTGTTCCTGGCCTGGTCCATCACGTACATCGTCCTCGGGGACCGGAACGCGCCGCCGGTGGCGACACCGGAGCGGCCGCTGGTCACCGTCGCGCACTGAACGGATGTGGCGGCCGGCCGGGTGAGCCGGCCGCCACACCGGCCTGGGGCGAGTCCGCTCAGGATGGTCGCAGGGCCGCCGGTCGCGCATCCTTCCGGGCGGCCACGACGATGAGCATCCCGGCGACCGTTCCGGCGAAGAACGGCGACGGCACGAGCAGGACACCGCCCAGCAGGCACCACGCGGCCAGCACCCAGCCGAACGCGGCCGGCACGGCGACGCCGCGTCCCGCCAGGTGCCAGATCAGGCAGCCCAGCAGGATCAGCGGCACCGCGAAGCTCGCCGGACCCGCCCAGAAGGTGACCTTGTTCTGCAGCGCGTCCACGGTGCGGCCGCTCTCGCCGGCCAAGGCCAGGGGCACGGCCGCCCACATCCCCCGGTCGACCCAGCCCGCGACGCCGGACCATGCGGTCAGCGCCAGCAGGCATAGGTGCCCCGTGCCCAGCACGATCATCGTCCCGCTCGCCCAGCAGAGCAGTCGCCTGCGGTTGCCCACGGTCCCGTCCCTCCTCACCCGGCCGCGTACGGCCGGTCGATCTATACGGTGCCGTATAGATGATCTGTACGGTACCGTACATTCACGACGGTGGACCAGGAGGTGGGGGCGATTCCCGCTGTGGCGCGCACGACACGAGCCCGCTGGATCGAAGCCGGGCTGGCGGCCCTCGCCGAGGGCGGACCCGACGCGGTCCGCGTCGAGCAGCTGGCCGCCCGGCTGGGCGTCACCAAAGGCGGGTTCTACGGATACTTCGACGGCCGGCCCGCGCTGCTGGCCGAACTGCTCGACGAGTGGGAGCGCCGCTGCACCCGGGAGATCATCGCCCGCGCCGACGCCGAAGGCGGCGACGCCGCCGACCGCATCCGCCGCGTGGGGCAGCTGAGCTCCTCGGACGACCTGCACCGGATCGACCTCGCCGTTCGCGCGTGGGCCCGGCACGACGAGTCCGTCGCGGCCCGGCTGCGGCGGATCGACAACGAGCGCATGGACTTCCTGCGGCGGGCGTTCAGCACCTTCGTCGCCGACCCGGCCGAGGTCGAGGCGCGCAGCACCCTGATGTTCGCGCTCGCCATCGGCCGCCACTTCATCGCCGCCGACCACCCCGGACACACCACCAGCGACGCGGTCGCGCGCGCCGCCGAGCACCTGCTGCGCCCACCTCAGTGAGGCAGGGCGGGCCGCGGGTAGCGGGCGCCGTTGAAGGTGACCCGCAGCGTGTACACCGAGGTTCCGGCGGTGATGAACAGGTGGTTGAGCTTCGGTCCGCCGAAGGTGAGGTTGGCGACCGACTCGGGCAGCAGGAGCTTGCCGATGAGGGTGCCGTCGGTGGCGAAGCAGTGCACGCCGTCCCAGGCCGCGGCCCAGACCCGGCCCTCGGCGTCGACGCGCAGGCCGTCGAAGCGCCCGGCGTCGCAGGTGGCGAAGATCGTCCCGCCGGTCAGCCGCCCGTCGGCGGTGACGTCGAAGACGCGGATGTGGCTGGGCTCCTGGCGGGTGTCGGCGATGTACAGCCGCTGCTCGTCGGGGGAGAAGGCCAGTCCGTTCGGCCGGCAGAAGTCGTCGGCGACGACGCTCAGGTCGCCCGTGGCCGGGTCCAGCCGGAAGACGTAGCAGGCGCCGCCGAACTCGCTCTCGGCCTGGTTGCCCTCGTAGTCGCCGGTGATGCCGTAGGTCGGGTCGGTGAACCAGATCGTGCCGTCGGCCCGCACCACGACGTCGTTCGGGCTGTTGAGACGCCTGTCCTGGTATCGGTCGGCGAGCACGGTGATGCTGCCGTCGTGCTCGGTGCGGGTGACGCGGCGGTTGCCCTGCTCGCAGGTGATCAGGCGGCCCTGGCGGTCGACGGTGTTGCCGTTGGCGTAGCCGGAGCCGTGCCGGAACACGCCGACCGCCCCGGTGGTCTCGTCCCACCGCAGCAGACGGTCGTTGGGAATGTCGCTCCACACCAGGTAGCGGCCCGCCGGGAAGTAGGCGGGGCCCTCGGTCTTGCGGGCGCCGGTGTGCAGGCGCTCGACGACGAAGTCGCCGTCGCAGTAACGGAAGCGCTCGTCGAGCACGGTGAACTCGGCGGGAATGGTGTCAACCACGGTGGTGCCTCCAAGCTCTGAACTTTGTATGGCAGAAGCGTAATACTTCCGAATCTGATATGGTCAACTCAGAAGTCAGCTGAATCACATTAAGAAGGCCGCGCATGGTGGATGACGTCGATCGGAGACTGCTGGCCCGCCTGCAGCAGGACGCCACGCAGTCCTATGCCGAGCTGGGCAAGGCGGTAGGCCTGTCCGCGGGCGCGGCCCACGACCGGGTACGCAAGCTGCGTGAACGCGGTGTCATCCGCCGGACCACCGTCGACGTCGACCCCGCCGCCGTCGGCCGCGGCGTGTCGGCGTTCGTGATGGTGGACGCGAACGCGTGGATGGGCGATCCGCCCACCCGCGACGCGCTGCTCGCGATCGACGGCATCGAGGAGGCGCACATCGTGGCCGGAGCCGCCTCGCTGCTGGTGCGGGTGCGGGCCGCGACCACCGAGGAGCTTCAGGCGACGCTGCGGCAGATCTTCGCCGTGGACGGCGTCACCGGCACCCAGACCGTCGTGGTGCTGGAGACCTTCTTCGAGCGCCCGCTGCGCGTGCTGCCGTGAAAAAACACCGGGCGTACGGCATGTTCCCAGCTCGTGCACAGGGGGAGTGGCTAACGTCGGCGCATGGACGACAAACGTGCCCGGCGGGTGGTGGACGTGCTGCGCGAGCGCGGCATCCCCGCGCACCTGTCGCTCGCCGGTGGACACCGGCGGGCCGGCATCCGCATCGTGCTGGCCGACGGCCGCGAGGCGCTGTGGGACACCGACGGCACCGCCGGGCTGGAGGCGCAGGTGCTGCGCGACGGGATGCTGGTCGGCTTCGTGCCGCACATCCCCGGCTCCGAGGATTTCACCGAGGAGCAGGTCGTCGACGCGATCGCCCGCACCGACTACGACCAGCCGATCGCCCGGCAGCGCCGCGAGGCCCCGCCGCCGGCCGCCCCGCTGCCCATGGAGGGCGGGTTCTTCCGCCGTTTCTTCGACGGCCTTCGCTGAGCCACCATGCGCTGAGCCACGCCAGGTTGGGACGAGTGCGCGCCTCTGGCTGCGGCTCGGGCGCGTGGCTGACGCCGCTGCGGGTCAGGAGCCGTCGCGCAGTTCGGCGAGGCCCTCGTTCTTGAAGGTGACCTCGCTGAAGGCGGCGGAGCAGCCCTGGCCCGTGGGGGACTGGGCCTCGAAGCCGACGGCCGCGGGCTCGTCGAGCGTGAAGTAGCGGATGAAGTGCCAGAAGCCGCCGTCGGCCGAGGCGTGGAAGGCGTACGCCTGCCCGGTGCGCGAGACCCGCAGCCACGCCGTGTCGCCCTCGACGACGAAGGCGTTGGCGTCGTCGGACACGCCGCGCGTCACCACGGAGACGATCATCGGCTTGGCCTGCGGCGACAGCTCGAAACACAGCTTGCCCCACTGCGCGTCCCCGGCATGCAGCAGCAGGACCCCTGCGTCGTAGGTCGCGGCGAAGCCCACCGTCACCTTGGCTGACAGCTGGAAGTCGCCGTCGACCGGCATGGTCAGCCGAGGGGCGTTCACGGTGGGCGCGCCGCCGGCCGGGTCGACGAACATGTCGGTGCGCGGACCGGCGGTGATCTCGACGCCCGTCGGCGTGAGCGCCCACGCGGCGGGCGGAAGGCCCCAGGTGAGTGGTGCGGGGATTCCGCTGATCGTCACGGCGTCCGGCATCCGTACATGAAACCATGCTCGGCCGGCGCCGGTGGGACCGATCGCCGAAGGTGGATGATGTGGGCCAACGCACCCGAAACCGGCAGGCGCGGATACGGCGACCAGGACTAGCGTCCCCGTCATGCTCACCCGGTTGATCAGCCGCCTGCCCGCCGACCAGGCCACCCGTGCCCTGATCCTGAGCACCCTGGCCGGGTCCACGTCGCGCGGCCTGTTCATCACGGTGAGCGTCATCTTCTTCACCCGGTCGGTCGGGCTCTCGGCCGCCGAGGTCGGGCTCGGCCTCACCATCGCCGCGGTGGTCAGCCTGTTCGCCGGGGTGCCCGCCGGCCACCTGGCCGACCGGATCGGCCCACGCGGCGTCATGGTCACGTTCGGCGCGGCGCGCGCGGCGCTGATGCTCGGCTACCTCGTGGTGGACGGCTTCATCGGCTTCGTCGCCGTCGCCTGCGCGGTGCAGCTGCTGGAGACCGGGTTCAGCGCGGCGAACGGCGCCCTCATCGCCGGATCGATCCCGGGCGAGCAGCGCGTGCGCACCCGTGCCGTGCTGCGTTCGGTGACGAACGTGGGCTGGGCGATCGGTGCGGTGATCGCGGGCGTGGGGCTGAAGTTCGACACCCGGGCCGCCTACACCGTGATCATCGTGGTGTGCGTCGCGATCGCGCTGCTGGCCAGCACCCTGGTGCTGCGCGTGCCGCCGGTGGCACCGCAGCCGAAGGCGGCCTCGGGCCCGGCGCTGGTCGTGCTGCGGGACCGGCCCTACCTCGCCCTGGCGGCGCTCAACGGGGTGCTGTGCATCCACTACGGCATGCTGAACGTGGCCGTGCCGCTGTGGGTGGTCGAGCGCACCGACGCCCCGACCTGGGTGGTCGCCGGGATGACGCTGCTCAACGCGATCGTCGTCGCGCTGTTCCAGGTCCGGGCCAGCCGTGGCACGGCCACCGTGGAGGGTGCCGCCGCCGCCCAGCGCGTCTCGGGGTTTCTGCTGCTTGGCGCGTGTGTGCTGTACAGCCTAGCCGCCGGGCTGCCCGGCTGGGCAGCCGCGCTGATCCTGTTCGCCGCAGCCGGTGTGCACGTGCTCGCCGAGCTGCGCCAGGCCGCGGGCTCGTGGGGAATCTCGTTCGGCCTCGCTCCCGACCACGCCCAGGGCCAGTACCAGGGCCTGTTCGGCACCGGGTTCTCGGTCGCCGGGGTGATCGCCCCGGCGCTGCTGGCCACCGTGGTGGTCGGCTGGGGCTGGCCGGGCTGGGTGCTGTTCGGCGTCGTGTACGCCGTCGCCGGGGCGGCGGTGCCGGTCACGGTGCGCTGGGCGCGGCGCGCTCGCGCCCAGGCCGTGCAGCCCGAACCCGTGCTGGTCTGAACGCATCCGGCAGGGGTCATCGCCGGCCGGTCACCGGCCGAACCGGGCGGCCATGCGGCGCCGGGCGGGCGGTAGCGCGGCGACCGTGCGCAGCATCGCCCGGAACGCGGCCCGGCCCAGCCGGTTCGCCGAGGCCGCCTGCTCGGCGTTGCGCAGCGACTGGCGTACGGCCGCGAACCCGTAGTCGAGCATGCGGTGCTCGTAGTCCTGCAGTGCGGGGATCAGGCCCTGCTCACCGGCGGCGACGGCGGTGAGGTTGCGGCGCAGCAGGTCGGCGTCGCGCAGGGCCGTGTTCGCGCCGACTCCGGCCAGCGGTGTCATGTTGTGGATGGCGTCGCCGAGCAGCGTCACCGGCCCGGTCTCCCAGGGGCCGACAGGAGTGGCGCTGCGCAGCCGGATCGCGTTCACGGTGCCGGGGTCGGAGCCCGCCACGAGGTCGCGCAGGGCGGGCGCCCAGCCGGACACGCGCTCCAGCACCACGTCGCGTAGCCGGGCACCGTCCAGGTCCTCGACGCCGCGCGGGAAGGCCGCCGCGGCGTCGTTGAAGCCCCAGAGCACGAACGGGGTGGTGTTGTCGAGGAGGAACTCGGCCGGGATCCGGTCGCCTCGCGACGTCAGGTTGCGGTCGGGGCGCCACACGGCGGTGAACAGCGAGCCCCGGTCCTTCGGGATGACGAGGTTGGTCTGCCGGGTCAGCACGTCCGGCAGGGCCGCGCCGTCGAGGCGGTGTTTGCCGGCGATCGCGAGCACGCCCGTGTCGGCCCGCTCGGCGTGGGGGAGCAGCTGGCGGCGTACCCGGGAGTTGGCGCCGTCCGCGCCGACGAGGACGTCGGCGCTGTCGGTGCTGCCGTCGGCGAAGTGCGCGGTGACCCGGCCGCGGGCGACCTCGTAGCGGACGAACTCGCTGCCGTGCCGGACGACGTCACCCAGGCCGGTCAGCAGCACCTCGCGCAGGCTGATCCGGCTGACGCCGTAGTGCTGCTCGTGTGGGCCGCCCTCGGGGGTGAGCTCGGCGGCGGAGAAGCGCAGCAGGTCGTCGAGGTGCTCGGTGGTGAAGGCGAAACCGCCCTGGTCGATGGAGACGGTGTCGAGGAACGCCTGCCAGGTCTCGGGTGGCAGTGCGGCGTGCAGCGCCCGGCTGCCGTGCGGGTTGATGTGGATGCGGTAGCCCTGCAGCCAGTCCGTGCGTGCACGGGTGCGCTCGTGCACGGTGACGGCCACCCCGGCTCGGCGCAGCCCGTGTGCGAGGCACAGGCCGCCGATGCCCCCGCCGATGATCATGACGCTGAGTTCGCTCATGAGACCGAGTATTAGCCGGACAGATGGCACTGTCAATCAAATGATTGATAGCGTCAGTCACACGCTGAACCGTGTTACGGTGATCGCCATGAGCCGACCCCGCCGTTCGCCCAGCGGCGACGAGCGCAAGCGCGACGCCGAGCGCACCCGCGAGCGCATCCTCGAAGCGGCACTGGCCGAGTTCGGCGAACACGGCTACGCCGGTGCCCGGACCAGCGCGATCGCGGCTCGCGCGGGCGTCAACCAGCAGCTCATCTCGTACTACTTCGACGGCAAGGAAGGACTGTTCCAGGCGCTGCAACGCCGGTGGGAGACCGGCGGCGGCGCTCCCCGCCCGGACTCGTCGCTGGCCGAGGTCGTGTCGCAGTTCGTGAAGCAGGCCGGGGCCCAGCGGTCGTGGGCGCGGATGCTGGCCTGGGAGGGACTGGCCGACACCGGGGCCGCCGCGCCCGCGGACGACGGCGAGCGGCGGTCCGGCGACTACTTCGCGGCGATGGTCGACGACGTGCGCCGCCGCCAGCAGGCGGGAGAACTGGCCGGCGATCTCGATCCGGCGTACGTGCTGCTCACCTTCTTCGCCGCGACCCTCGCACCGACGGTGCTCCCGCAGATCGTGCGCCGGGTGACCGGGCTGGCGGCCGATTCGCCGGAGTTCCTGGAGACGTACGCCGAACAGCTGAACAGGATCGTGGCGCGGCTCGCCGTCCCCGGCCCGGCCGCCTGACCTGCCGTTCTACTGGTCGTGCCAGTGGGCCAGTTCGGTGGCGATCTCGCGCTCGTCCGCGGCGTTCTCGCGGGCCGTCACGGCGTCCTCCCGGAACCGCGCGCCCCGATCACGGGTGTCTGCCTCGTGCTCCCGGGCGTCTGCCTCATCGTCCCGTTCGTCGGCGGCCTGATCGCGCGCGTCGGCGCGCCGCTCCCGTTCGTCGGCGGCCGCCTCCCGTGCGTCCAGACCGACCTCGCGCGCTCCGGCCCGCTGATCACGGGCCGCGGCGTCGGCCTCCCGGGCGGTGAGCCGGCTGTCGCGGCATTCGAGCGCGATGTCGCGCTGGTCGGCTTCGTCGTTACGCTGATCAGCCTCGGCGTCGCGGATGACAGCCTGGGCCGCCTCGGCTGCGGCGAGCGTCTCCGCTTCGCGTACCCGACGCTCGCGCTCGGCGAGTAGGCGAGCTTGCCGGCCGCCTCGTGTCATATGTCAATTCTATAGCAAAAGGGCACAAAAGATTCATGCCGTGACCGGCCGGACCGGTTGCCGGCCCTGGGTCCGGTCCGGATCGGACCGCAAGTCCGTTCCGGCCGCACCGGCGCTGATATAACCGTGCGGTGCGCGCGAGGCAGCCGTATTGGCAGAGCTACTGGTACGACCTGCGCTTCCGTCCGAAGGGCACCCCGTCGTTCGAACCCATGAACCCCGACGGGCCCCGGCCGGTGCCGGACGAGTCGCTGGCGCTGGGCACGGTGGACGAGTTCGCCGAGCGGCTGCTCGCCGTGGGCGTGGACGAGCTCGACGACCTGTGCGGCGAGCTGCGGGTGCTGGTCTACACCGAGGCCGCGCCCGCGCCGGGCACCGAGCCGGTGCTGGTGCGCACGGTGGAACTGGGGCGCCGATGATCCGCGAGACATCGGCGACTGTCGTATTCGGGCACTTGTCTGGACCCGTGAGGTGCGGTGGGCTGGAGCGGCGGTTCACAGCTGTGGAGTCGATGTTGTGGGCGCGCTGTAACGGGCTGTGGCGCGGTCGTGTGACGGGCGTGTAACGGGCCGTTCCTACCGTCGTGGTGCGGCCCGGTCGCCGACCATGGCGCCGGCCCCGCAGGAGAGGGTGGTGCGTCGAGGTGCCCGAGGCGGAGGCCGCGAACCGGGTCCGGACCGTGTGCTCGTACTGCGGCGTGGGCTGTGGCATGGTCCTCGACGTCGTCCGCGAGCCGGGCGGCCGCCGGGTCGTCCGGAAGGTCGCCGGGGACCGCGCGCACCCGGCGAACCGCGGGCGCCTGTGCACCAAGGGTGCGACCAGCGCGGACATGCTGGCGGCGCCGGGCCGGCTGGACACGGCCCGGATCCGCCCGGCGCGCGGCGCGGACCCGGTCGAGACGGACCTCGACACGGCCGTGGCCGAGACCGCCCGGCGGCTGCGCGCGATCGTCGACGAGCACGGCCCGGACGCGCTCGCCTTCTACGTCTCCGGGCAGCTGACGATCGAGGCGCAGTACCTGGCGAACAAGCTCGCCAAGGGCTTCGTGCGGACCAGCCGGATCGAGTCGAACTCGCGGCTGTGCATGGCGAGCGCCGGATCGGGCTACAAACTGTCGCTGGGGGCCGACGGGCCGCCCGGCTCCTACGAGGACTTCGACCACGCCGACGTGTTCCTGGTGATCGGGTCGAACATGGCCGACTGCCACCCGATCCTGTTCCTGCGCATGATGGACCGGGTCAAGGCCGGGGCGAAGCTGATCGTCGTCGACCCCCGCCGCACCGCCACCGCCGACAAGGCCGACCTGTTCCTGCAGATCCGCCCCGGCACCGACCTCGCCCTGCTGAACGGGCTGCTGCACCTGCTCGCCGCCGACGGCTGCCTCGACGAGACGTTCATCGCCGAGCACACCGAGGGCTGGGCGGCGACGGCGGAGCTGCTGGCCGACTACCCGCCGCAGCGGGTGGCCGAGCTGACCGGCCTGGCCGAGGACGACCTGCGCCGCGCGGCCGGCTGGATCGGCGCGGCCGGGGCGTGGATGAGCTGCTGGACGATGGGGCTCAACCAGAGCACGCACGGCACCTGGAACACCAACGCGCTGGTCAACCTGCATCTGGCCACCGGTGCGATCTGCCGGCCGGGCGCTGGGCCGTTCTCGCTCACCGGGCAGCCCAACGCGATGGGCGGCCGGGAGATGGGCTACATGGGCCCCGGCCTGCCGGGGCAGCGCTCGGCCCTGTCGGAGGGGGACCGGGCGTACACCGAACAGGTCTGGGGCCTGCCCGAGGGCAGCGTGCGGGCCGAGGCGGGCACGGGCACCGTGGACATGTTCGCGCGCATGGCCGCGGGTGAGATCAAGGCGTGCTGGATCATCTGCACCAACCCGGTCGCCTCGGTCGGCAACCGCCGGACCGTCATCGAGGGCCTGGAGGCCGCCGAGCTGGTCGTCACCCAGGACGCGTTCGCCGACACCGAGACCAACGCGTACGCCGACATCATGCTGCCCGCCGCGATGTGGGCCGAGACCGACGGCGTGATGATCAACTCGGAGCGCAACCTGACCCTGTCCCGGCAGGCCGTCGACGCGCCGGGGGAGGCGCTGCCGGACTGGATGCTGATCGCCCGCGTCGCGGCCGCGATGGGCTACGCCGACGACTTCACCTACGCCGACGCCGCCGAGGTCTTCGCCGAGATCCAGCGCTTCACGAACCCGGCCACCGGCTACGACCTGCGCGGCGTCACCCACGAGCGGCTCGCCGCGGGACCGGTGCAGTGGCCGGTCGCGCCGGACGGGCCCGACCGCAACCCGGTCCGCTACCGCAACGACGGGGTCAGCCAGCCCGTGCTGATCCACGCCGACGGCACCCGCCCGCGGCTGGTGTTCCCGACGCCGACCGGGCGCGCGGTGTTCCACCCGCGCCCGCACCTGTCCCCGGCGGAGATGCCCGACGAGACGTACCCGTTCCTGCTCAACACCGGGCGGGTGCAGCACCAGTGGCACACCCTCACCAAGACCGGCAAGGTCGCCAAGCTCAACCGGCTCAACCCCGGCCCGTTCGTCGAGGTCAACCCGGTCGATGCCGCGCAGCTCGGCGTCGCCGACGGTGACCTGGTCGAGGTCGCGTCCCGGCGCGGCCGGGCGGTGCTGCCCGCCACCGTCACCGACCGGGTCACGCCCGGCGCCTGCTTCGCGCCGTTCCACTGGAACGACCTGTTCGGGGAGTACGTCAGCGTCAACGCGGTCACCAGTGACGCCGTCGACCCGATCTCGCTGCAGCCCGAGCTGAAGGTGTGCGCGGTGGCGCTGACGAAGGTCGCGGTGCCGGGTGAGGCGCCGCCGGCCGTGATCGTGCCGGAGCTGCCCCCCGCCGAACTCGCCACCGTGCCCGGCGCGGTGCCGGACGTGCTGCGGGGCGTGCTCGCGCTGGGTGACGACGTCGCCTTCACCCCCGACGACGTGCAGCGCCGCTACCTGGCCGGCTTCGTCGACGCCCTCTCGGCGGCCCCGCCGGGGCCGGGTCAGGTGCCGGTGCTGCCCGCGACCGCGCCGTTCAGCGTGGACGAGGCGCTGTGGGTCGACGGCCTGCTCGCCGGGATGTACTCCCGCGCGTCGCGCGACCGCGACGGTGGCCTGGACACTCCGGCGCGCGCGGTGCACATCCTGTGGGCCTCGCAGACCGGCAACGCCGAGGAGTTCGCCACCACCGTCGGCCGGCGGCTCGCCGAGTCGGGCTGGCGGCCGGCGGTGCACCGGATGAGCTCCGCGCTGCCGCAGGTCCTCGCGGACGGCGCCGACCTGCTCTTCATCACCAGCACCTTCGGCGACGGCGACGCACCCGACAACGGCACCGGCTTCTGGCAGGCGCTGCGAGCCGACAGCGCGCCGCGGCTGGACGGGCGCCGCTACGCGGTGCTCGCCTTCGGCGACTCCAGCTACGCCGACTTCTGCGGCCACGGGCGGCGCCTCGACGCCCGCCTGGCCGAGCTCGGGGCCACCGCGCTGCTGCCCCGAGTCGACTGCGAACCCGACTACGACCACACCGCCCGCGGCTGGCTGGACCAGATCCTCGGCACCCTGGCCGGTCCGGCCGCCCTGCCGGGTGGCAGCCGGGCTGCCCGGCCCACCAAGGACGCGCCGCTGGCGGTCACCCTGACCGGCAACCGGCTGCTCAGCCTGCCCGGCTCGGCGAAGGAGGTGCGCCAGTTCACCTTCGACACGGGCGGTGCGCTGGCGTACGAGGCGGGCGACGCCCTCGGCGTGTGGCCGGTCAACTGCCCCGAACTGGTCACCGAGTGGCTCGCCGTCACCGGTCTCGACGCCGCCGAGCCCGTCGAGGTGCCGGGCCACGGCGTGCTGCCGCTGGGCGAGGCGCTGCACCGCCGCCTGGAGATCACGAAGATCACCCCGGACCTGCTGCGCCTGGTCGCCGAGCGCGGCCACGACCCGCAGCTGGCCGCGCTGCTCCGCGCCGACAACACCGGCGAGCTGGCCAAGTGGACCTGGGGACGGCAGGCCGTCGACGTCATCGCGCACCGGCGAGTGCGGGCCGGCGCCCAGGAGTGGGTGGACGTGCTGCGGCGGTTGCAGCCCCGGCTGTACTCGATCTCCTCGACGCCGGTGGTCGAGCCCGACCGGATCAGCCTGACCGTGTCGGTGGTCCGCTACCACAACCCGGCCGGTCACACCCGCAAGGGCGTCTGCTCGACCTACCTCGCCGACGCCGCGCCGGGCGCCGAGGTGGAGGTGTTCGTGCAGCGCTCACCGCACTTCCGCCCGCCGGAGGATCCGGCCGCCCCGATGGTCATGGTCGGGCCGGGCACCGGTGTCGCGCCGTTCCTCGGGTTCCTGCAGCAGCGGCACGCCCTCGGCGCCACCGGGCGCAACTGGCTGTTCTTCGGCGAGCAGCGTCGCGCCACGGACTTCTACTACGCCGAGGAGCTGGCCGCGCTGCGCCGGCACGGCACGCTGACGCGCCTGGACACGGCGTTCTCCCGGGACCAGCGCAGCAAGGTGTACGTGCAGGACCACATGCGCGAGCACGGCGCGCAGCTGTGGTCGTGGCTGGCCGAGGGGGCACACCTCTACGTCTGCGGCGACGCCAGCCGCATGGCCAAGGACGTGGACCGGGCGCTGCGGGAGGTGGTCGCCGCGCACGGCCACCTGGACACCGACGGCACCGCGGCGTACATGGAGCAGCTCGTGGCCGACCGCCGCTACGTCCGCGACGTCTACTGATCCCGGCGTCCTGGCCGAGCATGGTGAGCGGTGCCGCGCCATCTCTTGTTGCCAGAACGGCAAGGAAACTTGCCGAAGGGGCGGACGTCGCTACGGTGGAACCGCCGGCCGGAGTCACGGCGGGCCGTCGCACGATCTGACCAGGAGCGTTGCCCCATGAGCCACCCGCACGACCAGCATGCGGAGCATGCCGCCTTCGGCCCGCAGTGGTGGGAGCACCACTACCAGGAGCGCACCGCCGGACACGGCACGCCGAGCCCGCAACTGGTGGCCGAAACGACCGGGCTGCGGGCCGGGACCGCGCTCGATGCGGGCTGCGGGCGAGGCGCCGACGCGCTCTGGCTCGCGCGCCAGGGCTGGCAGGTCACCGCCGTCGACGTTTCACCCACTGCCGTCAGCCACGGGGAGCAACTCGCCGCAGCGGAAGGCGCCGACGTCGCCGCCCGCGTCTCGTGGGTCGTGGCGGACCTGGCCACCTGGTCGCCCCTGGAGCAGTACGACCTGGTGGTGAGCCAGTACGTGCACCCCGCCATACCGTTCGCCGCATTCGTCGCCCGGCTGGCCGCGGCCGTCGCGCCAGGCGGCACGCTGCTCGTCGTCGGCCACGACCACGCCGACGAGCACTCGGCCGCCCACGCTCCCGCCCAGGCGTCGATCGGCCTCGACGCGTTCACCGCGCCGCTGCCCGCGGAACAGTGGGACGTCCAGGTGGCCGAAACCCGGATCCGGCACCTGGACCACGGCTCCACCCGGAAGACCTTTCACGACCTGGTGGGCAAGGCCCGCCGCCACGGGTGACGGCGCCGCGCCCGACCGTCCTGACGCCGGGCTCGGCGAAGATCTCCGTCTCGTGTCACAACCCTGCGTCAGACCGCAGATCCTCACATGAGACCGCGATCAAGGGCAGGTCGCGCCGATGGCGAGACCGCGCTGAGGTTAAGAAGGGCACCTTCCTCTACGCATAGCGTTAAGAAGGTGCCCTTCCTTTCTGCTGGTTGACGGTGGACGTCCTGGCCGGGCGGTTTAGCGAGGCCGGATCAGGGGATGCAGTCGGCAACCGATGGAGGAGGCCGGCATGCCGGGCGTGCCACAGCAGTCGTCAGCAGACCTGATCAAGTTGGCGGGGGAGCAGCTGTCCGAACTCGTCCGCGCCGAGGTGGCGCTGGCGAAGGCGGAGTTGCAGGACAAGGCCGCCAAGACCGCGGTGAGCGCGGGCCTGTTCGGCGCGGCCGGGGTGAGCGTGTTCTGGGCGGGCGCCGCCCTGGCCGCCGCCGCCGTGCTCGGGCTGGCCCTGGTCCTGCCGGCGTGGCTGGCCGCGCTGGCGACCGCGGGGGGCCTGCTGCTGATCGCGGCCGTGCTGGCGCTGGCCGGCCGGTGGCGGTTGCGGCGCGCCGGTTCGCCGGTGCCCCAGCGAGCGCTGCGGGGCCTGCGTGCCGACCTCGCCACGCTGACCCATCCCGCCGCGGACGCGGCGCACCTGGAACGGATGTGACCGTGAGTGACACGACCGCCGAGATCGCACGAATCGACGCACAGGCCACGGCGGCACGGGCGGCGCTGAGCCAGACCCTGGCGCAGCTCACCGAACGCGCCGACGTGGCCGGCCGGATCAAGGCCAGGACCGCCGAGGTCACCGGCCAGGCCCTGAGCGCCATCCAGGACCGGCGCAACCAGCACCTGGCCTGGCTCGCGGCCGGCGTGCTGGTCGTCGCCGCGATGACGTTCCTGGTCCGCCGCCGCTCCTGACCACCGCTCGTGGTCGAAGCTCCCGTCCGCGGTCAGCCCGCGTGGCGGGAGCTTGGACCATGAAAGCGGGCCTGTGCTGGATTAACACGGGTCAGGCCGGGTAGACGGGCCGGGAAGCAATGACGAGCGAGGAGACCAGCATGACGGAGCTGAACACCGAGCCCTGGGACCCGTGGAACTACCGGGCGGTGCTCGACTACAAGCCGGTCGCCGAGGGCGGCGAGAAGGACATCGTCGGCTTCCGGGTCGAGGCGAGCGACGGCGGCATCGGCAAGATCGACGAGCAGACCGGCGAGGTCGGCTCGCGGTACGTCGTGGTCGACACCGGCCCGTGGATCTTCGGCAGCAAGGTGCTGCTGCCCGCCGGGCTCATCAAGGACATCGACCTCGACGACGAGCGCGTCTACGTCGACTGCACCAAGGACGAGATCAAGGACGCGCCCGAGTACGACGCCGAACGCCACGACGACACGGTGTACCGCGACGCGCTGGGCTCGTACTACGGCCAGATCTGGCCACGCTGACCACACTCGGGGGTAGGACGCGGTGGCGGGCTGAGGGGCCCGCCACCGCGTCGCCGTTCAGTCGTCGTCCTCGTCGTCGTAGTCGTCATCGTCAGCGCCGTAGTCGAGCTCCCACGGCTCGATGTCGTGCGCGGCCATCACCGCCGCCTGCTCCTCCTCGCGGCCCAGCGCCCGCAGCGCGGCGGCGCGCACCACGTGCAGCCGGTACGCGTTCGCCGGGTCGGCGTCGCGGACGAGGTCGCACGCGAGCCGCTCGGCCTCGGCCGGCCGGTCCCGCCGCAGCAGGTGGCGTGCGGTGAAGACCGCCGCCTCGATGCGCACGTCATCGTCGCGGCAGCGCATCGCCTGCTCCGCTCGGGCCAGGGCCACGTCGTCGTCGCGGTCGTCGTGCAGGCGGGCCGCGGTCAGGTGCAGCCGGCCGGCCAGCGTGTCCCAGGCGTCGTCGTCGGCGTCGGCAGGCGGGTCGGCGAGCCGGGCGTCCGCCCTCTCCAGCAGCGCCACGGCACGCTCCGGCTCGGCGCCGGACAGGCAGACCACGGCGTCCTGCAGCGAACGCAGCTCGGCCAGGCGGTCGCCCGCCTGGCGGTGCAGCGCGGCCGCCTGCTCGCGGCGCTCGGCTCGCGGAGCGCCCCAGAACAGCAGCGCGGCCTGGTCCAGCAGCTCGGCCCGCCGCGGCGTGGGCAGGGACGGCTCCGCCAGCAGGAGTTCGAGCACGGCGAGCGCGTCGTCGCGCTGCCCGGCCGCGCGGTAGAGGTCCCACAGCAGCTCGCGGGCCCGCAGCAGCGCATCGGGGAGCCCGGCGCGCTCCACCGCCAGGGCGGCCTCCTCCGCCGCCGTCAGCCGGATCTCGCGGTCGTTGTGCTCGCGCAGCAGGTATGCCGCGTCGAGGCGGGCCAGGGCGGCTCCCGCGACGTCACCGGCCGCCGTGCGCTCAGCCACCCGCGTCTGCACCTGCGCGATCAGCGGCCGGGTGCGCCTGCCCACGGTGTCCAGCACGCTGAGCGCCAGCTTGCCCAGCACCGGCTCGGCCCCGATCCGCTGCCGCAGCAGCTCGCTCTGGTACGTGTTGCCGTTGCGGGCGTCGAACCGGGCGGCCAGCTCCTCGGCCCGCGCCTGCAGCTGCCCGCGCAGCACGTCGACGGTCAGCACGGCCCGGCGCCCGTCCGGGCCGGTCGGGCCCTGCACGGTGGCGGCGCCGTGCCCGGCCTCGCCCAGGCGCCGCAGCACCAGCACCGCCGGGCCGAGGAAGCTGAGCGTGTCGGCCGGCGACACCGGGGCTTCGAGCCAGGGCAGATGCCGTTCCACCAGCTCCAGGGCCCGGGTCTCGTTGCCGGTGCGGGCGAGGAACTCGATGTGCACGGCCAGCGACGCCAGGTGCATCCGCTCGGTGCGGATGGTGCGGTACGCCAGGCGGTGCAGCTCCAGGGCCCGGCGGTGCTTGCCGGTGTGCAGGTACGCCGTCATCAGGCTGGTGCGCACCCGCGCCGGCTGGGTGCGGCACCAGCTGTTCTGGTGCGGCACCGCCACGGCGATCGCCTCGGTGTGGCGGCCGAGGGTGTTGAGGTAGTCGGCCTGCGCCGTCGGCACGCACACCGAGCAGTTGGACAGGCCGTCCCGCTTGGCCGTGACCATGTCGTGGTAGGACGCGGCCGCCTGGTCCAGGTCGCCCACGTGCAGCGCGATCTGCCACCGGGCCTGGTGCACCGGGTGCAGGCTGTGCCCGCCGCGCAGGTAGCGGGCGCGCATGTCCGCCAGCACCCGGTACGTGCGGTCCAGTGGGATGTCCGGGAAGTCCGGCAGCGCGTTGACGATCCACTTGAACTGCCACAGCAGCGAGTGCTCCGTGCCCGGGCCGCCGATCTCCGGGTCGCGGTCGTATGCCGCCAGCGACAGCGAGAACGCCAGGAACGCGCGCCGGTCGTCGCCGCCGAACACGTACTTCTCGATCGCGTCGTCACGGAACTCGAAGGCCAGCCGGTCCTGCCCGGCCGCGTCGGCGGCCCGGATCGCCGCGTCGAGCGCGGCGTGCTGCGCGGCCCCGTCCGGCATCGCCATCGCCGCTGAGAACGCCGCCCGCAGCTCCTGCTCGCTCGCCGTCATGCCGCACCGCCCTGCATGGCCCGGCCGAGCAGGCCCAGGAACGACTGGTTGAGCGCCGCGGTGTCCACCGGCCGCAGCGGCTGGCGCCCGAGCAGCAGCGCCTGCACGTAGAGGCCCTCCACGACCAGCACTGCCAGGTCCGGCTCGGTCACCGTGACGGTCTGCCGGATCAGCGGGTTACGGTGGTTGAGCACCAGCTGCGGCCGGTCGGTGCGGCCCGCGGTGAACGAGCCCAGGATCGACGCCCAGACCTCGTCGACCTGCTCCTGCCCGCGCTGCATGTCGATGTGCAGCGCCGTGTCGCCGTCGAGCAGGTACAGCGCGGGCAGGCCGGCCGGGTCGAAGGCGCGGATCAGCACCTCGACGCCGAAGCGGTCCAGCGTGCGCTGCGCGCCGACCAGGAACGAGCGCAGCCGCAGCTCCTCGCCGGGCGGCAGCTCCTCCAGCCGCGTCGACAGGTCGCTGGCCGACAGCGCCTCGACCGCGATCTTCTCGTCGAGGGAGGGCAGCCGTGCCAGCAGCTCCGCGTCGTACACGTAGCCGGCGTTGACGACCGGGAGGCCCTGCGCCGAGGCGACCGCGGCGATCTGGCGGAACTCGTCCAGCGACGGCACGTAGCGCACCACGCCGTAGGTGTCGCGGAACTGGGCCAGCGACATCGGGCCGACCGTGGTCTCGTACGGCCACCACTGCTCGACCAGGCGCAGCATCTCGTCGTCGTGCACGGCGAGGGCCTTCACGCCCAGGTAGTGGATCTGCAGGAACTGCGCGAGCCGGGCCTCGTCGACCGTGCCCAGCCGGGTCATCCAGCCGCGCAGCCGGTCGCCCAGCTCGTCGCGCACCTGCGCCAGCAGCGCGTCGTCGTAGAGCGCCTCGCGGCTGGCGGTCGGGCGCAGCTCGCTGGTGTCGATGACGCAGCGCACGAAGAACGCCCAGTCCGGCAGCAGCCCCTCCACGCCCTCGCTGAGCAGCATCTGCTTGAGATACACCCGGTGCGCGGCGCGGGCGGCCGGGTTGGACGGCATCGGCAGCACGAACGCGATGCCGCGCAGGCCCGCCTCGGCCACGTCCAGGTCGATGACGTCGAACGGGGTGAAGCCGAAGGCCTCCTCGGCGTACGACAGCAGCCGCGCCCGCCGGGCCACCGGCGCCTCGCCCTCGCCGGTCTCCCAGGGAGCGAGCCCGGCCGTCACCGGCTCACCGTCGACGCGCACCGGGAACGGCAGCATCGACCCGTACAGCGTGGCCAGCTCGCGGACCGTCTGCGGCAGCAGCCACTCCTCGGCCCCGCGGCGCGGCCGCAGGGTCACCACGGTGCCCGGCGTGTCCAGCGCGTCGTCGCCGTCGAGCACCCGCACCTGGTAGCTGCCGTCGGACGAGCCGAGCCACTCCACGGTCGGGTTGTCGCCGCAGCGGGTGCGCACCTGGATGGTGTCGGCGACCAGGAAGCACGACAGCAGGCCGATGCCGAACTGGCCCAGGAACTCGTGCCGGGCGAAGCCCAGGTCGTCGCGCTTGGAGCTGCGCCCGATCGTGGCCAGCAGCTCGTGCACCTGCGGCTCGGTGAGGCCGATGCCGTTGTCGATGACGGTCAGCGGCTCGCCGGGCTGCCCCGGGGTGCGGATCTCGATCGTCCCGGTGTGCTCGGGGCGGGTCACCCGCACGGCGGTGATCGCGTCGACGGCGTTCTGCATGAGCTCGCGGACGTACACCCGCGGGCTGGCGTAGAGGTGGTGGCTGAGCAGATCGACGATGCCGCGCAGGTCCACGTGGAAGGTGTACGACACCGGTAGTTCCTCCGTGATCGGGTTGGGGAGGGCTGACGCTACCTTCCACCCCCGACGGAGCGTGACGGGTTTTCGGGACACGGCAGGGCCCGGCCGATCGGCGTGATCGGCCGGGCCCTGCCGGTCAGTGGATCAGTTGAGGTCGAACCGGTCGAGGTCCATGACCTTCGTCCAGGCGGCGACGAAGTCCTTCACGAACTTCTCCTTCGCGTCCTGGCTGGCGTACACCTCGGCCAGGGCGCGCAGCTGCGAGTTCGAGCCGAAGATGAGGTCGACCGCGGTCGCGGTCCACTTCACCTGGTCGGTGCTCACGTCGCGGATCTCGTACACGTGCTCGCCGGTCTCCGCCGCCTTCCACCGGGCGCCGGGGGACAGCAGGTTGACGAAGAAGTCGTTGGTGAGCACCCCGGGCCGGTCGGTGAGCACGCCGTGCTTGGCGCCGCCGACGTTCGCCCCGAGCGCGCGCAGGCCGCCGACGAGGACGGTCATCTCCGGCGCGGTCAGGTTGAGCATGTACGCGCGGTCTACCAGCAGCACCTCCGGCATCAGCTTCTCGCCCGGCCGCAGGTAGTTGCGGAACCCGTCGGCCCGCGGCTCCAGCACCTTGAACGACTCGACGTCGGTCTGCTCCTGGGTGGCGTCGGTGCGACCCGGGTGGAACGGCACGGTCACCGGGACGCCCGCGTCGCGTGCCGCCTTCTCGACCGCGGCCGAGCCGGCCAGCACGATCAGGTCGGCCAGCGAGATCTTCGCGCCGTTCGAGGCGTTGAACTCCTGCCGGATGCCCTCCAGCGCCTTCAGTACGGCGTCCAGCTGCTGCGGCTGGTTGACCTCCCAGCTGCGCTGCGGCTCCAGCCGGATGCGGGCGCCGTTGGCGCCGCCGCGCTTGTCGGTCGACCGGAAGCTGGCGGCCGACGCCCACGCGGTGGAGATCAGCTGTGCGGTGCTCAGGCCGGACTCCAGCACCTTCGCCTTGAGCGCGGTGACGTCGGCGTCGCCGACCAGCTGGTGGTCGACGGCCGGCACCGGGTCCTGCCACAGCTGCGCCTCGGGCACCCACGGGCCGAGGAAGCGGCTGACCGGGCCCATGTCGCGGTGCAGCAGCTTGTACCAGGCCTTGGCGAACGCGAGCGCGAACTCGTCGGGGTTCGCCAGGAAACGGCGGGAGATCTTCTCGTACGCCGGGTCGACCCGCAGCGACAGGTCGGTGGTGAGCATGGTCGGGCGGTACTTCTTCGAGGGGTCGTACGGGTCCGGGATGATCTCCTCGCCGTCCTTGGCGACCCACTGCTTGGCCCCGCCGGGGCTGGTGGTCAGCTCCCACTCGTGGCCGAACAGGATCTCGAAGAAGCGGTTGCTCCACTGCGTCGGCTTGTCGGTCCAGGTGACCTCCAGACCGCTGGTGATCGTGTCGCGGCCCTTGCCGCTGGCGTTGCTGCTCAGCCAGCCCAGGCCCTGCGCCTCCAGGGGGGCCGCCTCCGGCTCCGGGCCCACGTGGTCGGCCGCGACGGCGGCGCCGTGGGTCTTGCCGAAGGTGTGGCCGCCGGCGATGAGCGCGACGGTCTCCTCGTCGTTCATCGCCATCCGGGCGAAGGTCTCCCGGATGAAGTGCGCCGCCGCGGCCGGGTCGGCGTTGCCGCGCGGGCCCTCGGGGTTGACGTAGATCAGGCCCATCTCGGTCGCGCCGACCCCGGCCGCCATCTGCCGCTCGTCGACGTAGCGCTCGTCACCGAGCCAGGCGTCCTCCGGACCCCAGAAGATCTCCTCGGGCTCCCAGACGTCCGGGCGGCCGAACCCGAAGCCGAAGGTCTTGAAGCCCATCGACTCCAGCGCGACGTTGCCGGCGAGCACGAGCAGGTCGGCCCAGGAGACCTGCTGGCCGTACTTCTGCTTGACCGGCCACAGCAGGCGCCGGGCCTTGTCCAGGTTGGCGTTGTCGGGCCAGCTGTTGAGCGGGGCGAAGCGCTGGCCGCCGTCGCCCGCGCCGCCGCGCCCGTCGTGGATGCGGTAGGTGCCCGCGGCGTGCCAGCTCATCCGGATCATCAGGCCGCCGTAGTGGCCGAAGTCGGCCGGCCACCAGTCCTGCGAGGTGGTGAGGACGTCGGTGATGTCCCGCTTGAGCGCCTCGACGTCGAGCTTGCCGAACTCCTTGGCGTAGTCGAAGTCCTCACCCAGCGGATTCCCCTTGGGCGAGTGGGCGTGCAGCACCGACAGGTCGAGCTGGTTGGGCCACCAGTCCCGGTTGGTCCGCGGGCGGCCGCCGGTCTTCGCGGTCGGCGACGGGATCGCCGGGTTCTCGCTCTCGCTGCCCTCGGCGGTCACCGAGTCGTGCGCGACCGGGCAGCCGGCCGCCTCCTTCTGGTCCACGCCCTGGGCACTGATCGGGCCGTTGGCCTGGCTGTCGCTCATTGCTTCCTCCGAACTGGCGGTTCACTGGAACTACGGTCGGCCGCGCAGCGGGGGCAGGTGCCCCAGTACACGACCTCCGCCTCGTCGACCGCGAAGCCGTGGTCGTCGGAGGCGGTGAGACAGGGGGCGTCGCCGACGGCGCAGTCGACGTCCGCGATGGCGCCGCAGGAGCGGCACACGACGTGGTGGTGGTTGTCGCCGACGCGCGACTCGTAGCGGGCCACCGCCCCGGCCGGCTGGATACGCCGGATCAGGCCCGCTTCGGTGAGCGCGCGCAGCACGTCGTACACCGTCTGGTGCGACACCAGCGGGTGCTCGGCACGCACCAGCGCGATCACCGTCTCGGTGTCGATGTGCGGGTGCTCGCGCAGCGCGGCCAGCACGGCCAGCCGGGGCCGGGTCACGCGCAGGGACGCCGTACGCAGCTGCGTCTCGAAGTCGGATGTCATGAGATCAAAGGCAACTCATCTGGAACAGTTCAAGTTTACCCTCGAAGTGTACAGGTGATTCGCCGGGTATTGCCGCTTTCAGTATTTCTACGCCACCGGCGGACACCGGCCGGCGACGGACACGCGGAGCAGGCGTTGGTTTGCGGCCCGGCGGCAGCGGGCAGAGGGGCGGTGGCATTCATAACGCGCAAAGGAGAAGGTCATGACTGTCGCCGGAATCATCTCGGCAATCATCGTGGGTCTGGTCATCGGCGCGCTCGGCCGGCTGGTGGTGCCGGGCCGTCAGGGTATGCCGATCTGGCTGACCATCGTGGTGGGCATCGTCGCGGCGCTGATCGGCACCGCCCTCGCCCAGGCCGTCGGCGTGGCCGTCACGGCCGGTGTCGACTGGATCGAGCTGGTCTTCCAGGTGGGTCTGGCCGCGCTGGGTGTCGCGCTGCTCACCGGTGTCCGCGGGCGCAGCTCCGTGTGACCGGCACCTGGAACGCCGGGGCCGGGACGGTTCGCCGTCCCGGCCCCGGCGTCTGTCTGTCCGGATGGGAGCGGCGGCACCCTCGCCGAGGGCCGTCGCGAGGCGACGTACCCTACTCCGAGTTGCCCCGTCGTGCCGATGCCCGCGGCCACACCGGGACGCCCGGCAGCCCGTGGGCGCCGTCGCGCGCGGCTGCTCGGCGCGGCCGTGGCGTGCCTGATCGTCGCGGGCGTCGCCACGGCCGGGGTCATCCTCAGCCGCCCCGGCGACCCGCAGCCGCACACGCTCTCGGAAAGCCCCGGCGCCGTGCCGATGAGCCCGGTCGGCGACGCCGTGGTCCCCAGCCCGGCCGCCGGCCCCAGCGCGACGGCGGCAGCGAGCCCCGGCACCCTGACCGCCGCGCCGAGCGCCGGCGCCACCAGCCCGAAGGCGGGCACCGCGACCGCGCCGCTCGCTGCGCCGGCCAACCTCACCGCGACCCCGATCAGCCACAACACCATCCGTCTGCGCTGGACGGACCGGTCCTCAGCCGAACGCGGCTTCACCGTCATCGACGGCGTCACCTCACGCGACGTCGGCGCGAACACGACGGCCTACGACTGGACCGGCCTGGCCGCCGACACTCACGCCTGCTTCAAGGTCCGTGCGTACGGCGCGTCCGCGGTCTCGGAGTATCACCCGGCGGCGCAGAACAGCTGGGTCTGCGCGACCACTCTGCCCGGCGCGGGCCCGGCGGCGCCGTCCGGCCTCACGGCAACCACGCCCAGCCCCGACCAGATCCGGCTGCGGTGGACCGACAACGCGGACGACGAGACGGGCTTCACCATCACCAACGGGAACACCACCCGCAACGTCGGCGCCGACGTGACCGGCTACGACTGGACCGGCCTGGATGCCGGCACCTACATGTGTTTCAAGGTCCGCGCCCACAACGCCGCGGGAGTGTCGGCATACACCCCGTCCGCGCAGAGCGACTGGGTCTGCATCACCACACCCGTCACGTAGCCACCGTCACCAGCCTGACGGCGGGGCTTCGATGTGCACGGCCTTCGTAACGGTCAGCTCGTCGAGCAGCTCAGGACCGTACCCGAAGCCCTGGCCGCTGCCCCGGCGGGGATGCGCCGCACCGCCCGGTGCGCCGCCGAACACCGCGTTCACCTTCACCGTGCCCACGGGCAGCTCGCGCCAAGCGCGCTGGGCGTTGCTCATCGAGCCGGTCAGCACGGTCGCGGCCAGCCCGTACGGGGAGTCGGCGGCCCGCGCCAGCCCCTCGCTGAAGGAGTCCACGGTCACCACCGGCGCGACCGGGCCGAACGTCTCCTCGCGCAGCACCGCCATGTCGTCGGTGCACTCGGCGAGCACGGTCGGCGGGTAGTGCGCACCCGGCCCGTCCGGGACCACCCCGCCGCAGACCAGCCGCGCGCCCGCCGCCACCGCGGCCTCGACCTGGGCGTGCACCACGTCGCGCAGCCGCCGGTCGACCAGCGGCCCGACGGCCTCCGCCCACGTGTCCGCCTCGGCCGCCAGCGCCGCGACGAACGCCCCAGCGACGTCGCGGTGCACGTACACGCGCTCCACCGCCACGCAGATCTGCCCCGAGTTGGCGAACGCGCCCAGCGCCGCCTGCTGTGCGGCCCAGACCGGATCGACGCCGGCGTCCACTATCAGCGGGTCGCTGCCGCCGTTCTCCAGCAGCGCCTTGGCGCCGGTGCGGGCACACGCCGCCGCGATCGACCGGCCGGTCGCGGTCGAACCCACCTGCGCCACCACGTCCACCGCCGACCCGGCCAGCGCCGCGCCCACCGAGCCGTCGCCGTTCAGCAGCGATACCACCGCGGAGGGGAAGTGCGGTGCCATGAGCCGGGCGAGCCGCCAGCCGGTGGCCGGGGTGCGCTCGCTCGGCTTGTACACCACCGTGTTGCCGGTGACCAGGGCCGCACCGAGCAGCCCGCAGGAGACGGCGACGGGGTCGTTCCACGGCGTGATCACGGCGACGACGCCGCGCGGTCCGTACGCCATCAGGTCGACCGCCTGGTCGTCCCCGGCCAGCGCGCGGCCGCGATGAACCGGCCCCAGCTCGGCGTACTGCCGCAACGTGCCGACACCCGCGCCGATCGACTCCCGCGCGCCGTCCACCGGCTTGCCCATCTCGGCCGACATGATCCGTGCCAGCTCATCGACCGCCTGCTCAACGGCGTCCGCGGCCGCATGCAGCGCCGCCGCCCTTGCCCCGGCCGCGGTACGCGCCCAGCCGGGCGCGGCGGCCCGGGCAGCGGTGACCGCCGCCCCCACGTCCGCGTCGGAGGCGATCGGCACCAGGGTCACCGGCTCGCCGTCGAACGGGCTCAGCACGGTCAGCTCGCCGGTCCCGCGGCCAGTGCTCCAGCCACCGCCGATCAGATGCTCGACCTTGTACATGGGCAGTGCCCTCCCGGTGCGGCGCACACGAACGCGGCCGCCGTCCCCAGTGCCCGGTCCAAACTATCAGCGCAGGTGGAGCTGGGTGCGACAACGTCCCCGCAGGGTGCTGCGCGGCTCGATCGGGGCGCCTGCGGGTGGGCGCGGCGGCGGATGCCCGTGCGCGGACCGGCACCAGTAGCGTCGGGCTGTCCCACGCCCGACCGTCCACGGAGCGCCGATGACCGACAACAGCCCGGCCACCAGACACCGCACGCTGTCCCCGTGGCGGACGGTCGTCGCTTTCGGGCTGGTCAGCCTGTGTGCGGACCTGGTGTACGAGGGTGCCCGGTCGATCACCGGGCCGCTGCTCGGCGCGCTCGGCGCGTCCGCGCTGGTCGTCGGCGTGGTGACCGGGGCAGGGGAGGCCATGTCGCTGCTGCTGCGGCTGGCGTTCGGGCCGATGGCCGACCGCACCGGCCGCTACTGGACCCTCACCCTGGCCGGATACGCGCTGACCGTGGTGTGCGTGCCGCTGCTGGCCGTCACCCCGGCGCTGGGCGCGGCGGGGCTGGCCGTGGCCTGCGCGCTGATCCTGATCGAGCGGGCGGGCAAGGCGGTGCGCAGCCCCGCCAAGTCGACCCTGCTCGCGCGCGCCGCCGCGACGGTCGGACGCGGCCGCGGCTTCGGCGTCCACAAGGCACTCGACCAGGTGGGCGCCTTTGCAGGCCCCCTGGTGGTCGCCGCGATGATCGCCGCGACCGGCGTGATCTGGCCCGCGCTCGCGGTGCTGGCCGTGCCGGGCGCCGCGGCGATCCTGCTGCTGCTGTGGCTGCGCGTCCGGCTGCCCGATCCCGCGCCCGCAGACCATCCCGTTCCGGCTCCCATGCCGGGCGTACGCGGGTGGCTCGGCGGCGGACTGCCCCGGCCGTTCTACCGGTTCGCCGCCGCGGCGGCGGCCGCGACCGGGGGACTGGTCACCTTCGGGCTCATCTCGTATCACGCCAGCCAGACCGGGCAGGTGCCACTGGCCGCCGTGCCCCTGCTCTACTCCGCCGCGATGGCCGCCGGGGCGGTTGCCGCCCTGGCCAGCGGGCACCTCTACGACCGCTGGGGCGCCCGGGTGCTGTACGCCCTGCCCGTGCTCGGCGCCGCCGCGCCCGCCCTGGCGCTGTCGGCCGGCACCGCCGCGATCGTGGCGGGCAGCGTGCTGTGGGGCGCGGCCGTCGGGGTCCAGGACTCCACCGTGAAGGCGCTGGTCGCCGACCTGGTGCCCGCGCCCCGGCGGGCGACCGCGTACGGCCTGTTCGCCGCCGTCCAGGGCGCCGCCGCGCTGGCCGGGGGCGTGCTCGCGGGCCTACTGTACGAACGCTCACTGACCCTGCTGATCGTCGTGCTGGGACTGCTCCAGCTACTCGCGATGGTCCTGCTCGCCGTCACCAACCACGCCACGCGGCAGAGCTGAACCGCTCGCGTCAAGCCGTCGGTGGTGTGCTGCCCGCCGATCCGGACGGTGACGAGTCCTGCCTGTACCCAGCTTCCGCCTCGTAACAAACCTGCCCCCGGCTGTTCTCAATTGACACTTCCGTAGATCGACATCTGCTGCTACGGTCACACAGCAAGGTTTGTTAACAGATCCACGGACTGGAGGAAGCATGGCCCCCACCACGCACCTTGACCTGGACGTTCAGGACGTCTCCACCGGCGACTGGGACCAGCTGGTCGGCGAGATCATGCGCAACGCGGGCGAGCTCAGCCCGCAGGACCCGGAGTTCGCGCCCATCACGGGCTGCGGCTGCGGCTGCTCGTGCGCCTGCGCCTGCGGCTGCTGATCCACGGCTAGATCGCGACGGTGGCCGGGTCATGCCGCGCCACCGTCGCTTCCTTATCGGACGTCGTCCCGGGGGAGGGGTCATGAGCGTCGATCTCGGTGCACTGGTCAGCCCGCTGGGCGTGGTCAGCGGGCTGCGGCCGCTGCTGCCGGACCGCGGGCTCGACGGGCTCAGCCACGTGGTGGCGTCGAGCGGCGACTCGCACATCGGCCACCACGACAACAACCCCCAGGTCGGCACCGGGCGCAGCTTCGACGCCGCCCTGGCCGACACGATCGCGATCGCCGAAGCCGCGGAGCGTTACGTCGGCAGCTACCCGGAGGCGGAGACCGTCCGGGCCCGCGCCGCCGAGCTGCCCGGCCCCGCGATCGACCTGACCCGGCTGCCCCGCTGCTCCGAGGCCGAGTACGCGCATCCGGACTGCCGGGCCGTCCCGCCCGATCCGGACGCCGTCATCCGCTGGCTGCGCGGCACCGACCTGATGACCGGCGAACCGACCTGGGTGCCCGCCGTGATGGCCTGCTACGGCCTGCACCCCGAGCCCGCCGAGCGCTTCGTCCACCAGATCTCCACCGGGCACGCCGTGCACGTGGAGCCGGCGCGGGCGGTGCTGGGCGGGCTGCTGGAGGTCGTCGAGCGCGACGCCATCGCCGTCACCTGGCTCCGGCGGCTGCGGCTGCCCCTGCTCGGGCCCGCCTCGATCAGCCCGCAGGTGCGGGAGCTGCTCGACCACGGCCGCCGCCGCTTCCTGAACAACGTGCTGTTCAACGCCACCACCGACGTGGGCGTCCCGACGGTGTACGCCCTGCAGCAGGCGCCCCACGACCCCGAGGCAGCCAGCGTGGTCGGGGCGGGCACGGGCCGCACCCTGGCGGAGGCGGCGCAGAAGGCCCTCATCGAGATCCTCAACATCCGGCAGCTGTTCCACCACGGCGAGGCACCGGTCACCGACTACGCGAAGTTCGGCGGCGTCATGGACGGCGCCCGCTACATGGCGGTGGCGGAGCGCGCCGAGGCCTTCGCGTTCCTCACCGAGGACCTCGACCGGCGGCCCGTCTCGGACCGGTGCCTGGAGCTGCCCGACGACCCGCAGCAGGCGATCGTGCTGGTGCTGGAGCGGCTGCGCCGGATCGGTGCGCAGGCGGTGTGCGTGGACCGCACGTCGGCCGAGCTGCGCCGGGTCGGCCTGGTCGCGCTCACCGTGGTCGTGCCGCAGCTGCAGCCCATGTCGCTGTCGCCGCTGGTCCAGTTCCGCGCCCATCCGCGGTTGATCGAGGCGCCGGCCGCGATGGGCGTGCCGGCCTCCCCGGAGCAGGAGCAGAACCCGTGGCCGCAGCCGTTCGCCTGAGGGAGACGGCGGTCGCCGCCGTCGGAGAGTTCGGCCGTGCCGTGCAGGCCCGCCTGCTGGCCGGGGGCGCGACCGCGCTCGACGCCGACCGGCCCGAGCCCGGCGCCGCCCGTGCCCTGGTGCTCGTGTCCTGGCGGCCCGAACCGGACCGGGCGCAGCGCTTCGACGAGCTGGCCCGCCGCGTGGGCATCGGCTGGCTCCCCGTGGTGCTGGACCATCCGCTGCTGGTCGCCGGACCCTGGCTCGCCCCTGGCGGGCCCTGTTACGACTGCTACCTGTTCCGCCGTGAGCAGCACGACCCTAAGTCGCGGCACCGCGCCGACCTGCTGGCCGCATACCGCGCCGACGACACCCTCGGGGTGTACGGCCACCTGCCGCACCACGTCCGGATGGCCGAGGGGTTGATCCGGCTCCTGCTCCAGAACCCGCAGCCGGGCATGACCACCATGGCCGACCTGGCCACCATGACGGTGAACCGGGCCGATCTCATCGCCCGGCACGGCTGTCCCCGCTGCGGTGCCGCCGACACCTGGGGCGGCGACGCCGGGCTGGCCGCGGTCCTCGCGGCGACCGCGGCGCGGCTGCCGGAAGGAGCAGCCCGATGACCCGGCTGGATCATCCCGCGACGGCGGCCGGGCTCGCCGTCGTCAGCACCGGCGACGGGCTGCTGGTCGAGGGCGGCCGCACCCGCCGCCTGTTCACCGGCGCCGCCGCGCACGAGCTGCTGCCCGTGCTGCTGCCACTGCTCGACGGCCGGACCAGCCTGGCCGCGGTCGCGGAGGCGGCCGCACTGCCGGTCGCGCAGCTCGCCCAGGCGGTCGCCCTGCTGCACCGCAGCGGCCTGCTCCACGACGGACCGGTGGACCGTGCCGACCCCGCCGAGGCGTTCCTCTCCCGCGCACTGGCCGCCAGTGGAAGTGGGCACCAGCCCGCGACGGTGCGCGAGAAGCTCGCGGCGGCCACCGTGATCGTCGCGGCAGCGGATCCGCTGGGCGACCTCATCGCCGCCGACCTGGCGCAGTCCGGCGTCGGCACCGTCACGCGTGAGCCCACCGGAACGGCGGCGCTGGCCGTCGCCACCGACGACCGGCTTGCCGAGGCCGCCGCCACCGGAGTGCCTGTGCTGCGCCTCGGCGGGGACGGCGACGGCGTCGAACTCGGGCCGCTGTTCGCCGGGCCGGACACCGGCTGCCCGGACTGCTTCGAGCAGGTGCCCCGGCCGACGTGGTCGCCCGGTGCGCCGGGCGCGGTCACCGCCCGCGCGGCCGACAGCACGGACACGGGCGCGGCGCAGCTGCTCAGCGCGCTGGCAACGGCTGAGGTGATCAGCTTCCTCACCGGGTTGTCCACCCCGGTCACCACGCGCCGCCTGCACCGGATCGGTACCACGGACCTGCGCCGCAGCGTGTACGAGGTGACGCCAGCCGCCGGCTGCGAGACCTGCGCCATGACCGGCGACGGCCTGATCGCACGGCTGGAGTGGCTCAACCGGCGAGTGCCGGAGCAGGCCCGGGATGCCCGGTCGGTGCCCACGACCGCCGACCTCGACCTGGCCACCTCGCCCCGCATCCCGCTGAGCGACGCACCGGCCTGGCTGCACCCGCTGCTCCCGGCGGCCACGGCGCGGCCGTACGCCGACACCTACCTGCTCGGCGTCGCGGGCCTGCCGCACCCGGTGTACCGCTGGTCGCCGACCGCGCAGACCCTCATCGCGACCCGCGGCGACCTCGAGGCCTGCCGGCCCGTTGCGGGACTGCGGGAGGCACCGGCGGCCGTGCTCGTGTACGTCGCCGCCACCGCCCGGCTGACCCCGGCCTTCGCCGAGCAGAGCCTGCGCCGCGCCTTCCTCGCCACCGGCCGCGCGCTGGCCTCGCTCACCGCCGCAGCAGCCGACTGCGAGGTCGTGCAGGCCGACGACCTCGACCCGGCGCTGGCGGAGTTGCTCGAACTGCACCCCGGCGGCGAACACCTCGCCGCCGTGGCGGGCATCTACCCGAGGCGGTCCTGATGCCCGTCCAGCCCAGGGACACCGCCCTCGACGACGCGCTGCGGCTCGACTTCGCCGGTCCGCTCCCAGCACCTCCCGACGACCTCGGCGCCTGGGTGCTCGACGCGCTGGCCGCCACGCCGGAGCCGCTGAGCGCCTGCGTCGTCGTGCACCGGTTCGGCGACCTTCCCGCGGGCACGTACTGCCTGGACTCGGCCGGGTGCCTGCACCGGCTCCAGCCGCCGCTCGCGCATGTCGACGCGGACGTGGCGGTGCTGCTCGGCGGCCCGGCGACCGCCTCACCCGGCGCGTACCGACGGCTCGGGATCGCCGCGGGTGTCGTCTCCCGGCACCTGGCGGTGCGGCTCGGCCCGCGCTTCGTGCGGGTGGCGTACGACGACGAGACCACGGCCTGGCCGCTGACCACTGTGAACAGTTCGCTGACCCACCTCACCACCGTCACCGGCAAGGAAGCGCGATGACCGACTACCAGCTGTCCACCGTGATCATGGCGCACCCCAGCCGGCTCGCCCTCGCCGAGGCGCTCGCCGACCGGCTGCCCGAGCTGAAGCCGGACATCGTCGTCGACCCCGACCCGCAGGGAGCGCCCTCGTCCCTGCGCACCGCCGCCGTCGCGTGGTCGTTCGCGCCCGAACACGCCACCCACCACCTGGTGCTGCAGGACGACGCCGTGCCGTGCGCCGGGTTCGCCGAGGCCGTGCACGCCGCCATCGCGCAGTACCCGCAGGCGGCGCTGTCGCTGTTCACCGAGTGGACCTCGATGACCGCCCACCACCTGCGCCTGGCCGCCCTGGCCGGGGCGAACTGGGCCGGGGTGGTGGACGAGTACGTGCCCAGCGTCGCGCTGGTGCTCCCCGCCGTGATCGCCCGCGAGTTCGGCGCGGCCGCCGTCCGCAACCAGCGGGACTGGATCCCCAAGGACGACGTCTCGCTGATGACCTTCCTGCGCAGCCGGCAGATCGCCGCCATCTGCCGGGTGCCCAACCTCATCGACCACGACTCGCCCGACAGCCTGACCGGCAACACCGAGCAGGGCCCGCGCCGGGCGATGTGTTTCGCCGACGACGTGCCTCCGGCCCCGGCCGTCGAGCCACTGGCGCTGGCCGACGTGCTGCCGACGTTCGCGCACTACCAGATGGGCGGGTTCGGCTCGCTGCCGTTCCTGGCGCTGCGCAAGCAGCTGGAGGACGGCGGGCTGCCCTGGTCGATCCGGTCCGCCGAGCAGTGGCTGACCGACACCGGCCTCGACGCGGCGGCCGTGACGGCGCTGGCCCGCGTCCACACCGACCGGTGGCGGCGGCGTCATCCCGGGCTCGCCGACCCGCTGCTGGACCGGCTGTGGCTGACGCCGTTCTCGGTCGGCGCGTGCCTGACCGGGCCGGCCGTGCGGGTCTACCACCCGGACGGCACCCCGCTGCCCAGCCGGTTCCCGGCCGCCGACGAGGCGGCCCTGGAGAAGCTGCTGGCCGACCCCGTGGTGCGGCGGACCTTCGCCACGCTGCCGCAGGCGCACCTGCACCCCGTCGCCACCCGCGACGTGCTGGACGAACTGGCCGAGCCGCTGACCGAGTTCGTGCTCGACGCCGTCTGGGCAGGCTACCGCCACGCCCGGGAGAAGTGGCGGCGATGATCACGCTGCGCCGCGGCGACCGGCTGACCGTCGCGCCCACCGGCACCGCCGACGTGCTGCTCACCGGCGCGGACCACGAGCCGGTGGCGCTGCACGACGCCGACGGCACGGTGGCCGCCCTGCTGCGCGCGCTGGACCGGCCGCTGACCTGGCAGCAGGTCCGCGACGAACTGCCGCTGGATGCCGCACGCTGCGACGCGCTGGCGCGGCGGCTCGTCACCAGCGGCGTGCTCACCCTGGGCTGCGCCGACGCGCACGGTGACGTGGCCACCGCCCGCGTCCACTCCCGCCTCGCCGCCCTGCGGCCCGATGCCGACCTCGCGCTGGACGAGCCGGTGCAGCTGTCGCCGTACGCGCTGCTGCGCCGCTCGGGGGAGCGGGCCGTGGTGGAATCCGCCCGCGACCGCACCGTCGTCGAGCTGCACCGGCCCGCGCTGGCCGCGGTGGTGGCCGGGCTGTGCGCACCCACCACACCGGAGGCGGCCGGCGGGCTCGCTCCGGGCGGGCTGGAGCTGGTGCGGCTGCTGGCAGCGGTAGGTCTGGCGGGTCCGCCCGGACCCGAGACCGGCCGCGCGCCGCACGCCGCGTGGGCGCACATCCGCAGCCGCGGCGGCCTGGTCGACGCGCGTGCAGTGCCCGTGCGCAGCCTGGACGAGCCGCCCGCGGCGCCCGCCGCCGACACCGACATCCCGCTGCCCGTGCCGGACCTGGCCGCGCTGCGGCGCACGGACCCGCCGCTGGCCGAGGTCATGGAGACCCGCCGCTCGGTGCGCCGCTTCGGCCGCGCGCCGCTCACCGTGGCCCAGCTGGGCGAGCTGCTCTACCGGACGGCGCGGATCCAGCGCCGGGTCACCCCCGACCCCGACGACCAGCGCCTCTACGCGCACACGCTGCGCCCGGTGCCGTCGGCCGGGGCCATGCACGAACTCGACTACTACGTGGCGGTCCGCGCCTGCCGGGAGCTGGCCCCGGGCATCTACCGCTACCTGCCCGACCGGCACGCGCTGGCGGTGGTCAACCGGGACACCGTGCCGCTGGTCCGGCTGGTCAACGCCGCGTACCTGGCGATCAACCGGGAGTCCGTGCCGCCGGTGCTGATCAGCCTGGCGGCCCGGTTCGGCCGAAACTCCGGCAAGTACGGCGACCTGGCGTACTCGCTGACGCTGCGCAACGCGGGCGTGGTGCTGCAGTCGGTGTACCTGTGCGCCACCGCGATGGGCCTCGGCGCGTGCGCCGTGGGCACCGGGGACGCCGCCGACTTCGCCGAGGCGACCGGCCTGGACCCGGACGAGGTGTCGGCCGTGGGCGAGATCGTGATCGGATCCCTGCCGGGGGAGGACGAGTGACCGACGAACGGATCGCCTCGACCGACCCGAGGCTGCCGCCCCTGGGCTTCCGGCGGCTGCTGCTGGTGGCGGCGGGCTCCCTCAACGCCGCGTTCCTGCCGCGCGACCTGGTCTGGCTGCGCACCGCCTACCCCGAGCTGGAGACGCAGATCGTGCTGACCCGCTCGGCGCTGCAGTTCGTCACCCCCGCCGCCACCGGCTCCATCACCGGCCGGCCCGCCCTGGTCGACAAGTGGCCCACGCCGGTCGCCGAGGCCGTGCACGTGACCCTGCAGCAGTGGGCACAGGCCATCCTGGTGTATCCGGCCAGCCTGAACTACCTGGCCCGGCTCGCGCTCGGGCTGGCCGACTCGCCCAGCCTGCTCGCGATCGGCTGCAGCGCCGCGCCCGTGGTGGTCGCCCCGGCGCTGCCGCCCGGCGGCTGGGACAGCCCCGTCACCAAGGGTCACGTGGCCGCGCTCGCGGCACGGCCGACCGTCACCGTGCTGCCGCCCGTGCCGGTGCGCAGCTTCACCACCGGCCGCGACGACGCGTACGGGCCGCCGCCGTTCACCGCCGTCCTGGGCACCCTGGAACTGCACCGCCGCCGGATCGAGGAGACGACGACATGAGCTCCGCACCACGAGTGCTGTTCCTGGCCCGCGGCCACGGCTTCGGGCACGCCGCCCGGGACCTGCGCATCGTCCGGGCCATGCGCGCCCTGCGGCCCGACGTGGCCGTGGACGTGATGGCCTCCGGCAGCGCCGCGGTCTACCTGGAGCTCTACGGCGAGACCTTCGCCGACATGGGCATCGGCGACCACGAGGACATGTCCCCGGCGGCGGGCAAGCGCGTCTGGGAGCTGCTGGACCAGCGGGAGCCGTACGACCTGGTCGTCGCGGACGAGGTCGTGTGGTCGCTGGTGTACTGCGCCAAGCGGTGGGGCCGGCGGGCCATCCTGCTGACCGACTGGTTCTACTCCGAACTCGGGGCCCCGGAGTCCGATCACCTCCTGGACCAGGCGGGCGAGATCCTGCTGCTCGACTTCTCCGCCGCGCACCCCGGCCCGTTCGGTGTACGCACCCCGATCCAGGCGCTCGGCCCCGTGGTGGGGGAGTTCGGCGTGGACCGCGCCGCGGCGCGCTCGGCGCTCGGCTTGGCGGCCGCGGACACGATCGCCGTGCTGACCGTCGGCGGCATGACGAAGATGGCCGACAACGCGGCGATCGCGGAGCTGACCGTGCGCACCTGGCTGGCGCACGCACCGGCCGGACAGCGCCTGTTCGTGCTGGGGGAGCCGTTCTGCGAGGTCCCCGCCGAGCGGGCCGGGGACGTCGTCTGGGCCGGGTTCACCGCCGAGCCCGAGACGTACTACGCCGCGGCGGACCTGGTGGTGACCAACGCCAACGGCACCGTCACCTGCGACCTGGTGTGGAACCGGATCCCGGTGCTGGCCATGACCCACCCGGCGGTCTCCTACCCGGACTCGTTCGGGCTGCGGGTCAAGGCCATGAGCGCGGCGGGCATGACCGTGCACGCCGAGGCCACGGTCCCCACGGCCGAGCTGTGGCGGCTGATGGGCGAGGCGATGCGCAACGAACCGCGTCCGGACCCGGCGCTGGAGTGGACCACCGGCGAGCAGGTCGCCCGTCACCTGCTGGCAAGGCTGGACTTCATGCTAACCAAGGCCGCCGGCGCGGTCACCTGACCGGCGGCGCCGGCCGGGTGCGCTGGCCGAGATCCTCCAGCCAGCGTACGAGCTGCCGGTGCACCGCGTCGGCGCCGATGATCTCGTCCGGGGCGGGCCACGCCGCGGGGTGGATCAGCACCGGCCGGGTCTGCCAGCCGCCCAGCCCGCCGTGGCAGCCGACCAGCTCCTCGAACGCGGCCACCTCGTCGGTCGAGGTGTCCAGCGGGCTGTTGAGCACGATGTCGCCGACGTGCGGCAGCGTGTCGTGCCGGGCCAGGTCGGCCGCCGCGTACGGGCCGAACGCGGCCAGCGGGTCCGTGCCGTCGACCCGCCCGTCGGCGAGGTGGTGCACCCCGTCCCGGCCGAGCACGACGGCCCCGCGCGATGCCGACCGGACCATCACGAACCCGATCCCGGGATGGGCGACCAGGCCGGTGAGCAGGTTCGGGTGCCGCGCCTCGATCTCCTCCACGGTCAGCCGGCGGCGCTCCCGGGCCAGATACACCATGCCCAGGTTGCCGGACGCGACCACGACCAGGTCCACGTCCTCGGCCGGGGCGGGCTCGGCCGGTTCCTCATGCGCCTCCAGCATGCTCGACGTCAGCCTGCCGACGACCTGCCGCTCGCCGCTGATCTCGGTGAGCAGGGCGCGCACCCGGCCCCACTGCTCGTTCTCCGGCGCGCCCGCCACGTCCGCATCCTCGCCCGACATCAGCCGCCGGACCAGGGCCTCCAGGGTCAGGCCGTGGCGCTGCAGGAACGTCGCCCCCTGGCTCTGCCCGTGATCGGACAGGACCACGAAGTGGTACGGCCGGGGCGTGTCCGCCGCGACCTGCTCCAGCGTGCCCAGCACCCAGTCGATGCCGTCCAGCGAGGCCAGCGACTCGGCCCGGGTCGGCCCCGCGTGGTGGGCGATCTCGTCGTAGTCGACGAAGTCGCAGTAGATCACCGGCGCGCCTCGCATCATGTGCTCCGCGATCAGGGTCAGGTTCAGGTCGCGCAGCAGCACGTTGGTCACCCCGCGCAGCGCCACGTACGACGCGCTGCGGTGCACCCGGGGCTCGATGTCACGGGCCCGCTGCCGCCGGGCCTGGAACACCTCCTTGATCATCTCGCCGATCGTCAGCACCAGCGACCGGGTCAGCCCGAACGGGTCCACGAGGTACGTGCTGACCTCCCGGGTCGGCCCGCGCCGCGCCCCCTCGCGCGCCACGGTGCTCATGGTCAGCAGGCTGACCGGCGCGTCGCCGGAGAACACGTTGCTCAGGCTCACCCCGCCGTCGGCGAGCAGCCCCCGCCCGTCGGAGAAACCGCGCTCGACGTACTCGGCGTCCCGCGGGTGGTTGGTGACGACGAGCCGGCCGGTCTCCTTCTCCAGCCAGCGGAACGCGGGCACGTGCGCGCTCGCCCCGTGCAGCAGCCCGGCCTGGCTGGCCGGAGTCGTGGCCGGCAGCTGCGCGTGCCACTCGGCCAGCCGGTGGCTGCCCGAGCGGATCCAGCGGGTGAGCGCGGGCAGGTTGCCGGCCTGGATCGCCCAGCGGGCCAGCGGAGCCGACAGGCCGTCGATCTGGATGATCACGACCCCGGGCACGGTCGTGCGCAGCGCCTCGCGGCGGCTGCTGCGGGTGGTCCGCAGCAGGTGCGCCAGCACGGCCGAGTTGTCGCCCGCGGTGACGACCCACATTCCGGCGCTGACCAGGGCGGAGTAGATCCACGAGCCCCAGAACGCGGGCCAGAAGCCGTCCACCTCGATGTTCGGGGCGGCGGACAGGGCCAGGTAGACGAGCAGGGCCTGGGTCAGCAGCCAGCCCGCGACGACCCCCGCCCAGCCGAGCCGGGCCGCGAACGCCGCGAACAGCGGCCGCAGCAGCGCGGCGGCGACCGCGAGCAGCACCGCCGCGAGCAGCACGTCCCAGCCGGTGTGCGCCGACAGCCCCGGCGTGACGGCGATCGTGATGCCCAGCGCCGCCCAGTCGAGCAGCAGCACGGGGATCGCCAGCCGCAGCTGGCTGAGCGCGGGCCGCAGGCCGGTCACGGGTGCCACGTCAGCCCGCTGCCCGGCGCGAGCAGCGCCACCTCGGTCGGCAGCCCCCGGGCCGCGACGGCGGCGGCGAACGCGCGCGCGGGCGAACGCAGCCGGTCGGCGAAGAAGGGGCGCAGGCCGTACGGGAACAGCGTGCCCCAGTGCACGGGCACCGCGCGGCGCGGGCGCAGCAGCGCGACGGCGTCGGCGGCGCGCTCGGGGTCCAGATGGCCGGGGCCGAGGTTCGGGCCCCAGCCCCACACCGGGATCAGCGCGAGGTCCAGGTCCGGGCTCAGGCCGCGCATACCCGCGAACAGATCGGTGTCCCCGGCGAAGTACGCGACGGTCTGCCCGTCGCCGACGAGATAGCCGACCGCGGCGGCCCGGGGCCCGAACGGCTCGCGCCGCCCGTCGTGCACCGCCGGGGTCGCGGTCACCGTCACCGGCCCGACCTGATGGGACTGACCTGCCGCGAGCGTGACGACCCGCCGGAACCCGCGTTTGCGCAGGAAGCCCTCTGCTCCGTCCGGCGCGATCAGGCGCACGTCGCGCCCGAGCAGGGCCAGCGAGTGCAGGTCGCAGTGGTCGTGATGCAGGTGCGACAGCACGACCGCGTCGACCTCGGCGTAGTGGCCCACCGCCACCGGCGCGGCGTGCCGCCGCAGGAACAGCAGGCGCCCGCGCAGCACCGGGTCGGTGAGCACCCGGACGCCGCCGATCTCGAGCAGCACCGTCGAGTGACCCAGGAACACCAGCGAAGCGGACACACCAACCCCCGGCGGGCAGCGCCTGCCCTCGTATGTCGCATTGTTCCCGCAGACGCCCGGCCCGGACGGCGGTTCCGCCGGGATCGGCCGTCCGGCACGGTGTCAAGATCGCCGTCTTGTGTCAGAAAGTGCGGCTGGACCGCAGTTTCTGACCCGAAACACGGATAGTCGGCGTCGTAGCGACCGTGAGACGGTCAGTTGGTCAAGAGACGGCGCCGCCGATGACGCCGGCCGCGCGGAGCGCCGTGAGCTGCGCGGCGTCGACGCCGGATGCGCGCAGCACCTCGTCGGTGTCCTGGCCGATCTCCGGCGCCGGCCGGGGCTCCGCCGGGGGAGTGCCCAGGAAGCGGGGCGCCACGCCGGGCTCGGGCAGGCCGTCGGGGGTGCGCCGGTAGGTGCCGCGCGCCGCGTTGTGCGGATGTGACGCGGCCTCGGCGAAGTCCAGTACGGGGGTGACGCAGGCCTGAGTGCCGTCGAAGACGGCCGTCCACTCGCCACGGGTCCGGGTCGCGAAGACCGCGCCCAGGCGAGCACACATGTCCGGCCAGGCGGCACGGTCGTGCTGGCCGGTGAGCAGCGGGTCGTCGGCGAGCCCGAGCACGTCCAGCATGGCCGAGTAGAACTGCGGCTCGACGCAGCCCACGGCGAGGTGGCCGCCGTCGGCGGTCCGGTACGTCCGGTAGAACGGGGCGCCGCCGTCGAACAGGTTGGCCTCCCGGCCCTCCTGCCACAGGCCGGTGCGCAGCAGCCCGTGGATCAGGGCGAGCTGGATCGCGGTGCCGTCGGTCATCGCGGCGTCGACGACCTGGCCCCGGCCGGTCTGCCGGGCCGCCAGCAGCGCGGCGGTGATGCCCAGCGCCAGCAGCAGGCCGCCGCCGCCCATGTCGCCGACGAGGTTGAGCGGCACCGCCGGGTCGCCGTCGCGCGGGCCGATCGCCGACAGCGCGCCCGCGAGGGCGATGTAGTTGATGTCGTGCCCGGGGGTCTGCGCCAGCGGGCCGTCCTGGCCCCAGCCGGTCATCCGGCCGTACACCAGGCGCGGGTTGCGGGCCAGGCAGGCGTCGGGGCCGAGGCCGAGGCGCTCGGTGACGCCGGGCCGGAAGCCCTCGATGAGCGCGTCGGCCTCGTCGAGCAGCCGCAGCACCAGCTCCACCCCGGCCGGCCGCTTGAGGTCAACGGTGATCGAGCGGCGGCCGCGGTGCAGGATCGGGTGCATCGAGGCGCCGCCGTGCTCGGCCGGCCGGTCGACGCGGACCACGTCCGCGCCGAGGTCGGCCAGGATCATGCCGCAGAACGGGCCGGGGCCGATGCCGCCCAGCTCGACGACGCGTACTCCGGCCAGCGGTCCGGCCTTCTCGTGGGACATACCGTGGATCCTTGTCGGCTCTGCCGCGTCAGGGCTGCGGCATGGGGATCTGCGCTGCCGTGATCTTGCCATGGCGGACCAGGTCGTAGTCGTGGTCCCGCTGCCAGCGGGCCCGGGCCAGCACCAGCGGGCTGGCGCTCTGGTCGAAGCTCAGGTGCGCGGCGCCCTTGCGGTGGGCCAGGAACAGGCCGGGGCGGCGGCTGGGGTTGAACCCGCCGAGCGAGGCCAGGCGCTGCGGCCGCCGCTTGGGCGTGACGGCATCCCGCCACGTCCACGGCGCCGCGCTGTAGAGGACCTCGCAGGCGTTCGCCACCCACCGGTCGGTCCACCGGCGCAGCTCGAAGTTGTCGGGCAGCCCGGACAGCAGCCGCCGTGACCTGGGATCCAGTGTCACGCCGCAGGCGTCCAGCGCGGTGATGGCGTGCCCCGCCTCCAGCATGGCGGCGACCTGCGCGGCAAGCTCGGCAGTGGTGTCGCCGCCGAGGCCCCACAGCCGGTCGAGCGTGCCGGTCCCGGCGCGCCAGAACTCCGGGTGGGTGTCCCACCGGTATGGCCGGGCGAGCCCGCGCACCTGGGCGAGCCGGATCGTGAGCGCCGCCTCGGCGCGCGGCGCGGGACCGTCCGCCACCAGCCACAGTCCCTTGCCGAGGGGGTGCGTGGGCGGGGCGCACTCGCGCAGCAGCACCTGCGTCCTCGTGGCCAGGCGGGCGCCGGTCCGGTCGCGCGGGAAGCGCCAGGCGATGCCGGGGGCGAACAGCGCATCCAGGTCCGCCCGGAGCGCGGCCTCCTGCTCGCGGTCCAGCAGCGCCACCATCAGCGGATCGAGGTCCACCGCGACGGGTATGCCGGCCGAGGCGAGCTTGGACCGCACCAGCCGGTCCAGCCAGCGCTCCCGGCGCGCCCACGGCGTCGTCGCCGGGACGACCGACCAGGTCGACTGCCACCGGCTCCACTCGCGGACCTGGGCCGCGACCTCCTCCGCGGAGGGGGTGTGCAGGTCCGCGACGGGGCTGGCGTAGCCGTGGCCGCGCGTCCGGTACGGACACTCGTGGAACGCCACCCGGTATCCCGGCAGCCGTGGTGACCCGTCCGAGCCGGCCGCCTGCTCCCAGGTGCCGGGGGTGGCTCCCGCGGCGAGCGAGGTGATGGTCACGACGGCGTACGCGTCCTCGCCCGGCATGGGGATCCACGCCCCGGCCGGTGGGGGCGCGGTGTGCGAGCGCCGGGGCGCCGGGCGCAGCACCGGGTCGAACCCGGCCGCGCGCAGGGCCCGTACCGCGGCCGGTAGGCACACGCCATCGATCTCGTCGACCATGCCGAAGATGATCGCAGAACGCGGTGTCGGTTTGGGATCACAGGTTGCTCCCAGCTTCGCCACTGTCCGGAACGAGATGCTTTGCCTGGCTTACCGTGTTCACATGCGAAATGCCCGTAAGATGTGGGCGGCCCTCGTCGCGCCCGCGCTGCTGCTGACCGGCTGCTCCCTGCTCCAGCCGGAGGCGTCCGACCAGGGCCTGGCCGGCGTCGGCGACCCCTACTTCCCGACCTACGGCAACAGCGGCTACGACGTCGCCCACTACGGGCTCAAGGTCAGGTTCGATCCGTCCAGCGGCCGCCTCGACGGGACCAACACCGTACGGGCGACGGCGACCCAGCCGCTCGACCGCTTCCACCTCGACCTCTACGGCCTGACCGTCGCCACGGTCACCGTCGACGGCCAGCCGGCCGAGGCGACCCGGGAGGGCGACGAGCTGATCATCACGCCGCAGGCGCCGATAGCGAAGGGGGCCGTGTTCACCACCGACATCGCGTACGGCGGCCGCCCCGCCGACACCCCCGACAAGGACGCGGAGAACAACGGGTTCTTCACCAGCCGCCGGGGCGCGGTCGCGGTGGGCGAGCCGCAGTCGGCGGCGGCCTGGTTCCCGGTCAACGACCACCCGAGCGACAAGGCGCTCTACGACATCGAGCTGACCGTGCCGGCCGGCTACAGCGGCATCAGCAACGGGCTGCTGCGCGGGCGCAGCGAGCAGGCCGACGGCTGGAACACCTGGCAGTGGCAGGTCACCTCGCCGATGGCGTCCTACCTGGCGCTGATGGCCGTGGGCAGATACCGGGTGGTCCAGGGCCAGCACAAGGGCAAGCCGATGATCACAGCGATCGCCGCCAAGGTCCCGGTGGGCGAGGCGGACGAGAACCTGGCGCGCACCCCGGAGGTCGCCGACTTCCTGGAGACGATCGCGGGGCCGTACCCGTTCGACGCGTACGGCGGCATCGTGGTGGCCGACCGCCGGGTCGAGGACGAGATGGAGAGCCAGACCAGGCCCGTGTATACGGCCGCGACCTGGGAGGACGGCCCGGACACCGGGATCCTGGCGCACGAGCTGGCGCACCAGTGGTTCGGCGACAGCGTCTCGCTCGCCACCTGGCAGGACATCTGGCTCAACGAGGGCTTCGCGACCTACGCCGAGTGGCTGTGGCTGGAGCACGAAGGGGGGCCGACCCTGCAGCAGCAGTACGACCGGCGCTACGCCGACCGTAAGTCGGACCTGTGGGAGGTGCCGCCGGGCGACCCGGGCCGGGAGGAGATCTTCTCCGACAGCGTCTACGAGCGCGGCGGCATGACCCTGATCGCGCTGCGCAAACTCGTCGGCGACGAGGCCTTCGGCAAGATCCTGCGCAGCTGGACACAGCAGCACCGCGACGGCAACGCCAACACCGCCGACTTCATCGCGCTGGCCGAGCAGACCTCGGGGCAGCAGCTCGCCGCGTTCTTCGACAAGTGGCTCTACGCAAAGGGCCGCCCGTCCTGAGTACCGCGCGTTTCGTGGGAGCCGGTCCTTCGTGGATCGGCTCCCATGGCCGTACGCAGGATCTTCGATCTGATGCTTGACAATGGTTTCGGCAGTGTTGACACTTCCTGCAACCCGAAACCATTTCGACTCACCGCGAAGTATCGGGCCGAAATGTGAGCGCTAACATAGGAGATCGACTATGCGATTTCGCTCCATGCTGGCACTTTCCGCCCTGATGGCGGGCTTCGTGGTGGTGTCGACGGGAGCGCCGGCCTACGCGGCGACGCTCCCTACCGGCGCCCGGTCGCTGGAGACCGTCAACTACGCCGGGCGCTACGTGCGGCACCTGGATTCCCTCGGCCGGATCGACCCGGTCACCTCGGCCAGCACCGCGCAGGTCAAACAGGACGCCACGTTCACCGTGGTCAACGGGCTCGCCTCGCCGTCCTGCCACTCGTTCCAGACCAAGGGCGGGCTGTTCCTGCGGCACCGCGACTACCGGCTGCGGATCGACGCGAACACCGGTGACGCGGTGTTCCGGGCCGACGCGACGTTCTGCGCCGTGGACGGGTCCACCGCCGGCTCGGTGTCGCTGACCTCGTACAACTACCCGTCCCGGCGCATCCGGCATCGCGACTTCGCGCTGTGGCTGGACGCCTACCAGGACACCGCGGCGTTCCGGGCGGACAGCTCGTTCCGGATCACCGCGCCGTGGGCGCCGAAGACGACCGCCGGGCCGGTGATCCCGGGCCTGTTCGCCGACCCGCATGTCGCGTACTTCGGCGGCCGCTACTACCTCTACCCGACCACCGACGGGTACGCGGGCTGGAGCGGCACCTACTACAAGGCGTTCTCCTCGGCCGACCTGGTGAACTGGACCGACCACGGCGTCATCCTCGACCACGGGCCGGACGTCTCCTGGGCCGACGACTCGGCCTGGGCCCCGGCCGTCGCGGCCAAGAACGGCCGCTACTACCTCTACTTCAGCGGCGGCGCGGCCAGTGGCAACACCGCCAAGCAGCTCGGCGTGGCCGTGGCCGACAGCCCGGCCGGGCCGTTCCGCGACGCGCTCGGGCGGCCGCTGGTCACCAGCGCGCAGTTCAGCGGCGGGCAGGCGATCGACCCGATGGTCTTCACCGACGACGACGGCCGCTCCTACCTCTACTGGGGGCAGGGCGTGGCGCGGGTGGTGCCGCTCAACACCGACATGATCTCGTACGACGCCGCGCAGGTGCGCACCATCACCCCGTCCGGGTACAACGAGGCGCCGTTCGTGTTCAAGCGCAACGGCACCTACTACCTGATGTGGTCGGAGAACGACACCCGCAGCGAGGACTACCGCGTCGCGTACGCCACCGGCACCTCGCCCCTCGGACCGTGGACCAAGCGCGGCGTCATCCTGAGCAAGCGCCTGGAGGCCGGCATCCGCGGCCCCGGCCACCACTCGGTCGTGCAGCTGCCCGGCACCGACACCTGGCACATCGCGTACCACCGCTTCGCCGTGCCCGCCGGCAACGGCACCAACCGCGAGACCGCCGTCGACCGCATGGAGTTCAACGCCGACGGCACGATCCGCCCGGTCGTGCCGACCCTCTGACCCCCTCCCGCCCCCCAAGGAGAGAACCGTCCCATGTCACGATCCCGCACCAGGCTGGGCACCCTGCTCGCCCTCGCCTGCCTGATCCTCGTCTCCTGGTCGGTGACGGCGCCGCGACCGGCCGCCGCCCTCGACCCGTTCACCGGCTACCTGATGGTCCACTTCACCGGCGAGACGGCCAACGGCGAGCAGATCTACCTCGCCCACAGCACCGACGGCCTGCGCTGGACCGACCTGAACAGCGGCGGCCCGGTGCTGCTGTCCACCGTCGGCACCCGCGGCGTGCGCGACCCCGCGATCGTGCGCTCGCCCGCCGGCGACCGCTACTGGATCATCGCCACCGACCTGCGCATCGCCAGCGGCACCTCCTGGAGCGACGCCGCCAACGCGGGCAGCAGGTCGCTCGTCGTCTGGGAGTCCACCGACCTGGTCAACTGGTCCGCGCCGCGGCTGCTGAACGTGGCCGGGGCCATCTCCGGCGCGGGCGACGCCTGGGCGCCCGAGGCCGTCTACAACGCCGCCACCGGCGACTACGTCGTCTACTGGGCCACCAACGCCACCCTCAACGGCGTCAAGAAGCACCGCATCTACTACGTGCGCACCAGCGACTTCCGCTCCTTCACCGCCCCGCAGCTCTACATCGACCGCGGCGCGGGGCAGGGCATCATCGACACGCAGATCATCGAGGTGCCGAACAGCGTCGGCGGTTACCGCTACTACCGTGCCTCGGCCGACGGCCACATCACCGTCGAGGCGAGCAACTCCGTCCTGGGCACCTGGACGAACATCGGCAACCTGGCGCACATGGGCATCTCCAACGGCACCGGCGGCGGCAACGTGGTCGAGGGCCCGATGTGGATGCAGTTCAACGGCCGCAACGAGTGGGCGCTCTGGCTGGACCAGTACGCCACCGGCCGCGGCTACATGCCGATCACCTCGACGAACCTCGGCAGCACGGGCAACTTCCAGACCCGCACGGACTACAGCCTCGGCACCAGCCGCAAGCGCCACGGCTCGATCATGAACCTGACCGCCGCCGAGTCGAGCCGGGTGCTGGCCAGGTGGGGCAGCAGCGTGGCGGTGCGGCGGCTGCAGTCGTACAACTTCCAGACCCGCTACGTGCGCCACGTCAACCTCGACGTGCGCATCGACGCCAACGTCAGCCCGGCCCAGGACGCCCAGTTCCGGCCCGTGCCCGGCCTGGCGAACAGCTCCGGGTACGTCTCGTTCGAGTCGGTGAACTACCCGGGCTACTACCTGCGGCACAGCAACTACGACTTCGTGCTCGCGCCCAACGACGGGACCGCGACGTTCGCGGCGGACGCCACGTTCAAGCAGGTCGCCGGACTGGCCGACAGCACCTGGTCGTCGTACCAGTCCTACAACCACCCGGACCGCTACATCCGCCACTACAACTATCTGCTGCGGCTCGACCAGATCACCACCACGCAGGCACGGGCCGACGCCACCTTCCGCCTGACCAGTTGATCACGGCGGCCGTACAACCATCGACCACATAGGACCCGTTGTTAGTACGTGGCCCGCGTCCGACCGCCGGACGCGGGCTCCGTACGGATGGGGGTTCGATGTGAACGTACGACGAACGCGAAGTCTCAGCCTGCTGATGGCCGTGGCGCTGGTCGTCACGCTGTCCGGCTTCGGCGGCGCCCTGCGGCAGGCACCGGCGACCGCCGCCGCCCCGGCGGTGCTGCCGTCGGGGCGCACGTACACGGTCACGCTGCTCACCGGTGACGTGGTCACCGTCCGCACGCACGCCACCGGCTGCCCGGCGGTCACGGTGCGGCCGGCCGACCCGCACGGCGTGCTCGACCGCAGCTGCGGCCCCGACGGGCACGTGCGGGTCGTCCCCGGCCGGGTCGCCGGGCTGATCGGCCCGGTCCTCGACGCGTCCCTCTTCGACGTGACCACGCTGATCCTCGAGGGCCACGACGACGCGCGGAGCAAGGAGCTGCCGCTGATCGTCCGCCAGGCCGAGCAGCCGGACCAGCGCCTGGCCGCGCCCGCCGCCGGGCTGCGCGTCACCCGCTCGCTGCCCAGCATCGCGGCCGTGGCCGCCCGCCAGCCCAAGGCGAAGGGCCCGGACCTGATCCGCGCCCTGCAGGCCGCCACCGCTCGCACACCGGCCACGACCCGGAAGACCGCCGCGTCCACCCACATCTGGCTGGATCACCGGGTGCGCGCGACCGCGCAGTCCACCAGCGCGGTGGGCCTCGACGCGAACCTCGGCCAGATCCGCGCCCCGCAGGCCTGGGCCGCCGGATACACCGGCCAGGGCGTCAAGGTGGCGGTGCTGGACACCGGCGCCGACTTCACCCACCCCGACCTGCAGGGCCGGATCGCCGCCCGGGCCGACTTCACCGTCGAGCACGGCGACGCCGCCGACCGCCACGGGCACGGCACCCACGTCGCCGCGACCATCGCGGGCAGCGGCGTGGCCGCGGAGGGTCAGCGCCGCGGCGTGGCCCCCGGCGCCCGGCTGCTGGTCGGCAAGGTGCTCGGCGACAGCGGCGAGGGCACGGACTCCCAGGTCATCGCCGGTATGGAGTGGGCCGCCGAGCGCGCCGACGTGGTCAACATGAGCCTCGGCGGGTGGGAACCCAGCGACGGCACCGACCCGATGTCGCTGGCCCTCGACGAGCTGACCGCCAAGCACGGGACCCTGTTCGTGGTCGCCGCGGGCAACGACGGGCCGTCCGGCGGCACCGTGTCCTCGCCTGCCGCCGCCGCGTCCGCGCTGACCGTCGGCGCGGTCGACCGCGGCGACACGCTCGCCGACTTCTCCAGCCGCGGCCCGCTGGTCAACACCCGTGCGGCCAAGCCGGAGCTGGTCGCGCCCGGCGTCGACATCGTCGCGGCCCGCGCCGCGGGCACCAGCCTCGGCACCGTCGTCGACGCGCGCTACACCAGCCTCAGCGGCACCTCCATGGCCGCCCCGCACGCCGCGGGCGCCGCCGCGATCCTCGCCCAGCGCCACCCCGGCTGGAAGCCCGCTCAGCTCAAGGCCGCTCTGGTCGGCGCGGTCGACCCGCTGACCGGCGGCGACCCGTACGAGCTGGGCGCCGGCCGCCTGAACGCCGCCCGCCCCCTGCACGGCGTGGTGAGCGAGCAGCCGATCGTCGCGCTCGGCACCTTCACCCACCCGCAGACCGGCACCGCGGAAGCGCCGCTGTCCTGGGCGAACACGTCGGCGTCGGCCAAGACCCTGCGCTTCGGCGTGACCGTCACCGACCGGCACGGCACCGCCGCACCGGCGGGCACCGCGACCCTGTCCACCACGGACGCCGTCGTGGCGCCCGGCGGCCGGGCCGCGACCGTGCTGCGTATCGACCGGGCCCGGCTCGCGGCCAGACCCGGCCTGCACACGGCGGTCGTCACGGCCCGCACCGCGGGCGGCGCCGTCGTGTCGCGCACGCCGGTCACCTTCTACGCCGAACCGCGCAGCCACGACCTCACCCTGACCGCCGTCCCGCTGCCGGACGCGCCGGCGGACGCCGACGTCTTCGCGTTCGGCGTGGTGGTGAACCTCGACGACCCGAGCCTGTTCGCCGAATACGTCGGGGTCCAGCCAGGGGAGCCCGTCGTCCTGCGGGTGCCCGCCGGGCGCTACAGCGTGCTGGCGTCGCTGTGGGACCTCGGGCCGGAGAGCACCCGGATGGGCCTCACCGGCGACCCCGAGGTCGTGATCGGCGCCGACACGGCACTGGTCTTCGACGGCGCCGCCGCACGGCCGGTCACGGCCTCGGTCGACGGGGTCGACACCGTGCCCGTGACGGTCGGCATCACCTACGAGCAGACGGCCCGGCGCGGCCCGGGCTGGTCCGACTTCGCCTTCGCGTGGGGCGCCGACGCGGCCCGGGGCAGCGTGTTCGCCGTGCCGATGACCGGGCCCGGCGCGGGCACGTTCAGCGTGCACGCCGCCTACGGCCTGACGGCGCCCGGCGACGCGCCCAGCCCGTACCTGTACGACCTGATCCGCCCGCTCGGCAACGGCATCCCGGCCGACCCGCACTACCGGGTGGACACCGCCGAGCAGGCCCGGCTGGCCCGCATCGACCAGCGCTTCCACCTGCTGGACATCCCGGACACGCACGTCAGCCACAAGCGCTACGGGTTCAGCCCGACCGGGGCGTACGTCGCCGAGACCGTCCTGGAGCACCTGCCCGCCCAGCGCACCGACTACGTGACACCCGGGTTCGCCTGGCTCGACGAGGCCTTCTACCCCGTGGGCGAGGCCGGGTTCGACATGGTCACGCAGGAGGCCCAGCGCACCTACGCGCCGGGCAGCCGGCAGAGCCTGGTGTGGGTACGCCAGCCGATGCGCACCGACTGGTACGACGACCCGGCGGTCTCCTACAGCGGCTGCCGGCCGTCCGCGCCGTTCCGCACCCGCGGGATGCTGCACATCGAGTTGATGGACCTGACCGACCAGCACCAGCGTTACGGCTGCTTCCCGATCGGCGACGAGTCCACCTCCTCGCTGACCCTGCACCGCGACGGCAGGCTCGTCGGCGAGCGGCGAGCGCCGTTCGGGGAGTTCGAGATCCCACAGGCGGCAGCCGATTACCGGCTCCGGTACGACCTGGACCTGAGCGCGGTGCTGCCGGTGTCCACCCGGGTCACCACGGCCTGGACGTTCCGCTCGGCGGGCCCGTCCGGCACGGGCCGGGCGCCGCTGCCGCTGTTCGCGCTGGACTACGCGCTGCCGCTGGACGCGGCGAACCATCCCACGGCGGGGACCAGCGTGTTCACGGTGCGGCAGGCACACGGCGTGCCCGTCCAGGACGTCACCGCGTTCCGGGTGTGGGCCTCGCTCGACGACGGCGCGACCTGGCAGGCCGTGCCGGTCCGGCAGCAGGACGCCGCGTCGTTCGCCGCGCGGCTGCCGATGCCCGCCGCCGGGCAGGCGGTGTCACTGCGGGTGAAGGCCGAGGGCTCGGCCGACAGCGGTATCGACCAGACCGTCATCCGGGCGTACCGCGCCAGCTGACCCAGGGGGCAGGACGGCGGCGGCTCACGGGTGCGGGCCGCCGCCGTTTCTCATACGCCGTCGCGCCGGGCCTCGTATAGGAAGCAGCCGTACTCGACCGCGCGAACGTGCACCAGCGCCACCGCCGGGTCGGCGAACATCTCGGCGAACACGTCCCCGTGCGTCTCCCCACGGTCGATGCGGCGGCCGCCCAGGATGCGCCCGTCCCGGTCGTAGCGGCGGAACACCCGCTCGGCCGCACCCAGGTAGCCGGGCTCACCGGCGGCCGGGCCGCCGCACGGGCGCGCGTGCACGAACACGGGCCCGCGCTCCAGATACGGGCCCGGATCCGCCCCGGTCTCGGCGGACCAGCGGCGCAGCGGCTCGTACGCGACCAGCGCGAGGTGTTCGCCGGGGGCGGCCCGGCGCAGGCAGCAGCGCAGCGGCGCGCCGCCCTCGGCGTCGACGGACAGCTCGGGCGGGCGGCCGGCGTCGTCGGCGCTCAGCAGCTCGGCGACGACTTCGGCGGGAATGGCGTGAACGGTGTACATGCGGGAGAGTCTGGTCGCCCGGCCGGGCCGAGTCCGGCGGGAATCGGAACTCGCATTCCGCCGGCGACTTCGCCGTTACCGCCGTTGCGCCCGATGGCGGCGCGTAGCGTGAGGATGTTCCGAGGTGATCCGGCGGCGCCCGGTGCGGTGTGCGCCGTGCGCAGGAGGGCTGCCCAGATGGATCTGAAACTCGAAGTCATCGTGATCCCCGTGTCCGACGTGCCGCGCGCCAAGGCCTTCTACGAGAAGGCGGGCTTCCGGCTGGACATCGAGGCCAAGCCCAGCGACGACTGGCACTGCATCCAGTTCACGCCGCCCGGCTCCGAGTGCTCGATCATCTTCGGCAAGGGCATGACCACCGCCGAGCCGGGCTCCTTCCAGGGCATCTACCTCATCGTGCCGGACATCGAGGCGGCCCGCGCCGAGCTGGTGGAGCGCGGCATCGAGGTCGGCGAGGTCTTCCACGACGGCGCCGGGGTCTTCCTGCACGGACACGGCAAGGGCGACTTCACCTACCCGCCCGGGTTCGCGGGCAAGGAGAGCGGCCGGCACCCGGACCGGGCCGACTACGGCTCCTTCGCCACCTTCACCGACCCCGACGGCAACGGCTGGGTCCTCCAGGAAGTCCGCAAACGCCTCCCCGGCCGCTGAACCGGGCCGGTGGGGCGCCCCATCCTGGCCCGCAGTTTCGGGGAAACTGCAGGCTCGGGCGTCGGCGTGGCTGCGCTTTCCCCGAAACTGCGAGTCGTGGACCCGGGCGGCGGCATGACGCCGCTCGACGGCAGGTGGCAGGGCAAGGAGGCGTGACCCGGGTGCCGTAGACGTGCGGGAATGCGGTATCAACGCGGCATGGAATTCGTGCTGTTCCCCGGCCGCCACCACGTGCTCACCCGGTTCCAGGCCCGCTACCTGAGCGAGCTGGCCGGGCCGGAGACGACCGTGATCTGGGCGGTGACCTCGGCGAACCACGCGAACACGCGCCGCAACCCGGTGCCGTACCACCGCCGCGAGGCGGCGATCGAGCGGTTCAGCGCGCAGACCGGCCTGCGCTCGCTGGTCGTGCCGGTGTTCGACACCGCGCCGACGGACCGGTTCGCCGAGGTGACCCTCAAGAACGTCACCGTGGCCACGGGACTCGCGCTGAGCACGGGCGACACCGTGGTGGCCTGCTCCACACCCGAGGTGGCGGCGCTGTACGAGCTGCTCGGGTTCAAGGTCGTCACGGTCGAGGGCGCGGTGTCGCCGGAGCCGGAGCGGCCCTGGGACGTGCTGCTGCGGCTGGCCGCCGGGGACGAGACGTGGCGCGAGCTGGCGCACCCGGCGACCGTCGACGTGTTCGACCGCTACCGCCTGGCCGAGGCGGTGCGCACCGTGGTCAACGACCCGGTCGTCGGCGACGAGGGTGGGCTCAGCTCGACGCGCGACTACCGGACCTACGTCGAGGCGTTCGCCGACGGCGCGGCCCGCAAGTGGGCGGCGGTGCGCGAGCACGTGCGGCCGGGCCGCATCGTGGACATCGGCTGCGGCGCGGGGGCGGTGCTGGAGCTGGCCGACCGGGAGCCCGCGCTGCGGGAGAGCGACCTGATCGGGGTCGAGGTGGCCCGGCACCTGTTCGACGAGTGCGTGCACAAGAAGGCGCAGGGCGCGTTCACCAACCCGAACGTGTTCTTCTACCGCCGCAACGTGCTGGGTGGGGCAGTGCTGCCGCCCCGGTCGGTCGACACGACGCTGACCTTCGCGCTCACCCACGAGATCTGGTCGTACGGCGACCGCTACGCGTCGCTGCGCGCGTTCGCGCAGGCTATCTACGACCACACCGTGCCCGGCGGCGTGTGGATCAACAGCGACGTGTGCGGCCCGGACGGGCGCGAGCGGCCGGTGTTGCTGCACCTGGAACGCGGTGACGGCCAGAACCCCGCCGAGCCTCGCCGGGACCTGGCCGCGCTGCCGCCCGCCGAGGTCACCGCGTATGTCGCGGGCCTGTCCACCCGGGCCCGGTTCGACCAGTTCGCCGTCGACTACCGCTTCCCGTTCGCCTGGGAGACGGCCGGGGACGCGGTGCGGCTGTCGCTGGCCGACGCGATGGACTTCCTGACCCGCAAGGACTACACCGGCAACTGGCTGCCCGAGATGGGCGAGCAGTTCTGCGGTATGGCCTACGCCGACTGGCGGGAGCTGCTCACCGGCATCGGCTGGGAGCTGGACGTCGCGTCGCGCGCGTTGCGCAACGACTGGATCGTCGAGCACCGGCTCGCGCCCGTCGCCTCGCTCACCGGCCTCGACGGGCAGCCGCTGGACTGGCCGGTGACGCACCTGCTCGCGGTGGCCAGGCGGCCGCTGAACACCTGAGCCGCCTGCGGGAGGCCGGCACGGGGCCGGCCTCCCTCACCCGAGCAGGGGGTCTGTGATCAGAGCTTGCCCGCCCCCGCGCCCGCCGTGACGGACGCCTTCACGGTGCCGGAGCTCTGGGCGGTGTAGCCGTAGGGGACCGCGGCCACCGAGCCGTTGGTCTCGCACGGGCCGGAGTTGGTCAGCGAGTTGTCCCGGGCGACCAGCCGGCCGGGATCGGAGTCGGCGTAGCCGCTGGCCGACCAGCATGCCTGCTGCACGTTCTCGAACACGTTGCCCTCGACGAGCACCCCGGCGTTCATGGTGGACGCGATGGCGTACGACGACGAGTTGTTGTTGACGTTGGTGTAGTAGTTGTTGAACACGTGGACCGTCTCGCCGAAGCGCACCCGGGGGCTGCGCTCGAAGGTCCGGTCGAACCAGTTGTGGTGGTACGTGATCCGCAGGTGCCCGGTGTCCTCGCCGGAGTTGCCGTCGGAGTGCCCGACCAGCGAGGTCTTCCAGTGGTCGCGGATGATGTTCCACGACACGGTGATGTAGTCGCCGGCGTGGGTGATGTCGATCATGCCGTCGTAGAAGTCGACGTCGCTCTCGATGGTGCTGGACAGCGTGTTGTGGTCGATCCAGATGTGGGTGGCGTTCTCGATCTGGATCGCGTCGCCGCCGGGCACCCCGCGGATGTTCAGGTTCTGGATGATCACGTTGGCCGGGTGCATGTCCTCGATGTTGAGGGTGGTCCCGGAGACGCCCGAGCCCGCGCCGACGCCGCGGATCGTCTTGTTGGCGGTGACCTCGATGGTGCCCGAGCCGCTGAGCATGCCGTTGACCAGGATCGTCCGGGCGCCCGCGGCCTGCGCCTGGGTGCGCAGGTCGGCCCAGCTGGACACGGTGACCGTCGGGCCGGTGCCACCGCCCGTGGTGCCGCCGGCCTGGCTTGCCCAGCCGACCAGGCCGGTCGGGGGCGGCGGCGGGCTGGTGCTGGCCGACGGCGAGGGCGGCGGCGGTGAGCTGGACGGCGAGGCGGGCGTGGACGGCGACGCCGGGGGAGAGGACGGGCTCGGGCCGGCCGCGTCCGTCGCCAGGACGTCGTCGAACGAGGCCGCCGTGTAGTTGGCCAGCAGCCCGGCGCGCCCGGTGGCGTACGAGCCGTCCGAGGCCGACACCAGCTGCGCGCCGTTGACCGAGCCGACGAGCGAGCTGCCGTTCGCGCTGAGCGACAGCGTGTACCAGGTGCCCGCCGACGCCGTGAACGGCGCCGAGGCCAGCGTGGTCGTGCTGCCCTTGCGCAGCTGCACCGTGCTGCCGGTGAGCACGAGCGCGTAGAAGTTGGACGTGCTCTGCGCGCGGGCGGCGATGCCGACGCCGCGCGACGACGAGCCGCTGAACGTGTCGGGCCGGACCCTGGCCGAGACGGTGGCCGTGGACCAGGACGTGGACCCGGCCAGCGCCTTGGCGCTCGCGCCGGTGCTCGACTGCGAGTACGCGCCGGACGAGACCGACCAGCTGCCGCCGGAGGTGGTCCAGCCGGTGGCGTTGCCGTCGTTGAAGTCGTCGGAGAACAGCGTGGCCGCGTTGGCGGCGACCGCGCCGACGCTGATGACCAGCGCCGCGACGGCCGTGCTGACACCGGCGGCCAGGGCGCTGCGGGCGCGCCTGCTCCGCCGCGGGGGGACGTGCGCTTCCTGCACTGTAGGACCTCCCTGTGTTGGAATGCGCTTTCCCGCCAACATAGGAAGACTTACTTATGGCAGTCAATGGATCCTATTTGCAGTTTTGTTGCACGAAATCGGGCCAGAAGCCGATAGCCGGCACGTCGATCGGTCCGGATTGGTGAGCTATGGCGAACTTTGGGCCGCTGCCTCGGCTCCCCCCATTCGCAGGATTTCGCCGATCCTATGGCAAGCGCTTTCCGGCCGCCACCGGAAGCGGCCCCCGCTCCGTCGTGGAACGGGGGCCGTCGACAGGACCCGCCCGGTCAGCCGACCAGCAGCTTGTCGAGCGCGGCGTCCAGCGAGCCGCTGTCCGGCGACGCGTAGGACTTCAGGGTCTCCTTGTTGTACGTGAGGAAGCTCGGGCAGCGGTTGGCGGGCGCGTTGATCGTGCCGCCGTCGGCCACCTTCTCACCGGTCTTCGCCGCGTAGAACGTCAGCGTGTAGCGCGAGGACAGGTAGTCGACGGTCAACTGCTTGCCGTCGGAGGCCTTGATGGCGCACTTCTGGCCGGCCGCTTCGCTGCCCGCCACGTATTCCAGGCAGCCGACCACGCTCACCGTGGTGTAGTCCGCCGACTTGGCGTAGTACGGCTTGGTGGAGTTGACGGACTTGGTGCTCCACCGGGTCGTCCGCTCGGGCGAGTTGGCGAACACGTACGCCTTCGCCGCCCCCGGGGTGTAGTCGGCCGCGTTCAGGATCGCCCCGCCCTGGCACACCTCGGCGAAGTCGGAGGAGTACCGGGCGGTCAGCGCGTTGTTGCCGCCGGGCTGCTCGGCGGTGGGCGCCGGCGCCGCGGTGCTGCTCGAGCGTGCGGGCTTCGGGTCGGGCAGGACCGGGTCGTCGTCGGCGGCGTTGGCGAACACCCAGACGCCGATGCCGCAGAGCACCAGCAGCAGCACGAGCACACCGGCGACGATGCCGATGATCAGGCCCTTGTTGGACTTCTTCGGAGGCTGCTGGCCGCCGGGGAAGTAGGCGGGCTGCCCGTAGGCCGGCTGAGCCGGGTTGTGGTGCGGCGGCGGGTAGGCCGGCGACACGGGCTGCTGGGGCTGCCCGTACGGGGGATGCGCCGGCTGGTACGGGTCGGACGGTTGCGGGGGTTGCGCGAAGGGGTCGGTCACGTGTCGTTCCATTCACCTTGCGGGGGAGCTTTAAACCAACGTCTGGGCACGTTAACGACACCTGTCAACCAGATCAACTTGTCGTCCCATGATGTGATGCGTTACCTCTCGGCCCGTGACGCTCCGTCGAGCAGCGCGTAGCCCAGGGGCGTGACGGTGTGCAGGGTGTGCCTGCCGCACGGCCGCGCCCACAGCAACCCGGCCCGGCGCAGCGTGGTCGCGTGCTCGCTGGCGCTGGACAGCGAGACCCGCACCCGCGCGGCCAGCTCGCCGGTGGTGCAGCCGTGCGGGTGGAGCGCGACGGTACGCAGCACCGCGGCCCGGGTCGTGCCCAGCAGCGCGAGCAGGCGGTCGCCGGGTGCCGCCGCGGGGCCGGCCGCCCAGCCGAGCTCGTCGTCGATCGGATACACCAGCACCGGCGGCCGGTCCGCCGCCCGCAGCGTGACCGGCGTCCGCCGGCAGAAGAACGACGGCATCAGCACCAGGCCGCGCCCGTCCAGGTGCAGGTCACGGTCGACCGGGTAGGCGACGTGCAGGGTCGGCGCCTCCCAGCGCACCGCCGGGTGCAGCGTCGTGAGCAGCCGGTCCACCCCGCCGTCCACCATGCGCCGCGCGCCGCGCGCCCGCGCCGCGGCGACCTGGCTGGCGATGAGCTCCCAGTGCGGGCTCAGCACCGCGTCGAAGTAGGAGCGCATCACCGCGGCCAGCGCGCTCAGCGCCCGCCGGTCGCCGTCGGCCAGCCGCCGCAGCCAGCCCGACGACGGCCGCCGGGTCACCAGCCGGTGCAGGTCGGCGCGCAGGTGCTCCAGGGGCGTGGCGAGCACCGCGTCGATGCCCGCCGCGATGTCGCGTACGCCACTGGTCGGGGTGAGGAAGTCGGCCGAGTAGCCGGTCGGCGGGGCCAGGCCCATCAGCGCACGCATCTGCGGGGTGAGCCGGGCGGTCGCGGCCGCCCGCCAGTCGCCGAGCACCGGCGGCGTCGCGCCGCCGCGCAGCAGGTGCTGGCTCAGCAGGGACTCCCACAGCGGATCGGCGTCGGCGGCGAGCCGCACCGCGCCCAGGTCCGCGGCGGTGAAGTGTATGCGCAGCATCGCCCGACCTCCGCTGCGGCGCAATCTACCACGGCCGACGCTTCGGCTCAGCCCGAAGCGACTGGCGCCCGTCGATGCGCCCATCGATGCTCGTGCCGACTGTTTCCGACCTGGGAGTTGATGGCATGAGACGACTGACCCTGTTGCTGACGACGCTGTTGCTGCTGGTGGTGCCCGGAGTGCCCGCGCGGGCGGCGGGTTCGTTCACCAACCCGCTCAACGGCAGCGCCGACCCGACGCTGACGTACGTGAACGGCAACTACTACCTGGCGACCACGCTGGGGGACCGGATCGGCATCTGGCGCTCGCCGCGGCTGGCCGGGCTGGCCACCGCCGGGGAGACCACGGTGTGGCGGGACGGCGACCCGAGCCGTAACCAGCAGCTGTGGGCTCCGGCGCTGTACCGGTTCGGGCAGCGCTGGTACATCTACTACACCGCCAGCAACGGCACCGACGCCGCGCACCGCAACTATGTGATCGAGTCTGACGGCGACGACCCGCTGGGCCCGTACCACTTCAAGGCCCGCATCGCCGACCACGGCGAGTACGCCATCGACGGCGAGCCGTTCGTGCACAACGGGCAGATGTACTTCGCCTGGGCCGGACCCGGCCGCGGCATGGGCGGCCCGGCACAGCTCTACCTGCAGCGCATGGACACGCCGTGGTCGGTGACCGGCTCGCGGGTGGCGCTGCCGGCCAGCGGCGGCTGCACCGAGGTGCGCGAGGGCCCGACCGGCCTGCGCGGCGCGAACCGGCTGTTCCTGGTGTACTCCACCTGCGACACCGGCAAGCCCGACTACCAACTGTGGATGAAGTCGATCGCCAACGGTGCCGACCCGCTGGTGCCGGCCAACTGGCTCCAGCACGCCGGGCCGGTGTTCTGGCGCAACGACGCCGCGGGCGTCTACGGTCCGGGCCACAACGGCTTCTTCAAGTCGCCCGACGGCAGCGAGGACTGGATCGTCTACCACGGCAAGACCACGTCGGCGTACACCTACGCGGGCCGGACCACCCGGGCCCAGAAGATCGGCTGGAACGCCGACGGCACCCCGAACATGGGCCGCCCGTACGCGCTGGGCACCGCGCTGACCCCGCCCGCGGGCGACCCGGACAACCCGTCGACGGCCTGGTCGCAGATCGTCGACAACACCACCGAGGGCCGGTTCACCGCGAGCGCCGCGTGGGGTGTGTCGTCGTACTCCACCCAGCGCTACGGCGCCGACTACCGCTACGCCGAGCCCGTGTCGGCCAGCGACGCGGCCTGGTACCGGTTCGCGGTGCCGGAGACCGCCACCTACCGGGTGGACGCGTGGTGGCCCGCGCTGCCCGGGTACAGCACGAAGGCGCCGTACGTGATCGTCACGCCGAGCGGCAACCAGACCGTGCACGTCGACCAGCGCTACAACGGCGGCGGCTGGCGCACCCTGGGCACCTTCACGCTGAGCGCGGGTGACGAGAACAAGGTCGGGGTGAGCCGCTGGACGAACGGCACCGGCCTGGTCATCGCCGACGCCGTCCGCCTCACCCGCGTCTGAGCACATGCGGGCCGTGACCGGAACCCGCCGGTCACGGCCCGCCCCCGTCAGTGCCCGCCGCAGCAGGAGCCGGCCGACCCCACCGGCGTGACGCCCGGCCGGCTCCACTGGGCCGTCGGGCGGCCGTCCACTCGCCACGGATGGCCCTCCACCCGCGGCCAGCCCTCGGGCGAGTCCTCCCAGCCCTCCTGGCGGCCGTACACCGTCAGGTCGAGCGCGTGGTAGCTGGTCAGCAGCGCCTCCACACCCCGGCCGGTGGTCCAGTAGGTCTCGTAGACCTGGTCCCCGTCGCGCAGGTAGCACACGATCATCCCGAAGCCGCGCCCGTCCACCAGCGCCGGATCGGCGTCCTTCGCCGAGTACCACGGGAACCGGTAGCCCATGAACTCGGCGAACGGGGCGCTCTCGGCGTACGAGCCCTCGCAGAACACGGCGTAGGTGATGTCCCGGGCGTGCAGGTAGTCCCGCATGTCCAGGTGGCAGGTGGCGAAGGTGCAGCCCTCGCACTGGTTCTCCCACGGCTCGCCGTGGTGCCACATGTGGTAGTACGCGATCAGCATCCGCCGGCCCTCGAACACGTCCAGCAGCGGCGTCGGGCCGTTGGGGCCGTGCACGGTCGCGTCCGGCGGCACCGGGGTCATCGGCAGCCGCCGCCGGGCGGCCGCGATGGCGTCGCCTTCACGGGTGTGCGCCTTTTCCCGCGCCAGCAGCTCGTCGCGGGCGCGTGACCAGGTCTCGCGGTCGACCACCTGCGGCAGCGCGGCGCCGGTCAGGGTCTCAGCCGTCATCATCTTTCTCCTTCCGGACGAAGTCCTCGGAGACATGACCGGCGCGGAAGGCCGAACTCGTCGCCCGGCGGCGAAGATTTCTGGATCAGCCCGTCACTTGAGCACCGTCTCCATGTGCCGGCCGGCCTCGGCGGCGGCCTCGTCGGGCGACCGGCCGCCCTGGCGGGCGACCATGTAGGCGGCGTACCAGTCCGACCAGTGGTGCTCGGGTGCGCTCGCCTCGTACGCGCCGTGGTGCTCCTCGGTCTCCCGGAGCAGTTCGGCCAGGGTGTCGACGTCCATGGTGTGACCTCCTCGGTGGGGCGGCCGGTCAGCGCAGGCCGGAACCGCTCACCGACAATTGTCGCGTATCGGTCACGCTCCGGTCCGGCCAAGTGCCGCCCCGGCCCGCCCGGTCCGTCCTGTCGGAATGCGGACCGACTCAGCGCCGCGCCCACATTGCCTGTTTCGGGCAGCGGTCAGGACCGGCCGACCCGCGGCTGCCGCCGGTCGCTGAGCCGCAGGCCGACGCCGCGCACCGCGTCGATCGTGGTGCCCGTGCCCAGCTCGTGCAGCTTCCGGCGCAGCCGCTTGACCAGCGACTGCACGTCCGCGCGGCGCTCCCGGCCCTCCTCGTGCCACACCGCCTCGTGCAGCTCGGCGTAGCTCCAGACCCGCACCGGCTCGGTGGTCAGGCAGGTCAGCAGGTCGAGCTCCAGCCGGGTCAGCTCGACCTCACGGCCCTGGCAGCGGGCCTTCGACCGGACCGCGTCCAGCACCAGAGCGTCATCGGCACCGCTCGCCGACCCGGCCGCGACCGGCTGGTGCGGGCCCGGAATCAGCCGGCGCAGCTCGCCCAGGTCGGCCACCAGCAGCAGCGGCGCGATGCCGTCCAGCCGCTCGGCCAGCCGGATCCGCTCGGCCGGTGACGGCGCGACCGCGATCAGCAGCGTGTACAGCTCGTCGGCCGGGTCGAGCCGGTCCGGCGTCGTCTCGTCGTCCTCGGTCACAGCACCCACCCGGGACTCGCCATCGGGCTGACAGTGATGGGCAATCCGGCCGCCAACGGTGCCCGCGTTGACGACAAGTTGCTCACAGCCAGCTATTGATCGTCCGTTTTGCTCGATCATAGTGTCCAAACGGGCCACCGGCGCGACACGCACGGTTAGCGGGGGATGGAGGAGGGATCGTCCACTCGGATCCATCCGGGCGAATCCCCTGCACCTCCCCGCGGCCCATTCGATCCGGGTCGTTCTGGGGGAGGAAACACCGATGTTCAGACGTCCGACATGGAGATCCACCGGAAGAAGACTGGTCAGCGCCGGTGCGGCGGCGGTCCTCGCCGCGACGGCGCTGACCGGCGTCGGCACGGCGGCCCAGGCCGCCGGCACCGAGGTGGGTGACAAGATCCGGCCGGAGCTGGCCAAGCAGTTCCAGGCCAAGAGCGAAGGCGACTTCTGGGTCCGGTTCACCGAACGGGCCGACCTGAGCAAGGCGAGCGCCATCAAGGACTGGGCGCAGCGCGGCACCGCCGTCGCCGACGCCCTGCGCAAGACCGCGAGCGAGAGCCAGGCCAAGGTACGGGCCGAACTCGACGACGCCAAGGTCAAGTACCGCACGTTCTGGGCGACCAACGCCATCCGGGTCACCGGCGGCTCGCTGTCCATGGCGCAGAACCTCGCCGCCCACGCCGAGGTCGAGGGCCTCTACGCCCCGGTCGCCTACAAGGTGCCCGAGACCACGCCCGGCACCGACGAGCACACCGTCAACGCCCTCGAATGGGGCATCGCCAACATCAACGCCGACGACGTGTGGTCCCAGTACGGCGTGCAGGGCGAGGGCATCACCATCGCCAACATCGACACCGGGGTCCAGTTCGACCACCCGGCGCTGGTCGCCTCCTACCGCGGCAACAACGGCGACGGCACCTTCGACCACGACTACAACTGGTTCGACGCGGCCGGGGCCTGCGACATCCCGTGCGACGAGGACGGCCACGGCACGCACACCATGGGCACCATGGCCGGTTCGGCCGGGGCCAACCAGATCGGTGTCGCGCCGGGCGTGAAGTGGATCGCGGCCAACGGCTGCTGCCCCACCGACGCCGCCCTGGTCACCTCGGGTGAGTGGATGCTGGAGCCGACCGACTCCGCCGGGCAGAACCCGGACGCGAGCAAGCGGCCGAACATCATCAACAACTCGTGGGGCAGCGAGCTGCCCTCCAACGCGCCGTTCATGGAGGACGTGACGCTGGCCTGGGCCGCGTCCGGCATCTTCGGGACCTGGTCCAACGGCAACAACGGGCCCGCCTGCCAGACCAGCGGCTCGCCGGGCAGCCTGGTCAGCAACTACTCGACCGGCGCGTACGACGTCAACAACAACGTCGCCGGGTTCTCCTCCCGGGGCGCCGGGCAGAACGGCGAGATCAAGCCGAACATCTCCGCACCGGGCGTGAACGTCCGATCGAGCGTCCCGGGCAGCGGCTACGCCAGTTTCAGCGGCACCTCGATGGCCGCCCCGCACCTCGCGGGCGCCATCGCGCTGCTGTGGTCGGCCGCACCGGCCCTGGTCGGCGACATCAACGCGACGCGCGCGCTGCTCAACGGCGCCGCGATCGACAAGGCCGACGCCCAGTGCGGCGGCACCACGGCCGACAACAACGTCTACGGCGAGGGCCGGCTGGACGCGCTGGCGCTGCTCAACGCCGCTCCGATCGGCGACACCGGCACGCTGTCCGGCACGGTCACCGACTCGGCCACGGACAGCCCGCTGCCGGGCGCGACCGTGACCGTCACCGGCACGGACCTCTCCCGCGAGATCACCACCGGGGCGGACGGCACCTACTCGATCCTGCTGCCGGCCGGCGCCTACCAGGTCGCGGTCGCGGCGTTCGGCTACACCGGCGCCGCCAAACCCGCCACGATCACCGACGGGGCGACCACCACGGTCGACTTCGCGCTGGCGCCCGTGCCGAGCTACACCGTCAGCGGCACGGTCACCGACGGCTCCGGCCACGGCTGGCCGCTGTACGCGAAGGTCACCGTGCAGGGGCCGTCGGGCGTGTACGACCACACCGCGCCCGGCAACGGCCGCTACAGCTTCACGCTGCCGGCGGGCTCGACCTACACCCTCAAGTTCGAGTCGCAGTACCCCGGCTACCAGTCGGTGACCAAGGACGTCACCATCACCTCGGGCAATGTCGTGGCCAACGCGGCGCTGCCGGTCAACGCCACGACCTGCGCGGCGCCCGGCTACGCCTTCGGCTCCGACGGCGAGTACGAGACCTTCGACGGCACGACCGCGCCGCCCGGCTGGACCGTGGTGGACCACGCCGGCACCGGCCAGGTCTGGAAGTTCACCGACGACGGCGGCCGGGGCAACCTGACCGGCGGCAGCGGCAACTTCGCGATCATCGACAGTGACGACTACGGTCTCGGCGGCAACCAGAACACCTCACTGGTGAGCCCCGTCGTCGACCTGACCGCCGTCACCGCGCCGGTGATCCGGTTCAACCAGGACTTCAACCAGCTCGGCTCCGACCGCGCCGACGTCGACCTGAGCCTCGACGGCGGTGCGACCTGGACCAACCTGCTGCGGCAGGCTGCCGACTTCCGCGGTCCGCGCACCACCGAGATCCCGATCCCGCAGGCGGCCGGCCAGTCGCAGGTGCAGGTCCGCTTCCACTACTACGACGCGTCGTACGAGTGGTGGTGGTCGGTCGACAACGTGCTGATCGGCAGCGCGGTGACCTGCTCGCCGATCGACGGCGGCCTGGTCTTCGGGCACGTCCGGGACAAGAACGACGGCTCCTACGTCAACGGCGCCACCGTCACCAGCGACGACCGCCCGGCGGAGAAGGCCGTCACCGCGGCGACCCCGGACGACCCCGGGCTGGCCGACGGCTTCTACTGGTTGTTCTCGACCCTGACGGGGTCGCACCCGTTCACCGCGCAGGCCGGCGGCTACGTCAGCCTGAGCAAGCCGGTCGACGTCCAGGCCGACTGGGCGACGGCGGCGAGCTTCCAGCTCGCGGCCGGGCGGCTCAAGGTGCAGCCTGCTTCGCTGAGCGCGACCGTGCAGATGCCCACCGGCAAGGCCACCAAGACGTTCACGGTGACCAACACCGGCGGCGCCCCGGTCGACGTCGTGTTCAGCGAGCGGGAGGGCGGCTTCGTGCTGCTGCGGGCCGACGGCTCGCGGGTCAGCAAGCAGGAGCTGCTCGGTTCCGCGGGCGCGCCGCTGCAGCGGCTCACCACGGCCACCTCGCTGGCGGCCCGCCCGTCGGGCATGTCGGCCAACGCCGTCACGCCCGCCGCCGCGCCGCAGGCCGACCCCTGGGCCGACATCACCGACTACCCGGCCAACGTGATGGACAACCGGGTGGTGGCCCTGGACGGCAAGATCTACTCGATCGCGGGCGGCAACGGCACCGCGTCGACCGCGAAGAACTACGTCTACGACCCGATCGCCCAGACCTGGTCGCCGATCGCCGACCTGCCCGCCGCGCGCAACGCCATGGCGGTGGGCGTCGTCGGCGGGAAGATCATCGCGACCGGCGGCTGGGGCGCCTCCGGCCCGGACGCCGGCACGTGGTCCTACGACCCGGCGGCGAACACCTGGACCGCGCTGGCGGCCAACCCGGCGCCGCGCGCCGCGGCCGGTCAGGCGGTGATCGACGGCAAGCTGTACGCGATCGGCGGCTGCACCACCTCCAGCTGCACCCCGATGTCGAACACCGTGGTCCGCTACGACCCGGCGGCCGACAGCTGGACGACCGTGGCGGCGTACCCGAAGTCGGTGGCGTTCGCCTCCTGCGGCGGGATCGACGGCACGATCTACTGCACCGGCGGCAACGACGGCTCCGCCGCGCAGAAGGCCAGCTACGCGTTCGACCCGGGCGCGAACAGCTGGACCGCCATCGCGGACGCGCCGGTCGACAGCTGGGCCAGCTCGTTCGCGGTCGCCAACGGCAAGCTGCTGGTCGTCGGCGGCTCGCAGGGCGGCGCCATCACCAACGCGGGCTTCGCCTACGACCCGGCCGCCGGGTCGTGGTCGGCGCTGCCCAACGCCAACACGGCCCGCTACCGCGGTGGCGCGGCCTGCGGCTTCTACAAGATCGGTGGTTCCTCGGGCAACTTCAACGCGGCGCCGGACAGCGAGGCGCTGCCGGGCTTCGAGGGCTGCGCCGCGGCCGCGGCCGACGTCAGCTGGCTGACCATCGACAAGGGCGCGGTCACGCTGGCGCCCGGACAGGCGGTCACCGTCACCGTCGGCATGACCGCGAACGTGGACCAGCCGGGCACCTACACCGCCGCGGTCGCGATCAAGGAGAACACGCCGTACACGGTCGCGCCGGTCGACATCACGATGAACGTGACGCCCCCCAGGACCTGGGGCAAGCTCATGGGCACCGTGACGGGCACCAGCTGCCAGGGCGTGAGCTCGCCGATCGCCGGTGCGGTGGTCCAGGTGGACTCGTGGGCCATGTCGTGGACCTTCGCGACGGACGCCCAGGGCAAGTACGCGTACTGGATGGACCGCCGCAACAACCCGCTGACGATGATCGTGGCCAAGGACGGCTGGAAGCCCCAGACCCGCCAGACCAGGGTCAACGTCACCACACCCACGGTCGAGGACTTCGCGCTGGCACCCATCCGGTGTTGACGTGCGACCGTTAGCCTGCTGAAACGGCTCCGGCCCGCCCGGTCTTCGGATCGGGCGGGCCGGACCACGTCTACCGATGCTCAGCCAGGAGGTCGGGCCGGGGACGTTCAGCCGGACGTGCCCGGCCGGGAGCGTCAGCGCGCGGCGAGCCGGAAGCCGACCCCACGCACGGTCTCGATCGTCGCCGCAGCGTCGAGCCGGGCGAACTTGGCGCGCAGCCGCCGCACCACCGAGTGCATGTCGGAGCCCCGGCCCAGGTGCCGGTTGCCCCACACGGTGTCGTGCAGCCGCTCGTAGGTCCACACCTGCCCCGGTGCCTCGCACAGGCAGCGCAGCACGTCGTGCTCCAGCCGGGTCAGTTCGGCCTCCCGGTCGCGCCAGCGCAGCACCCGGCGGTCGGAGTCCACGGCCAGGCCGGGAGCCAGCCGCAACGGCTCGTCCGGCGGTTCCGGCGGCGCGGCCTCCGGCAGCAGGTCGACCACGCCGAGGAACTCGCGCGCCTCACCGGCGTTCGACACGATCAGGAAGGCGCTGCTCGCACCCAGCAGCCGGGTCAGCTGCCGCCGCTCGGCCGAGGACGAGGCGATGCCGATGACCAGGGCCGGGGCTTGCTGCACTCGGGATACCTCCAGGATGGTCGATGGGCCGTTCGCCGCTCAGCGGTGCGCCGGACGGAAGCGGGCCCGCATGCCCGCCGGGGCGAGCCGGCCGTGGAAGCGCGGCGCGGCGGTGGCGGCGTTGCCCGACTCGACCGTGTAGGCCTGCGCCAGGCGTGAGGTCGCCAGGGTCAGCTGCCGCATGGTCAGTGCGGACCCGACGCACACCCGCGGCCCGGCCCCGAACGGCAGGTACGCCGCCCGCGGCGCGGCCTGCCCGGAGAGCCAGCGGCCCGGATCGAACTCGTCGGGCCGCGCCCACCAGCGCGGATCACGCTGGATCAGGTACGGGTTCAGCAGCACCTCGTCGCCGGGAGCCAGCGACCAGCCGCCCAGCGTGGTGGCAGCGCTCGCGGTCCGGGTCATCAACCACACCGGCGGCTGCAGCCGCAGCACCTCCTTGACCACCGCCTCGGCCAGCGGCAGCCGGGCCGCGGGCACGCCGTGCCCGGCCTCGTCCCGCAGGTCCGCGGCGAGCTGCGGCCTGGTGGCGAGCTCCTTGACGATGGAGGCGTACGCCGCCGCGGGTATGCCGTGCCCGCCCATCAGGATGCCGCGCAGCGTCGCCGTCACGGTGCGGTCGGGCATCGCCGGGTCCGCGCCGAGCAGGAAGCCGAGCAGGTCCCGCCCGCCGCCCCCCGAGGCACGCCGCCGCCGCACGATCCCGGTCAGCGTCTCGACGGTGTCCCGGTGCACCCGGAAGAAGCGGCGGTGGCGGGGCAGCGGCAGCCAGGCGGGGAACTGGTACGACGAGCCGGTGAACGGCTCGGTGATGGCGAGGTTGTCGGCGAGCAGGGCGGGGATGCCAGCCGAGTCCGGCCCGAAGCAGTACTCGGCGATCGTGTGGGCGGCGAACGAGCGCATCAGGTCCACCACGTCGGTTTCGCGCTCGGCGGCCGTACGCAGGTGCTCGTCGAGCAGCTCGACCGTGCGCGCGTCGGCGGCGGCCGCGGCGGAGTGGTTCAGTCCGGCCCACACCGTGCGGCGTGCCGACATCCAGGCGTCGGCCTGAGCGGCGGCCTGGGTGAGGTCGGGCCGCGGGGCGAACGGCGCCAGTTCGGTGAGGAAGCTGGTGTTGGTGCGGGCCAGCGCATCGTGGGTCAGCTCGGGATCGGTGACGAAGACGGTGCGCTCGTCGAAGGAGAAGACGTCGCCGTATGCGGCGTGGGTGCGGCGCAGGAAGCCCATGCGGTCGGCGTCGTAGGCGGGCGTGTTGCCCAGCAGCCAGTGCCCGCGCGGGCCCGGGGGCCGTACGCACTGCTCGGGCTGCGACATCAGGCTCCCTGAAAAAGCCACAGGATCCCGGTCCGGGATCCTGTCATCGGCGCGTTGACGGGCAGGGCTACTGCTCGTAACCGTAGAACCAGTACGGATAGCGGCCGCTGACCTGGGACCTGCCCATCAGCCGGGCGGCGACGTGACGCAGCACGCGAGCCATGTGACCTCCTCTGATCAATATCCTTAGATATTGCAATGCATGTTGCCACGCGTATCCTGCCCGCGCAACGGAAACGGCGCCGCGCGGTTGCCCGCGCGGCGCCGTTCACATTTCCTTGGCGTGGTCAGTCGTTGCCCTGCTCCATCGCGGAGATGCTCAGCAGGCCCTCGTGGTCGGCGGTCTCGCCGCGGTCGGCGATCGCCTCGGCGCCGCCCTCGGGCAGCACGCCGATCAGGACGGTGGTGGCCGGCTGCGCCGCGGCGGTCAGCGCGGTCTGCGGGCCGCTGCCCACGATGCCGATCCGGGCGTACTGCTCCAGCTTGGCGCGGGAGTCGGCGATGTCCAGGTTGCGCATGGTCAGCTGGCCGATCCGGTCGACCGGACCGAACGCGGCGTCCTCGGTGCGCTCCATGGACAGCTTGTCCGGGTGGTAGCTCAGGGCCGGGCCGGTGGTGTCCAGGATGGAGTAGTCCTCACCGCGCCGCAGCCGCAGCGTCACCTCGCCGGTGATCGCCGAGCCGACCCAGCGCTGCAGCGACTCGCGCAGCATGAGCGCCTGCGGGTCCAGCCAGCGGCCCTCGTAGAGCAGGCGGCCCAGCCGCCGGCCCTCGGCGTGGTACGCCGCCAGCGTGTCCTCGTTGTGGATCGCGTTGACCAGCCGCTCGTAGGCGGCGTGCAGCAGCGCCATGCCGGGCGCCTCGTAGATGCCCCGGCTCTTGGCCTCGATGATCCGGTTCTCGATCTGGTCGGACATGCCCAGGCCGTGCCGGCCGCCGATGGCGTTGACCGCCAGCACCAGGTCGACGGCCGAGTCGAACCGCCGGCCGTTGACGGTCACCGGGCGGCCCTGCTCGAAGCCGATGGTGACGTCCTCGGGGGCGATCTCCACCGCCGGGTCCCAGAACCGCACGCCCATGATCGGCTCGACGATCTCGATGCCGGTGTCGAGCAGTTCGAGGGACTTGGCCTCGTGGGTGGCGCCCCAGATGTTCGCGTCGGTCGAGTACGCCTTCTCGACGCTGTCCCGGTAGGGCAGGCTGCGCTCGGTCAGCCACTCCGACATCTCCTTGCGGCCGCCGAGCTCGTGCACGAACTGGGCGTCCAGCCACGGCTTGTAGATGCGCAGGGACGGGTTCGCCAGCAGGCCGTAGCGGTAGAACCGCTCGATGTCGTTGCCCTTGAAGGTGGAGCCGTCGCCCCAGATCTGCACGCCGTCCTCGAGCATCGCCCGGACCAGCAGCGTGCCGGTCACGGCCCGGCCCAGCGGGGTGGTGTTGAAGTAGGCGCGGCCGCCGGAGCGGATGTGGAACGCGCCGCACGCCAGCGCGGCCAGGCCCTCCTCGACCAGGGCGGCGCGGCAGTCGACCAGCCGGGCGAGCTCGGCGCCGTACGCCGTGGCGCGGCCGGGCACCGACGCGATGTCGGGCTCGTCGTACTGCCCGATGTCTGCGGTGTAGGTGCAGGGCACCGCTCCCTTCTCGCGCATCCACGCGACCGCTACCGAGGTGTCGAGGCCGCCGGAGAAGGCGATTCCGACGTGTTCGCCGACAGGAAGGGAGGTGAGAACCTTGGACACGAAGGAAGTATATGCGCACGGGCGCATCGTTATGCAAGTGGGGGTATGCGTTTCACCCGCTTCGGTGACGTAGAGCACGTTGAGGGGCTGGTGTGGCGCAAGAGAACGCGGCGCGGCGGCCCGTCGGCCGCCGCGCCGCAGGAAGCGGTCAGCCCGCGGCGCAGGAGACCGTTGGCCAGTTCCAGTTGCCGTTGTGCTGGATCGTGACGCCCCAGTTGTTGCCGCTGCCGTTGGGTCTGGCGACGAGCTGCTGCGCGGTCGGGTAGCTCGCGGAGATGTTCCAGGTGGCGATGATCTTCGCGGGCGACGGGACGTTCATCGTCACGGTCCAGCTGCTCGCGCCGCTGACCGAGACGTTGAGGTTGTAGCGGTCGCTCCACTGCTGGCCGGCGGACAGCGTCGCGGTGCAGCTGCCGCCGCCGCCCCCTCCACCACCGGAGCCGCCGATGGTGATGTTGGAGTTGCCGCTGCTCTGGTAGCCCTCGGTGGCCAGGATCATGTAGCCGTCGCTGGTGACCGTGCCCTTGAAGGTGCCGGTCGGGCGGTAGGTGCCCCAGTTGTCGACGATGTAGTACTCGATCAGCGGGTTCCGGGTTTCCGGAAAGTAGCGGAAGCTATGGATGCCCTGTGGGCACGCAGGAACTCGGTGATCAGTAGCGGGCATTCTCGGCCGGCGGACAGCGCCGATCGCACTGTCTTGAAACTTCCGGCGCAGTTTCCGATCGACCGGCCTCCGCCTCGCCGCGGGAAGGGTGGCGGCGGCGTGTCCTGTCGCCAGAAGCGTGACAATGACGGCGTGTCCATGCGCGATCTGCTCCGGAACCTGCCCGTCTTCGACCGGCCGCTGCCCGCCTTCGACCCCGGCGACGCCCCGCCGGACCCGATGGACCTGCTGGAGGACTGGCTGCGGGAGGCGATCGCGGCCGGGGTGTCCGAGCCGCACGCGATGACGCTGGCCACGGCGGGGCCGGAGCTGCTGCCCGACCTGCGGGTGCTGATCCTCAAGGACCTCGACGCCGAAGGCCTCTACTTCGCGAGCGAGTCGATCAGCGCGAAGGCCGGCCAGCTCGGGGCGAACCCGCAGGCGGCGCTCGGCTTCTACTGGCGCGAGCAGGGTCGGCAGATCCGCGTCCGGGGCCCCGTCCAGCCCGCGGGGCCGGAGGTCAGCGCCCAGGACTTCCTGGCCCGGCCGCTGGGTTCGCGCGCCGCGAGCCTGATCGGACGGCAGAGCAGCGTGCTGCACGACCCGGCCGAGCTGACCGAGGCGCTCGCCGAGGCCCAGGCCCGGCTGGAGGCCGACCCGCAGCTGGTGGCCGAGCACCACACGGTCTATGTGCTCAAGCCGATGAGCGTGGAGTTCTGGCAGGGCGACGCGCAGCGCCAGCACATCCGGCTGCGCTACCGCCGCACCGCCGACGGCTGGCGCACCGAACGCCTCTGGCCCTGACGGCCCTCAACCAGCGCCCGCCGGCACCGACAACCTGTGCACGGCCTGGGAGACCCTCACCCACGCCGCGAACCCGAACTGAACGGCCGCCCACCCGGCGTCCGGGCGCCCGGCGGGAACACCGCCGGGCGCGCTCACCGCCCGCTCCTCACCACACCGCGGGCCCTGCTGCCGAAGCCGTCAGGCGCACTCGCGGCACACGTCGCGGTCCGGGTAGGCCCGCTGGTTGCGGTGCCGGACCAGGAAACAGCTGGTGCAGCGGAACTCGTCGGCCTGCTGGGCCACGACCGGGACGCTCAGCTCCTCGTCGAGCTGGTCGGCGCCGGGCAGGTCGTACGTCTCGGCCAGTTCGGTCTCGTCGACGTCGACCTTGGCCGAATCAGGCGTGTTGCGCCTGGCGCGCAGCTCCTCGAGGCTGTCCTCCTCGATCGCGGGCGTGCGGGGCGCGTCGTAGTCAGTGATGGCCATCTGTCATTCCCCCTTGTGATGCACGGTTCCTAACACCTGCCCGCCGATGCCTATTCCGGCCCCGGAGGACCGGCCCCGCACGGCATCCGGCGGACGTGATCGGTATTGCAGATCTAACGCCCCGGAGGGCGTTTCGGTTTGCGATTCGGCAGATTCATTCCGGCGACTTTCCGACGGAGGATCCGTCCCGCGGTCCGGGACCGGCGTGGCGACCGCGTACCCGGACCGGCCCCCTCCGCTAACCTGGGCGCCATGCCGGAACCCGTGCTGCCCCCGCCGTCCCGCCGCCCGCTGCGCGAGATGCTGGAACGCGCCGACGACGGCGTGCTCCTGGTCGGCATCACGCCGCCGCGGCGCAGCGTACCGGTCGCGCAGGCGGCCCAGATCGCCGAGGTCACCATGGCCCGGCTCGCGACCGTGGACATCGACGGGCTCATTCTCTACGACATCGACGACGAGAGCGACCGCAATCCCCAGGAGCGGCCTTTCCCCTACCTGCCGACCATGGACCCGGCCGGCTTCCACCGCGAGCACCTCGGCTCGTTCGGCAAGCCCGTCGTCATCTACCGGTGCGTCGGCAAGTACACGGAGCCCGAGCTGGCCGACTGGCTCGGCGGCGTGGACACCGATCAGGTGCTCAGCGTCTTCGTCGGCGCCTCCTCCCGGGACAAGGGCGTGCAGACCGGCCTGACGCAGGCGTACACGCTGCGCGGCCGGGTCCGCCCGGACCTGCCCCTGGGCGCGGTCGCCATCACCGAGCGCTACAGCCGCAGCGGCGACGAGCACCTGCGCATGATCACCAAGCAGGACCGGGGCGCCGCGTTCTTCGTCACACAGGTCGTGTACGACGTCGACGCCACCAAGAGCCTGCTGTCGGACTACTTCTACGCCTGCCGCCAGAAGGAGACCGCGCCCCGGCCGGTGATCTTCACGCTGTCGGTGTGCGGCTCGCTGAAGACGCTGGAGTTCCTGCACTGGCTCGGCGTGGACGTGCCCCGCTGGCTGGAGAACACGCTGCGCTGGTCCGAGGACCCGCTCGCGGAGTCGTTCGAGCAGTGCCTGAGCGCCGCCCGCGAGCTGTCCGTGTTCTGCCGCCGGCTGGGCGTGCCGTTCGGCTTCAACGTGGAGAGCGTCTCCATCCGCAAGGTCGAGATCGAGGCGTCCATCGAGCTGGCCCGCCAGGTCCGCGCCCTGCTCGACGCCTGACCTGGTCGCGCGACGCCCGGTCAGGTCGCCCGCAGGCGCATCGCCTGCCCGGTGACGGCGCAGGTGGGCAGCGGCCCGCCGGGCCGGCGCTGCTCGATCCGGCGGCACCGCTCGCCGGGGCAGGCGTACCGCTCGTGCAGCAGCGGCGCCCCGCCCGGCGCGCCGGGCAGGACGCTGCGCGCACCCGGCTCCTCGTGCAGCAGCTCCAGCATCAGCCTGTCGAGTTCCCCGCTCCAGGCGGCGTCGGCCCCGGCGTGCCCGGCCGACGCGGCCTCGGCCAAAGCGTCGATCCGGGCCGTGCTGGCCGGGTCCTGGGCCGCGGTGCGCAGCGCGGCCAGATTGCGGCACAGCCGCGACCGCCAGTCCGGGATGGACCGCCGTGGACCGGCCGCCACCGGCACGGGCGGCACCTCACCGGCGGTGGCCGCGGGTTCGGCGGCCGGGGCGCCCGCCAGGCGGTCCGGCGCGGGCGCCACCACGCTCGACGCGCGGGCGGGGACCGCCGTGACCTCGGGCGCCGGCGACACCGGCGGCGCGGGCGCGGCACGGCCGAGGTACGCGTCGGCGGCGCGGGCGGCCAGGCGCAGGAACCAGTCCCGGTCCTCGTCGCGGGTGGACGCGCGGCCCACGAAGATCAGGGCGTTGCCGAGCACGGAGAGGATCGCCTGCTCGCGCCACTCGTCGATCAGCGACCGGGCACAACCCTCCGCCGCGGCGTGCACCCCGACGACGGTGCGGTACAGCCAGCCCGGCACCGGCCCGCTCGGCGCGGTCGCGGGGTCCAGCACCACGCCGAACAGCGCCTCGCGGGCCTGCGGTGCCAGCCCCGCCAGTGACCGCGCCACGATGTAGAGCACCAGGTGCACCGGGTCGCGGGTGAGCGGAGCGGCGGAGCCGTACTTCATCAGATCGATCAGCCGGAAGCCGTCCGGCGCGACGACCGGGCGCACCGGCACCAGGACGTTCTCGGTGTGCAGGTCGCCGTGTGCCTTGCCGACGACGGCGACCACCCGGCGCCCGGCGGTCATCGTGGAGTCGGTGACCAGCCGCAGCGGATTGGCCAGCGGACCCGGCTCGTCCGGCAGGTCGAGCGCCGCGGCGGTGCGGGCGCTCGCCATCGCGTGCAGGTCGCCGCCCGGATCGAGCCGGTCGCGCACGTGTAGGCGCAGGAACGCGGGCACGTCCATGGTCCGGGTGTCGCGGTGCGCGGCCCAGTCTCCCAGCACCGACCGGACGATGTGGGCGCACGCGGTGGGCAGCGCATCCTCGTCCGACCCGGTGCGGGCGGCGTCCAGCAGCGCGGTGAGCACCTCCAGATCGGCCAGTCCCATGTCGGTCGCCTCACCGGTGGCCAGCTCCTGGAAGGTGAACCAGAGCCTGCCGTCCGCCCAGACCGGTTCGCGGGCCGGCTGCACCAGGTGGCGCCGCGCGAAGTCGCCGCCTTCGTGCACGGCACTCTGCTGCTGCACGTACTCCCCGTGGGCACGGGCCGCGTCGCGTACCGTGTCGAGCTTCAGGATGATCTTCCGGACGCCGGCGTGGCGGCGATGCTCGCGTACCGCGCAGACGACCGCGCCGGAGCGGGCGTTGGGGTAGTGGCGGGCCAGCTCGAACGCCGTCCCGCTCTGCACCGCGAACCGCCACAGGGCCTCGGCGGCCCGGGGCGGCAGCAGCGCCCGCAGCGCGGCGTCGACGGGTTCGCGTGCCGGGTGGGTCTCGCTGGCCATGCCTTCTCCCAGGTGAGCGTCGCGCGATGCCGTCGGGGTCTGACGGACAGGACCGCGGCGGCTAGGTGCCCTTGCGGGCGACGGCGGTGACGGCCCGGCCCAGACACGGCTCGAAGGTGGGCTGGTCCTGCGCGACCCCGAGCTTGCGGGCCAGGTCGAGGCCGTGGACGTCCACGGCGGCCTCGGTGAGCCGGGCCAGCTCGTCCAGCGCGGCCCCGGCCAGGTGCCGCCCCCACCAGCAGAGCAGCAGGCCCGGCAGCGCGGCGGGCCACCACACCGGGACGAGCAGCAGGAACAGGACGCCCCAGGCGGCCCACACCGTGGCGGCCTCCCACCGGGCGCGCGCGCCGCGTACGTCGTCGCGGACCGGTCCGGGCAGCAGCAGCCACAGCAGCGGCCACGCCGCGGGCAGGTCCAGGGCGTACTGCCCGTCGACCCGGCGCTCGAGGGCGGCCATCCGGTCGGCGAGCGGGCCGGGGCAGGACGGCTCGGCCATCGCGAGCCGGTTGCGGCGGGCGGCGGTGTGATGGAACGCGGCCAGGTCCGCCGCGGTCGCCCCGGGCGCGACGGCCACGGCACGGGCGGCCTCGGCCGCGGCGCACGCCGCCGACCAGCGCCGGGTGCGGCGGCGCAGCAGGGCCGCGCCGATCCGCCCCCAGTCGCGGCGCAGCCACAGCCGCTCCACCAGCCGCCCGCCCGCCAGCGCGGCCGTGCCCGCCACGGCCCAGGCCAGGAGCAGGGCGATCACCCAGGCGGCCAGCACGGGCGGGTCTGTGACGGCCCGGCGCAGCGGACCCGTCAGCGCCGCGACCCGCACCGCGCCGGCCTGCCCCAGCACGCTGCCCGCGACGGCGCAGCAGACCCACAGCGCACCCGGCACCGACAGGGCCCGGCGCCATTCGTACGGGCGCGGCGGGCCAAGCAGTTCAAGCGCGGCCACGGCGGCTCCCCTCCGGACGGTCGGACGCCGCTCGCGGCGCATGGCGGGCACCTCGGCGGCCCGTGGCCCGGCTGCGCCCGGGCGGGTGCTCGGCCGGTCCAGTCTGCCGGGTCGTCCGATCCCACCACATCGGACAGGTAGCCGCCCGATCGTGCCCGGCCGGGGCCGCCGGGCGGCTCACTTGATGGCGACGCCACCCCAGAACGCGTCGGGCACCTGCTCGATCGGCCCGTCCGGGCGCCACCGCGCCACCGGCACGATGCCGTCGTCGGTCACCCGCCAGCGGCCCAGCAGCGCGCCGAAGTCCTCGGGCTCGCGCATGTGGAAGCCCGGCCCCATCATCGCCAGCGCCTGCGGGTAGGCGGCCAGCTCCATCGCGTCGAAGTCGAACGCGAGCCGGCTGCCCGCCGGGACCAGCTCGTACATCTCGTCCAGCGCGCGGGCCAGCGCCGCGTCGTCCAGGAACGCGGCGAGTCCGAGGAAGATCAGGCCGACCGGCCGGTCGCGCCAGCCGGGCAGGGCGGCGTCCAGCGTCTCGGCGCCGATGCCGCGCGGGTCGGCCGCGTCGCCGGGCACGTACGCGACGCCGGGCGTGCCGTCGAGCAGCGCCCGCGCGGCGGCCACGATCTCGGGGTCGTGGTCGGTGTAGAGGACCTGGGCGCCGGGCACGGCCTCGTGCACGTTGCCCTGGGCGGGGATGCCCGCGCCGAACACGAGGAACCGGTCCACGCCGCAGTCCGCGAGATACCGTGCCGCCCGCCCCGAGAACGCCCGCAGCGAGCGGAAGATCTCCGCGCACGGCCCGTACGCCCCTTCGAAGGCCTGGGCGGCCGCGACGTCGACGGGGTGGTGGCTGCTCCCGCCCAGCCAATAGTCGATCATCCGGGCGGTGCTCGGTGCCTGGGGTGCCTCGGTCATGGTTCTCCTAGTCCGGGTGTCGCACGCTGTCGTGACCGGACGCGGATGCCCGGCCGGTCCAGTTCTAACACGCGGCGCGGGCGGCCTGGTCAGGCGCCGAAGTCGGGCAGCACCAGTGAGCCGTCCTCGGCCAGCTTGAAGCCCGGGTTGTGCGCGATCTCCCAGACGTGCCCGTCCGGGTCGGTGAAGTACGCGGCGTAGCCGCCGTAGAACGTCTCCGCGGCGGGCTTCGTCACCCGTGCGCCGGCCTGCTCCGCGGCGGCCATGATCTGGTCCACCTCGTCGCGGGACCGTACGTTCTGCGCCAGCGCGACGCCGCCGAAGCCGTCGGTGCCGCGATCGTCCAGCCCGCCGTCGTCTGCGAGCTTGCCGCGCCCCCACAGCACCACCGCCATGCCGCCGGCTTGGAAGAAGACGGTCTCCTCGACCTCCTGTCCCCGCCAGCCCAGCTGCTCGTAGAACCGGCGTGCCCGGCCCACGTCCGCGACGCCCAGGGTGATGAGGCTGATGCGCTGTTCCACCTGTGCACCCTAACCCCGCCAAGCGTGGATCTAGATGAGTTGCGGTTGCCGGAGCGGCCACAACTCATCTAGATCCACACGTTGGGCGGCGGGTCAGCCGAAGACGCGCAGCTCGTAGATGCGGGTGGCGATCTCGGTGGTCTGGGTGGGGGTGGTGATGTTCAGGCGGACGTACCGGCCGGAGAGGGCGACCGGGTGCAGGGTGGTCGCGGTGGTGTTGTTCGTGACGGCGACCGCCTGGGTCCAGGTGGTGCCGTCGTTGGACACCGAGATGGTGTACGCCCGCGTGTTGAACGACGCCGACTCGCCGCCCGCCTGGGCGTGCGCCACCTCGAAGCGGGTGATCGCCCTGGTGGCGCCGAGGTCGACGCGCAGCCAAGCGCCCGCCACCGCCGAGCAGAACTTGTCCGTGTTGCCGCCGTTGACGGTGCCGTTCACGGCCTTCTCCGGGCCCTCGGTCGCGACGCAGGGCGTCGTGCCGGTGGCGGGCCGGTTGAGGGCCAGGTTGGTGCCCGTCCCGACCGCCGGGCCGATCGCCATGTTGTCGAAGGCCCCGGCGGCGTTGAACACGCGCACGCCGTTGGCCCCGGAGGCGAACGTCGCGTCCGTGACGGCGATCTTCGGGGTGGCCAGGTCGCCGACGTACACCTTGATGGACGGCCCGACGGCCGTCACCCGCATGCGGTAGGTGGTCCCGACGGTGACCGTCATGGCGGTGGCCTGCAGTTGGGTCCAGTTGTTGTTGACCCGGCCGAGCACGACCCGGCCCGCCGGGCTGATCCCGGCGTAGTAGCCGGTGTAGCTGTCGGTGCCGACGGCGGGCTGCTTCACCCGGAAGATCAGGCCCGCGTCGCCGCCGCCCGAGGTCACCGTGACGTCGGCGTCGTAGCTGAAGTCGGCGAAGTTCGTGTCGAGCAGCGCCTTGCCGCCCAGCGAGCTGCCCGCCTGGTAGCGCCCGCCGCTCGCGGCGAACGACCCGCCGTAGGCATGCCAGCCGAGGGCGTTGCCGTCGTTGAAGTCGTCCTTGACCCGCATGGTGACCGGCTGGATGGTGCCGTCGGCGTTGAAGTACATCCGGTCGTACGCGAGCTGGCGGTGGTTGCCGTCGGTCTCGCTCAGCGGCCGCCGGTGGTAGACGATGTACCACACGTCGGTGCCCGGCACGTTGATCACGGAGTTGTGCCCCGAGCCGCGGGCCACCGCCGGGTCCTGCGCGAGCACCTTGGCCAGCCGGGTGAACGGGCCGGTCGGCGAGGTGGACATGGCGTACGAGACCGAGTAGTCCGGGCCGGTCCAGCCGCCCTCCGACCACATCAGGTAGTACTTCCCGTTGCGCTTGAACATCTGCGAGCCTTCGACGTAGCCCGACGGCGTGATCTCCTTGTACGTGCTGCCGTCGCTGAACGTGCCCAGGCTGATCATGTCGGCGTTGAGCTTGACCACGTTGGCGTGGCCCCAGCCGCCGTAGTACATGTACGCCTGGCCGTCGTCGTCGATGAAGACGTCCTGGTCGATGGGCTGCGCGCCGTTGTGGAACTGCCCGATCAGCGGCCGCCCGAGCGCGTCGGAGTACGGCCCCTGCGGCTGGTCGGCCACCGCGACGCCGATGCCGCCGAGCGCGGAGTTGTTCTGGATGTCGTTGGCGGCGAAGTAGAGGTAGTACCTGCCGTTGCGGTACACGGGCGCGGGCGCCCACATCGCGTACGACGCCCACGACACGCGGGCCGTGGTCAGCACGTTCGGGTGCTTCGTCCAGTTGACCAGGTCGGTGGAGGAGAACGCGTCGAGGTAGGTCTGCTCGCCGTAGGTCTTCGAGGTGGTGGGGAAGACCCAGTAGGTGCTGCCGTAGACGGCGACGTCGGGGTCGGCGTACCAGCCGTCCGTGAACGGGTTGCCCGACTCGGCGGTGGTCTGGTCGGCCGGACCGGCGAGCGCCGGGCCCGCCGGGGTCAGCAGAAGCAGCACGGCGGCGAGGATCGCGAGGGCTGGTCGCACGGCACGGCGACCGCGGATGTTCGGCATGCGGAGGGCTCCGGATCAACGGGGGATCAGTCGAGGAGCGACGCCGAACGCACCTGGCACCCAAGGATAGGTGCACGGCGATCGATGTCAAGCGAGGCGCCGAGGCGCTGGGCAAACACATTGACAGAAGATCAACCTACGGGAAGGGTGGGCCGGTGCGAGACGACGAACTCGACCGGGTCCCGTGGTGGGAGCTGCGACACAACTATGGCCGCGCCGCCGACGTGCCCGGACTGTTGCGCGCCTGCGCCGATCCGGATGCCGGGCGGGCCGGTGACGCCATCGACGAGCTCCTCAACCTGATCTATCACCAGGGCGGCTGGATCTGCCCGGCCGCCCCGGCGGCGTTGCCGTTCCTGGTGGACCTGGCCGCAGGGGAGGCGAAGCACCACCGGCCGTTCGTCGTCGAGGTCATCTGGCGGCTCGCCCGCGAGGCCACGATCATCGAGCCGCGTTTCCTGGACGGCGCCTGGCAGCCGGCGCTGGACGCGGTGCGCCCACGGCTGCTCGCGCTGCTGGAGGATCCGGATCCGGCGGTACGCCGCGAGGCGACGCTCCTGGCCGGTCAGGGCATCCCGCACCCGGATGCGGTGCTGGCGCTGCGGCGGCGCTGGCACGCCGAGACGGACCGGGTCACCCGGTGGGACCTGGCGCTGGCGTTCGGTGCGGTGTGCGCCCGGGATCCGGGCGACGCCGCGCTGCGGGCCGAGCTCGAGCAGCTGCTGGAGCACGAGGACCTGCAGCTGAGGCTCGCCGCGCTGCACGCGCTGCACGAGTCGGATCCGTCCGTCCCGGTGGCGCACGTCGAGCTGCTGGCCCGTGCGGTGCTGCATGACGACGCCGCAGGCTGGCAGGATTCGGCCTGGATCGGCGGCGGTCGCGGCACGATCGTGCGTCACACCGGCACCCTGCTCCGTGCTGATCCGGTGGCGGCCACGGCGTACACCATCGCCGTCAGCCGCGGCGACGAGACCGACGCGCGGGTCGCGACGATGGACCAGGCGGGGCGGGTGCTGACCGAATGGCGCACCGTCACCGGCGCCCTGCTGCCCTACCTCGGAGACCACCTCGGCGACGGCGAGCCGGAGCTGCGCTACCGCGCGGCGTTCCTGCTCGGCTGCCTCGGGACGGAGGCAGCCGGATACGCCGACCGCCTCGCTGTCCTCGCCGGTGACGGCACCATGCGGGACACCGCCGGGCGGATCACCGTCGGGGACGCGGCCGTGTGGGCGCTGGCGCGCCAGCATGACCCGCGCAGCCTGCCCGGTCTCGTCGACCGGCTGGCGGGCGACCGGCTCGGGTTCCCCACCGCCGCCCTGCACAGCGGTGGCGGCGGGGTCTTCCTGCCGTGGCTGCCGGCCGTGCATGAGGTGCTCGCCCCGCTGGGGGAGCACGCGGAGGCGCTGATCGACGCGCTTGCGGCCCGGCTGGCCGCGGCGCGGGCTGACCGGGTGACGGCGATGAACCTGTGTGCGGTGGTCGAGGCCTGGGGCACCGCCGCGCAGCGTGCCCTGCCCGCGGTGGCGCCGCTGCTCGCCAGCACGGACTCGTACGTGCTGGCCGCGGCTGCGCGGGCGGTCGGCGGCTGCGGTCCGGCGGCGGCGGACTTCGCCCAGCCCCTGCGGCACCGGGCCGGAGATCAGCCGGAAGCCGCCTGGGCGTTGTGGCGCACCGGCGCTGACCCCGAGCTGGGCCGGGACGCACTGATGCGGCACGTGACCGGGCAGCCGGGGCGACATCAGCCCATCGCGCTGCTCGCCGACCTCGGCTCCGCGGCCGCGCCGTGCGCTGACCATCTTCGGCGCACGGCGGGTGCGGGCGAGCAGTGGCTGCGGGCCGAGGCCGCGTACGCCCTGTGGCGGATCACCGGCGACTCCGCCCCGGCGGTCACCGTGCTGACGGAACTCGCCCGTCCGCTCGTCGAGGGTGAGTGCCTGCCCGTCCGGGTCGCGGCCATGCGGCACCTCGCGGCGATCGGCGAGCCTGCGGCAGCCGCGGCGGGGGTCATCGCGCGGTCTGTGCTCAGCAACCCGCGCCGCCTCGCGTACTTCGGCGGCTGGCGGACCTTCGCCGAGGACGAGGCGCTGCGTACGGCAGCGGCTCGACTGGCGGCGTTCGGCGACGGCTGAGGTGGGCAGGCACGGTTCTGCGTGCCTGCCGGCGGCCCGGACCGGCCGCATCGCCGGTCCGGGCACGTGTGTGGGCGGTCAGTAGGTGCGCTCGCCGGTGAGGCCGAAGAAGTCGTGCCACTTCGCGCCGCTGCGGAACCCGCTGCCGGTGGACAGCCCGACGTACACGTCGTTGCTCGGGTTCTGGGAGAACACGATGATGTCGTCCCGGTTGTCCCGGTTGACGTCGCCTAGGTACGGGAACTCCCCGGCCAGGCAGAAGAAGTCGTTCCACTTGACCGTGGTGCCGGCGAAGGCGCTGCCGGTGGACAGCGCCACGTACACGTCGTTCGTCCCGCCGAGGGTGAAGGTGATCAGGCCGTCGCGGCCGTCGCCGTTGACGTCGCCGAGCGCCGGGAACTCGCCCCACGGGGCGAAGAACTCGTGCCACTTGACCGGGTTCGCGAACGAGGAGCCGGTGGACAGAGCCACGAACACGTCGCCCTCGCCGTCGTGGGTGAAGACCACGAGGTCGTCGCGCCCGTCGCCGGTGAAGTCGCCGGTCAGCGGGGTCTCGTTGAACGGCGCGAACCAGTCGTGCCACTTCCCGCCGCCGGCGAACGCCGTCCCGGTCGACGGGGCGACGTACGCGTCCCCGTTGTGGTCCTGGGTGAACGTGACCACGTCGGCGTGCCCGTCACCGGTGAAGTCGGTCGGCGAGCCGCCGAACATGCCGCCGCCGGTGAGCTTCACCCGCATCAGCCACACGTTGTACGGATCCCACTGCGACATGGTGAAGTACAGGTACGGGCTGTTCGAGTCGGCCGACCACGGGTGCAGGAACGACCCTACAGCCCGGTGTACTGCGCCGCGGTGGCGACGACCTCCTCGGCGCCCCACGGGCCCATCGGCGTCGGCGCCGTACGCAGCACCAGTGCCGCCCGCGCCTCGTTGAGGTACGCCATCACGTACCGCCCGAGGTAGCGGCTGTACAGCACGGACACCTCGCCCACCGGCCCGGCCGCGACCACGGCCGACGCCCACTGGTCGGTGACCCAGCCGGAGCCGTTCCAGTAGCGGTAGGCCGACGGCTCCAGCAGCTGGTTCTCCGGCACCCGGGCCAGGTAGGCGTTGCCGAAGCGGCCGTTCGGGGTGCCGTAGAGGTAGACGTGGCCGCTCTGGCGCAGCATCGCCGCCATCTGGAACCGGTTGTCCGAGGCGGGGGTGTTCTGCCAGCGCGCGTCGGCGTCCTTGACCCACGTCTGGCCGTTGTCGTCGGAGTACGCGATGCCCGCGTAGTTGGTGTACCAGCGCCCGGCGTCACCCCAGTGGTTGATCGACATGTAGTGCATGTACTGCCGGTTGCCCACCGAGATCGCGGCGGTCGGGATGACCGTCATCTCGTCGAAGTCGATCTGCTTGCACGGCAGCACCGTGCCCGCGTGGCCGGGCCGGTCCAGCACCGCGTCGTCGTACGTCATGCCGTCGGCCAGGTTCCGGTCGCTGCTGCGCACCAGGGTGTTGCAGCGCCAGTCGATGGTCGCGGCGTTGCCGACACCGCCGCCCGGCCCGGTCCAGCCGTTGCCGAACGTGTCACCGAACAGGGTCAGGATCTGCCCCGACCCGTTGTCCCACATGATGCCCAGGTCGGTGGCCTTGAGCTGCCACTTGGTGTCGGTGGCGTTGATCGAGCCGGGTCCGGTGAGCTTCGCGATCCGCTCGGCGGACCCGCTGACCGCCGCGAGCGCCGCCGGGGCGGCGGCGGGGCCGGAAACCCGGGGCGGGGCGGCCGAAGCCGCCCCGCCCGGTCCGGCCAGCACGAGCGCCGCGATCGCCGCGGCGCCGGTCAGCCGGGAAGACCTCACAGCGTGATCTCCCCGTTGAGGCCGAAGAAGTCGTGCCACTTGGCGCCGCCGAGGAAGCCGGTGCCGGTGGACAGGCCGACGTAGACGTCGTTGGTGCTGCCCTTGGCGAAGACGATGATGTCGTCCTTGCCGTCGCCGTTGTAGTCGCCCAGGTAGGGGAACTCTCCGGCGAGGCAGAAGAAGTCGTTCCACTTCACCGTCGTGCCGACGAAGCTGCTGCCGTTGGAGACGGCGGCGTAGACGTCGGCGTCGGCGTTGCAGGTGAAGGTGATGATGTCGTCCCTGCCGTCGCCGTTGACGTCACCCACCGCCGGGTACTCCCCCGCGATGGAGAAGTACTCGTGCCACTTCACCCCGGCGCCGAAGGAGGTGCCCGTGGAGAGCGCGACGTAGACGTCCCCTTGCCCATCATGGGTGAAGGTGATGATGTCGTCGCGGCCGTCGCCGTTGACGTCGCCGACGGCGGGGACTTCGGCGCCGGGGGCGAACCAGTCGTGCCATTTGGTGCCGCCGAGGAAGGCGGTGCCGGTGGACAGGCCGACGTAGACGTCTCCGGCGTTGGTGCCGGTGGTGCCGCCGACGAAGGTGACGATGTCGTCTTTGCCGTCGCCGTTGAAGTCGCCGGTGAGCAGTTTCTCGCCGGACAGGCCGAAAAAGTCGTTCCACTTCACGCTGGTGCCCGCGAACGCCGACCCGGTCGACGTCGCGACGTAGGCGTCGTTGAGCGAGCCGAGGTTGAACGTGACGATGTCGTCCCTGCCGTCACCGGAGAAGTCCGTCGGCGAACCGGCCAGGTACTGCCCGCCCCCGCCGCCGGAGTTGATCAGCGACATGTAGTGGTTCCAGTTCCAGTGCGGACCCGGGTCGGTGTGGTCGTTGCCCGGCATCTCGTTGTGGCCCCTGATGTAGCTGCGGGTCTTCGGGATGCCCCACTTGTTGGCCAGGTGGCGCGACAGGTTCGCCGACGAGCGGTACATCGCGTCGGTGAACCACGCCGGGTTGTCCACGAAACCCTCGTGCTCGATGCCGAGCGAGTACGGGTTGGCCGACCGGGCGTGGTAGGCGGTGTCCTCGTCGCGCACCATCTGGGTGACCTCGCCGTTGCTGGACTTCACCACGTAGTGCGCGCTCACGCCCGCCGACGGATTCTGGAACCAGCTGATCGTGCCCGCGTACGAGCCCTGGGTCACGTGGATGACGATCGTGGTGATCGCCGCCGAGCGGCCCGCGCCGTAGTTGCCGCCCGCGGCGGCGATCCAGCGCGCGCCCGGGTACTGCGGCAACCGACACACGAGCGCTCCTGCGTCCCCCGGGAGAATGCGATGCGCTGCCTGACCCAGGAGCACCACGCGCCGTACCACGGCATCACGCTGCCGGGCGGCGACGGCGTACACAACGACATCGCCACCCGCGCGGCCCTGCGCAACTACGACCGGCCGCTGTTCAACCTGTTCGAGCGGGTCTACGGCGGCCGGTTGCTCGGCTCGTGACCGGTCAGGGCCGGACCGGCGTGCCGTACTTCGGCACCGCCTGGAACGGCAGGTCGGGCACCCGCTGCGACTCCCCGGCCGGGATGCAGGTGAATTACCGCAACCTTGTCGCGACGGCTCACAACTTCTGGGTTGTAGGTACAACCCAGAAGTTGTGAGCCCGGCTCGCAGGCTGTCAGCGACGGCGGCGCGCGGCCGGCGGGGCGATGCGGACCCGCTCGGTCTCGGGGCGGCGCTCGATGTCGTGCAGCTGCTCGGTGACCGTGGCGCGCAGCTCGTCGTAGCTGTCGAACGAGCTGTCCTGGAACAGCATGTAGCCGGCCCACATCAGGTTCGCGCACACCTGCGGCGGGACCTTGCCGGTCGCCGCGCCCATGCCGACCAGCGCGACCGAGCCGATGCTGCCGGGCTCTCGCTCGTTCTGCATGTGCACGGCCTGGAAGGCGGCGGCGCAGGCCAGGGCCGTGTTCAGGGTCTCCCGGACGTTCTGCGACTGCTGCGTCATGGTCGGCGTGGAGATGAGGAACCTCGGGTTGGCCGCCCCGGACGGCACGCACACCGCGCTGCCGATCGGCAGTGACCCGCCGAACCCGTCCCGGATGGCCCGCTGCACCCGCAGCTGGATCCCGGCGCCGAGGTGCCGCTTGACGACCGCGTCGACACCGCCGCTCATCAGGCCGTGCGAGTTGGTCGGGCTGACCCACGCGTCGACGTGCTGATCCAGGATCGAACCCTGCACGATCCGCACCTCGGGGGTGTCGGCGAACGCCGAGCGCCAGGCCTGCACCACCTTCGCGTTCACATCGGTCAGCACCACGGCGAGGGGCGAGGTCACACGGTCAGCGGTCATGGCGCACTCCGGTCGGGAGAAGGGGATGTCGTCGAGCGGGCAGACCATAACCACACCCGCCGACAATGTTCGGATCGGACGGTCGCCGTCCGCGGAATGTCCGCGCCCGGTGCTACGTTGCCGCCGCCTTGATCCGATCGGCGGTCCCACCCCCGCCCACCCACTCCGGAGCCGACGATGAGCGACACCCCGACGACACCCGACCCGAACGACCCGCTCGGGCTGGCCGCACTGTTCCAGGGCGGCGGTGAGCCGTGGCTGCCGCTGCTCAAGCCGGTCATCGAGGCGCAGCCGGCGGCGCACACCTTCATCGGGCCGGGCCGCAGCTCGAAGGTCGTCCCGGTGCGGGAGCTGACGTTCCAGGCGCTCAAGCCGAACCCGCCGCACAAGTGGAAGGTCGTCGTCTTCGGGCAGAACCCCTACCCGCGGCCGGAGAGCGCCACCGGCATCGCCATGTTCGACAACACCTTCCACAACTGGGACGACAGCCAGTTCGGCAAGGTGATCAGCATCCGCTGCATCATCAAGGCCGCGGCGATGTGGAAGCACGGCATCCCCAAGAAGACGCCGATCGCCGACATCCGCGCGCTGCTGCGCAAGCACGACACCGTGCAGCCGCCCGAGTGGTTCCAGGCCATGCTCACCCAGGGTGTGCTGCTGCTGAACGCCTCCCTCACCGCCAGCAGCGACGGCGCGATGGCCACCGACCAGCACACCGGGTTCTGGAAGCCGACCGTCGAGAAGATCGTCGAGGAGATCCTGAAGGCCAAGCAGGACGCCGACGAGGCCGACCGCGGCGTGGTCTTCGCCTGGTGGGGCGCGCACGCCCGCAACCTGAAGAACGTCGTGGTACGCCTGCAGAAGAAGTACCCCGGCGTCGAGGTCCGCCACATCGACCACCCGAACCCGGCCGCGCAGGGCGACATCTTCTGCGACGGCGACCACTTCGGCCTGGTCAACGCCGCGCTGCGGGCGCTGGGCACCGACGAGATCGACTGGCTGCCCGCCAAGGGCTGGAGTGCTGGGGCGGCGGGCGGCGGCGGGACCGAGCCCGGCACGGCCGACCGGATGGGCGCGTTCATCGCCTCCACCATGGAGCTGCACAAGCTCTACCTGGAGCGGCTGGAGAGCGTCAAGGACGAGGGCCTGGCGCTGCCCGAGATCACCGGCGTGTTCGACACCCCGCTGCTGGACTTCCGCGAGGCCGTCGCACCGGCGGCGAAGGTGCTGTCGGGCCTGGGCTGGCACGTGACGCGCTCGCACGACTTCGGCGTCCAGCACGCGGAGGGGACCGGCCTGTCCGCCGACGAGGCCGCCGCGCTGTACCTCTACACCTGCGAGTCGGCCTTCTACCGGCAGATCAACGCCGCGCTGCGCCACCCGGACCGCACCCGGATCGTGCCGTACCTGCCCTACCTGCGTCTGCTCTTCTCCGCCGTGTCGCAGCTGCCGGCCCGCACCGAGCCGGTCTGGCGCGGCGTACGCCTCGACCTGCGCTCGCAGTACCCGCTTGGGGAGACGGTGACCTGGTGGGGCGTGTCCTCCTGCACGTCGAAGCTCAGCGTGGCCGAGGCGTTCATGGGCCGCAGCGGCAGGCGCACGCTGTTCGAGGTGACCCCGGCGCGGGCGGTCGGCATCCGCCGGTTCTCGGCGTTCACGGGTGAGGAGGAGTTCCTGCTGTCGCCTGGCACCCAGCTCAAGGTCACCGACGTGACCAGCGAGCGCGGCGGCCTGTGCACGGTGAAGCTCACCGAGCTCGCCGACCAGGGCATGGTGCGTTGACCCGGAGCGGGTAGGTGCTGTCGCGGCTGGCAGCTTCGGTGCTTCCTCGGCAACCCGGAAGCTGCCGGCCGATCAGGTCGGTACTACCGCCGACGCTGCCACCAGCGCCGCTTCGCAGGCGGCTCCGGCTCGTCCCCGGCCTGGTCGGCGCGGGCCAGCACCACCGCCGCCAGCGCCCGGTCGTCCGGCGTGCAGCCGGGGGTGACCAGCAGCAACTGGGCCAGCGACTCCTCGATGGTGACCAACCGGGGCGACGCCTCGGCCGCGTCGAGCCGCGCCCGGACCAGCCCGCGCACCTCCGCGCGCAGCTCCGGCTCCCGGTACGCGGCGGTGACGAGCGCGAAGAGGGCCGCGTCGGACACCCAGTCCTCGACGCCGAAGGCCAGGTCCACCAGCACCGTGCGCCGCGTCGAGCCAGCCCATGGCTCGTCCGGGGCATGATGCAGGATGCCCAGGCACACCCACGGCTGCAGCAGCCGGTACCAGTAGGTCGGGGTGGACTTCGCCAGGTGCTGCCAGCGCGGGGTGTCCGGCGGGCCCGGCAGGTGCGCGAGCAGCCCGAGCAGGTCGCCGAGCGGCAGCCCCCCGAACGGCTTGGCCTGCACCCACCCCGACAGCGGGGACGGCCATGGCTCGTCGGCGACCTCGTGCAGCACCCGGATCGCGTCGGCCGAGGGCGCGGGCACGGCGGGCCTGGGAGCGGTGCCGTCATAGCGCCAAACCGCATACCGGGCGGGCGTCCGGACCGGAGTCCGGATGTCGGGCGCCGGGAAGTCGGCGACCTGCACCTCCAGCGGTCCCGCGACGCGCTGGGCGGCTGTCACCGCGCTGGGCGGCTCCGCCGCGGACAGGGCGGCGCCGGTGATCTCGAGCTGCTCGCCCGACGCGCGGCGGCCACCGACCGCGTCCGCCAGGTTGCAGATCGCCTCGGTGGGCATCGGCACCCAGTTGAGCCAGCGCCGTTTCGTGCCGGCCATGGCGAACAGGATCTCGGTTGTCGCGCACGCGTGCGGATCGTCCTCCACCGCAACCAGGTCCGCGACGTCACCCGTCTCGCGGAACCGCAACGCGTGCCGCGCCGCGTCACGATGCCGGAACTCGGGGTCGGCGGCCATCCGCCGCAGCTCGGTGTCAACATCGTCCGCAAACATGGCGCGCAGCCTAACAACCGGGCCGTTCGCGTGGTGTCCCTCGACGCCGTGCACCCGCGGCCCCGCTCGTCAGGCGGAACCACGGGTGCACGGCACCTCAGCGGTGCGCCGGGGTCACGGCTGCAGGCCCGGCCGGGGGAGGTCGGTGCCGGGCGCGAAGCTGTCGTGCCACTTCTGGCCGGGACCGAACGCCGTGCCGGTGGACAGGGCGGCGTACACGTCGCCGGTGCCGCCCAGCGTGAACGTGATGATGTCGTCGCGGCCGGCGCCGTCGAAGTCGCCGGCCAGCGGCAGCTCCTGGTCCACGGCGAAGAAGTCGTGCCACTTGGAGCTGTTCGGCACGAACCGGGAGCCGTCCGAGACCGAGGCGTACACGTCGGCGAGCGTGCCCCGGGTGAAGTCCACCGTGTCGTCGCGCCCGTCGCCGTTGACGTCGGACACGGTGCGCCCGCGCGCCGTGCCGCCCACGACCCCGGAGGCGGGGCCGACGTTGCCGGCCGCGTCGAGCGCGACCACGCGGTAGTACCAGGTCTGCGCTGCGCGCAGCGGGCCGTGCCGGTAGCTGGTGCCGGAGACGGTCGCGCGCAGGTTCGCGGCGGTGACCGGCACATCCGAGCTCTGCGACGCGTACACCCGGTAGGCCGTCGCGCCGACGTCGTCGTTCGGCTCGGACCAGGTCAGGCCGAGCGAGTGCACCCGTGAGCCGCTCAGTTGCAAGCCGGTCGGCGCCGCTGGGGCCGAGCTGTCGGTGAACGGCGTGACCAGGCTGAGCGCCGTGTAGCGGAGGCGCTCCAGGCCGGAGCGCCCGCGGCCGGGGTGAGTGTGACCGTGATCGTGCTCTTCCCGGCGGTCAGCGCCGTGGGCAGGGCGAACTCGTCGGCGAGCCAGCGCTGCGCGCCGTTGCCCAGCGGCTGCAGGTTCGTGTCGACGACGGTCACGCCGTCCAGCTCGATCCGGATCCAGCCGGTCGCGGACACGTCGCCGCTGTCGCGGGTGAACCAGATCGACTGGACCTCGCCCGGTCCCCGGTCCTCGGCGATGACGCACCCGCCGGACTGGCGCAGGCACGAGTACGCCCCGCTGAAGCCGTCGTCGTTGGAGCCGTCCCGGCCGAAGCTGGAGAACTGCCGGGTCTGCGTGCCCGCGGCCAGCAGCGGCAGCTCGTCGAGCCGCCGGTAGACGTCCCAGCCGACGGGACCCCGGTCGGTGGCGGCCGCGACCACCACGGCCGCCGCCGACCGGGCGGAGGCACCCGGCGGTGCCCCGCTCACGGGAGCGGCGACGCCGAACGTCGCCAGCAGCACTCCAGGCCCGTGCCGCGTCGATCAGCGTGAGCCAGCGGCGGCCTGGTGGCGTCACCGGGTCAGCGCCGGTTCGGCTGGTGTCATGATCGGCGTTTCGTGTCAGAAGGTGTGGCCAGACCCGAGCTTTTGACACGAGATGGCGATCTTCGGCATGTGGCCCGCGTGGCGAGGTGGGCGGCGCTCGGCGGGCGGGCCTGGGATAGTGGGCCGGTGGTGATTTACAAGATCCTGCTGCCGTCCGAGTGGGCGGAGTTCCAGGCCAAGGGCGAGTTTGTGGGCTCGGCGCACGACCTGCGCGACGGGTTCGTCCACCTGTCCAGCCGCGACCAGGTGGCCGAGACCGCGCGGCGGGTGTTCTCGGCCGAGCCGGAGCTGATCGTCGCGGCCGTGGACACCGACGCGGTCGCGCCGTGGCTGCGCTGGGAGGAGTCGGCGAGCCGGGGCGCGAGCTTCCCGCACGTGTACGCGCCGCTGCCGCTCAGCGCCGTGGGCGAGGTGTACCACGTGGCGGGTGCGACGGAGATCGACACGGCCCTGCCGCCCGCGGACTGACCGCGCTCGCCCGATTCCGGCACGCGCCGCTGCTCGCTGTGCTGGGGTGGAGTCGGGGGTGGCGCCATGCGGCAGCTGTTCGACGATCCGCTGTTCGAGACGTTCGCCGAGCGGGCGCTGATGACGACGACCCGCGGCGGGGCGGAGTACGGCGAGGTCGCCGCGATCGCCGCGCAGATCGGACCGGGCGACGTCGACGGCTGGCACCGGGCCTGGAGCGGGTACGCCGAGCAGGTGTTCGGGTGGGGCGAGGAGAGCCGGGCGGCCGGGCACCGGGTGAGCGCACGGGAGGCGTACCTGCGCGCCTCCACCTACTTCCGGGCCTCGTTCACGCCGCTGTTCGGCGAGCCGGTGGACCCCCGGCTGACCGCCGCGTTCGCCCGCGAGCAGGAGGCGTTCGGCAGGTTCGCCGCGTTGGCGAGCCGCCCGGTGCAGCCGGTGCGGGTGCCGTACGAGCACACCTCGCTGCCGGGCTATTTCTGCCGGGTCGACGACACGGACCGGGTGCGCCCGACCCTGATCGCGGTCAACGGCTACGACTCCAGCGTGCACGAGATGTACTGGGCGCAGGCGGTCCCGGCCCTGCGCCGGGGATACCACTGCCTGCTGGTCGACGGCCCCGGCCAGGGCGGCGCGCTGATCGAGCAGCAGCTGCGGCTGCGGCCGGACTGGGAGGCGGTGCTGCGCCAGGTCGTGGACTTCGCGCTGGCCCGGCCGGGGGTCGACGGCGACCGGCTCGCGGTGATGGGCTGGAGCCTGGGCGGCTACCTGGCGCCGCGCGGGGCGAGCGGCGAGCCGCGGGTGGCCGCGCTGGTCGCCGACCCCGGCATGTGGGACACCGCCGGCACCGTCAGCCGGATGCTGCCGGAGCCGCTGCGGGACAGGTTCCCCGACGTGGACCCGGCGGAGCTGGAGCCGCTGTTGCAGGAGGCCGTGCAGGATCCGATGACGCGCTGGAAGCTCCAGCAGCGCGGGCTGTGGGTGCACGGCCTGCCGACGCTCGGTGATCTCGTCGTCGACCTGGGCCGCCGTTACCGCCTGTCGGACGTGGCCGACCGGATCGCCTGCCCGACGCTGCTGACGGCGGCCGAGGGCGACCCGCTGGCCGGTGGCACGCGGTCGCTCTATGACGCGCTGACCTGCCCGAAGACGCTCGTCCGGTTCACCGCCGCGGAGGGCGCGCAGGGGCACTGCGAGGGCTGGAACCGCTCGCGCTTCGACCAGCGGGTCTTCGACTGGCTCGACGAGGTGCTGCGGCAGCGGCCGTGACGGCGTACCGGGCGCTTTCCGGCGAATCGGCACGTCGCGGGGACGATCGCGCGATGATCGGGGCGAACATCCATGACGAGCAAGGGGGCGGCATGACCACACCAGGGGATCGGGGACAGAGTGTCCCCATCCAGCCGGTGGACCCGACCCGCGCGATGGTGACCGTCGCGACGTACCCGGAGTACGCCGACGCGCAGCGGGCGATGGATTACCTGTCGGACAACAACTTCCCGGTCGAGCACAGCGCGATCGTCGGCACCAACCTGCGCATGGTCGAGCAGGTGCTGGGCCGCATGACCACGGGCAAGGCCACGCTCTACGGCATCGGCGCCGGGGCCTGGTTCGGCCTGTTCATCGGCCTGCTGTTCGCGATCTTCGTGCCGCGGGCCTGGCTGACCATGATCCTGACCGCGGTGTTGATCGGCGCGATCTGGGGTGCCATCTTCGGCGCCATCGCGCACGCGATGACCCGGGGCAAGCGCGACTTCACGGCCGCGCGGTCACTGCAGGCGAGCGAGTACGGCATCAGCGTCAACGCGCAGTACGCCGAGCAGGCGCAGCAGCTGCTGGCCAGGCTCGGTGCGCAGCCGCTGACCACCTGACCGGACGGGCCGCGGGCCGGGCTCCCTCGGGAGACCCGGCCCGCCCCGGTCACCGGCGCTCGTCGTTCGGCGGCAGCGCCCGGCCCCGGCTGCGCGACTTGTACGACGCGTCCGACGACGAGTACTTCGCGGCGCGCGCGATGCTGCCCTGCTCGGTCTGCTCGGCCAGGTAGGTCAGCGAGGAGACCTCCTCGGCGAGGTCGGCGCGCAGGTGATCGGGCGCGTCCTCCATCGCGTCCAGCACGCTGCGGCGAGCCTTGCGGATCTCGTCGAGCGCCGCGCCGGCCTCGTTGGCGCTCAGGTGCCGGGAGGCGCGCCGCTTGGCCTGCTGGACCTGCAGGTACATCAGCTCGGTGCGGACCGCCGGGTCGGGGATGCGGCCGGCTGCCTGGTCGCCGGGCACCACGTTGACGTGCAGCGGCACGGTCACCGTGTGCTGGGTGAGGCTGGGCAGCTCGACCCAGGTGAACTCGCACGTGGCGACCTCGGCCAGGCCGAGCGCCGGGATCGCCGGGATGTCGAAGGTCAGCAGGATCTTGCGGGTCTCGGCGGCGTAGAAGCTGCCCAGCTCGGCCAGCACCGCGTCGCCCGTGGTGGTGACCGGCAGGTCGTTGACCACCTGCACCCCGCGCACCTGCGGCGCGACCTTGATCAGCAGCGACGCGGCCTGCGCGGTCTGCGCGAGCAGCCCGCCGACCTCGCCCGCGATGAGCGCCCCGGCGGTGTCGGCCTCCTCGGCGAACAGCTCGTTGCCGTTGCCGCCGCGCGCGATCGCCGCGAGCAGCCGCTCGTCGTAGCCGAGGCCGAAGCCCAGCGTCGACGACGTGATGCGCTCCGCGTACGCCTTCGCGGCGACGCCGCCGAGCTGCTCCGGGTCGGTGACCCCGGCGTTGGCGTGCCCGTCGGAGACCAGCAGCACGGTCGCCCCGCCGGCGCCCGCCACCCGTCTGGCCTCCTGGAGCCCGCGCAGGTATCCGGCGGACAGGTCGGTGCCGCCGCGCGCGTGCAGGTCGGCGATCGCGCGCTTGACCGCGAGCTTGTCCTTCAGCGGTCCGGCCGGGACGGTCACCTCGACCTGGTTGTTGAACGCGACCAGCCCGAAGTGGTCCGCCGGGTCCAGCCGGTCGATGAGGCCGAGCAGCGCGGTCTTGGCGCCCTCGATGCGGTCGCCGTGCATGGAGCCGCTGCGGTCGAGCACCACCTGCAACGTGGACGGCGGCCGCGGCCCATCGGCCGCGGGCGCGGGCGGGGCGGTGAGTTCGATGAGCACCGACAGCCGGTCGTCGGTCTCGACGGCGATGACGTCGACGTCCAGGTGCGCGGACAGGTGCAAGGCGATCTCCTTCGGACACGGGTGGGCACGACAGTAGGCAATGGTGTCGACAGGCCCCGACATCCGGACGTTTGCGCAGGTCTCGGCTTGGATACTCACCCGGGTCATGGGTAGGAAGGCGTTCCGCAAGGGCGACAAGGTGACCTGGCGCAGCCATGGGCAGAGCGTGCACGGCGAGGTCGCGGAGAAGATCACCGAACGCACCGAGGAGGCCGGCCGCACCGTCGCCGCGTCGGCCGAAGATCCGCAGTACCACGTCACGAGCGACAAGTCCGGCCGGGACGCGGTGCACAAGCCGGAGGCGCTGCGCCATGAGCGATGAGGAACGGGACCAGACATACCGGGAGTTCGGTGACGCGGTGAACATGACCGCGTCCGAGCTGGAGAAGTGGCTGGACACCGACGAGTCGCGGGCGGTCGGGCAGAAGTCCGGCGGCGGCGAGTCCACCGGGCACGCCTCCGGGCGGCGGATCGTGACGCTGCTGCGCACCCGCAAGGCGGAGCTGTCCGGCGCGGACCTGGCCCACATGCGCAAGGTCGTCGGCTACGTGCACCGGCACCTCGCGCAGCGGCCCGGCGGCTACGTCACCGGCACACCGTGGCGCTATTCGCTGATGAACTGGGGCCACGACCCGCTCAGGTGAGCCCGGGGCCGGTGGGATGATCGAGCCATGCCCTCCACCGCGCTCGCCCGCCCGCTCGCCGCCGCCGGGATCGCTGCCGTCCTGCTCGGCATGCTGGCCGTCGCCGCGCTGCACGTGCTGCCGCCGACCGCGGAGATCAGCCCGGTCCGGCGCACCATCAGCGAGTACGCCCTGCACGAGACCGCCTGGGTGTTCAACCTCGGGGTGCTCGTGCTGGCGCTCGGGTCCCTGGCGGTGTCGGCCGCGCTCGCGTACGCCGGGCAGGTCCGCATCGCCTCCGTCGCGGGCCTGGGCCTGCTGCTGTGGTCGCTGGGGCTGGCGGCGGTGGTCTACTTCCCGAAGCACAACTGGGCCGTGGGCCCGTCGCTGGACGGGCACCTGCACCGCGTCGCCAGCCTGGTCGCGTTCCTGAGCCTGCCGGTCGGCGCGCTGCTGCTCGTGTTCACCCGGCGCCGCGACGCCCGCCGCCGCGCCGACGTGTGGCTGACCGCGCTGCCCGCGCTCGCGGCCCTGGCCATGTTCGGCGTGATCATCGGGGCGTTCCTGCTCCAGCCGTACACCGGCGTCGCCTGGTGGCGGGCCATCCCGCTGGGCGCGGTCGAGCGCGGCCTGGCCGTCTTCGAGGTGCTGACCGTGCTCGCCCTGGGCCGCTGGGCCTGGCGCGCCGCCACCGACGACAGGAAGGGCACCTTCTTAACGGACGTCCGCTAAGAAGGTGCCCTTCCTGTCAGGTCGCGGGTAGCGGGGCGGCGGGTGCCGTGCGGCGCAGGACCGCCCACGTGGTCAGGCCCACCGGGATGATCAGCCAGCAGGACAGCAGGCGGTATCCGATGACGACGGCCGTCGCGGTGGCCTCGTCCGAGCCCGCGGTGGTCAGCGCGGTCAGCAGGCTGGCCTCGATCACGCCGAGGCCGCCGGGGCTGATCGGGATCTGCCGGACCAGCTGGACCACGACGTAGATCGTGCCGAGCTGGAGCAGGTCCAGCGGCAGCCGGAACGCCTGCGCGACGGCGGCCAGGCAGGCCAGGTCGGCGGCCCAGTTCGCTGCGGCGTAGCCGAGCGCGCCGAGGCGGTCGCGGGCCGGGATGGTGGTGCTGACCGCGACCACGTTGGCCAGCTGCTCGCCGAGCCGGGCGAGCCGGTGCCGCAGCCGGGTGACCGGCCTGTCGCCGTCCACCACCGCGCGGGTGCGGTCCGCGACCCTCGCCGCGCAGCTTCCGCTGGTGCGCGTGGCGCCGGTGCGGTGCCGGATCCGCCGCCGGACGGCCAGCGCGGCGATCGAGGTCGCGGTCGCCAGGGTGAGCGCCGCGGCGGCGGGGTGCGTCTGCTCGGCCGCGGCGGGGGAGGACAGCAGCACGATCAGGAAGCCGACCAGGTAGAGCAGGGCCAGCGCGGCGAACGTGGACAGGTTGGACAGCAGCACGACGGCCGTGGCGGAATCGCGGTCGGCGCCCCAGCGCCGGTAGGACTGGTATCCGAACGCGGCCGACAGGGCCGAGCCCGCGGGCAGGCTGCTGGCGATGGCCGAGCGGCTGTAGGTGACGGCCAGCGCGCTGCGCAGGGACACCCTGGTGCCGACGCCGCGCAGCAGCCGGACCTGCTGCCGGGCGAACATGGACAGCGACACCCACTCGGCGGCCAGCGCGATGCCCAGCCAGGTCAGGTCACCGCCGGTGAGCACGGGCCAGATCTCGTCCAGGCCGGGCACGCGGTCGCGGATGGTGAGCAGGGCCAGCAGGATCACCGCGACCGGGAGCAGCCGCCGGAGCCAGCGTTGCCAGCCCGGCCGGGCGCGGGCCGCGGGGGGCTCGTCGTCCGTGCCACTGGGGGTGTCGAGGATGTCCTCGGCCGGCGGGGGCTGGCTCACGTTCTGTGACCATACCGGCCCGGTGATCGTTGTCGAGGGGCTCGTAATGTTGCCCACAGCGCGGCCCGGCCGCCTAGGCGAAGCGCTCGGCGGCGCGGTCCAGCCCGGCGCGGACGGCCTCGCCGAGCGAGACGCCGCCCGGCTGCTCGGCCCACAGGCCGGTGGCGGTGCGCATGGTCACCAGGAACACCGCGGCCATGACCCGGGAGCGCATCGGCTCGTCGCGATGACCGGGATCGCGCGCGGCGATCTCGGCGGCGAGCTCCAGCTCCAGCGCGTTCTGCGCGGCGGTCTGCTGGGCGAGCAGCGCCGGGTGGCGGCGCAGCAGCCGGACCTGGGCCAGCCAGTTCGGGTCCACCTCGCCGATGGCGGCGTGGTGCGCGGCGGTCGCCTCGGTCAGCGCCTGCCAGGGCGGCTCGGTGAGCGGGCGGGCGCGCAGGCGCTCCAGCAGGCGGGTGACCCGCACCCGGTCGCCGTGCAGGAGGGCGTCCTCCTTGTTGGCGAAGTAGTTGGAGAACGTACGGCGGGACACGCCCGCCTCGTCGGCCACGGCGTCGACGGTCACCGCGTCCAGGCCGCGTTCCAGGGCCAGCCGCAGGGTCGCCTCGTGCAGCGCCTGCCGGGTGGCTTCCTTCTTGCGCTCGCGCAGCGTCGTCGTCGCTTCCACGAGCAGGAGACGATACCGGCGATGTGATGCATTGCCCAATGGGCAACTTTGCACACTGCGCAAATTTGGTGTCATGCTGGTCGGCATGAGCGCCACCCCCCACGCCCCACGCCACGCCCGCATGGGCCACCGCGAGATCCTGGAGTCCCTCAGCGGCCTGCTGCTCGTGCTGTTCGTGGCCATGATCAGCTCGACCATCGTGTCGACCGCGCTGCCGCGCATCCTCGGCGAGCTGAACGGCACGCAGACGCAGTACACCTGGGTCGTCACCGCCACCCTGCTCGCCGCGACCGCGACCACCCCCGTGTGGGGCCGCCTGGCCGACATGTTCGACAAGAAGCTGCTGGTCCTCGCCGCGATCACGATCTTCGTGGTGGGCTCGCTGCTCAGCGGCTTCGCACAGGACGCCGGGCAGATCATCGGCGCGCGGGCGGTGCAGGGCGTCGGCGTGGGCGGCCTGCAGGCGCTGGTCCAGATCGTGATCGCGGCGATGATCCCGCCCCGCGAGCGCGGCCGGTACAACGGCTACCTGGGCGGCGTCATGGCCGTGGCGACCCTGGCCGGGCCGCTGCTGGGCGGCCTGATCGTGGACACCTCCTGGCTCGGCTGGCGCTGGTGCTTCTTCGTCGGCGTGCCCATCGCGCTGCTCGCCTTCGGCCTGCTCTGGTTCACCCTCGACCTGCCGCGCACCGCGCGGGTCAAGGGCAAGATCGACTACCTGGGCGCGATCCTCATCGCGGCCGGGGTGAGCACGCTGCTCATCTGGGTCTCGTTCGTCGACAACTCGTTCGGCTGGGTGTCCTGGCAGACCGCGGCGATGGTCGGCGGCTCGCTGGCCCTGCTCGGCCTGGCCGTGCTCGTCGAGCGCCGCGCCGAGCACCCGGTGGTGCCGCTGAACGTGATCAGGCAGCGCATCCCCGCGCTGGCCATCCTCGCCAGCCTCGCCGTCGGCATGGCCATGTTCGGCGGGTCGGTGTTCCTCGGCCAGTACTTCCAGATCGGCCGTGGGTACAGCCCCACCGAGGCGGGCCTGCTGACCATGCCGATGATGCTCGGCGTGCTGCTGTCCTCGACCGTCTCCGGCCGCATGGTCAGCAAGTCCGGCCAGATCAAGCCGTACATCGTCACCGGCACGATCGTGCTGGTCGCGGGCTTCCTCGGGCTCTCCTTCATCGACCACGCCACGCCGCTCACGGCCATCGGCGCGGGCATGCTGCTGGTCGGCGTCGGCGTCGGCATGACCATGCAGAACCTGGTGCTCGCCGTGCAGAACACCGCCGCCATGAAGGACCTGGGCGCGGCCACCGGCTCGGTGACCTTCTTCCGCTCCCTCGGCGGCACGATCGGCGTGTCGGTGCTCGGCGCGGTGCTGGCCAACCGGGTGCAGTCGCTCATCGTCGAGCACCTGGCCGCGGCCGGGCTGCCCGTCTCCGGCGGCAGCGGCGGCGGCTCGCTGAACCTCAGCGCCCTCCCGCCGGTCGCGCAGCAGATCGTGCGTGAGGCGTACGGCGACGCCACCGGCCACATCTTCCTCATCTCCGCAGCCATCGGCGTGGTCGGCGTCATCGCGTCGATCCTGCTCCCGAAGATCACCCTGCGCTCCAGCTTCGACACCGCGGCTGCGGCCACTCCGGCACCGCCCGCTCCGGCGGGTGCTCTGGACGCACCGGTGGGTGAATCTTGTGCACTTAATGCTGCTGGGACAGCACAAACCGCACAAGATCTCCCGGCGGACCCTGCTGCTGACGTCGCCGCGCCGGAAGAGGAGCCCGCGCCGCTGCCGGTCCTCGCCGACGGTGTCGTCCCGGCGCAAGCCCTCGCGGACTCCATCGCCATGACCCCGGCCGCCGATCCTGCGGCGGTCCCGCGGGAGACGGCCGACGCTGTTCCCGCGGCGGCGGCCCGCACGGAGGCCACCCCGGCGGCGCTGATCTTCGCCGAGGTCGCCCGGTCCAAGACGGCCATCGCGGCCGACACCATGACCGTGGTCTCGGACGCTCCGGTCACCGTCGTCGCGAAGGCGCCGGTCACGCTGGTGCTGCACGCGTCGGGTACCGTCCTGGCCCACGCGCCGACCGCGGCGTTCGCCACGCTGGCCGGCGAGCGCGCCGCGGCCGGGAACTGACGGTCACCGAGGCGGAGGCGTACCCGTGGACATTCCGCAGCAGCGCGCCGGGGTCGAGCACTACGGCCCGGCCGCGGCGCGCTGCGAGTTCGAGCGGGGCACCGACGGCCCCCGGCTGATCATGGTGGGCGTGGACGGCAGCCCCACCTCCGAGCGCGCCGCCTCGTACGCGGCCGGCCTGGCCCGCCGCCAGCGCAGCCGGCTCGCCGTGGTGTTCGTGGGGACGACCACGAGCCTGGTCGGCGCGCTCTACGGCCAGGCCGCGGCGGCCGCCGCCGACACCAACGACGAGCTGGCCGAGGTGCTGCGCGCGGCGGCGAAGCAGGGCGCCGAGGAGATGGGCGTGCCGATCACGTTCATCGTCCGGCGCGGTGACCCGTACACCGAACTGCGCGACACCGCCGACCAGCTCAAGGCCGACATGCTCGTGGTCGGCGCCTCGGCCCAGGCCGGCCACCGCTTCATCGGCTCCGTCGCCACCCGCCTCGTCAAGCAGGGCCGCTGGCCCGTGGTCGTGGTCCCCTGAGCCCTGTCCGGCAGAACCCGGCGATATCCGACAGAGCCTTGTAATTTGGGAAGGAGTCGCGCCTAGGGGGTCTGTGATGACCGGCATGCTGGAGACGAACGTCCCGTCCTACCCGTTCGGCAACGACGGGCTCGATCCGCTGCTGCCGCACTTCGCCGAGAACGGCGACGGCGTCGGGCAGGTGCGACTGCCCACGGGGCAGCGGGCGCTCATGTTCACCCGGCACGACCACATCCGCGAGCTGCTGCGCAGCCCCCACTTCTCCAGCGACTTCACCCGGCCGGGTTTCCCGCTGATCCGTCCGCTGGCCGAGGACATGCCCCGGCCGGACGGCTCACTGATCCGGATGGACCCGCCCGAGCACACGAAGTTCCGGCGGATGCTCACGCCCGAATTCATGATCAAGAACATGCGGCCGCTGGAGCCGCTGATCCGGCAGACCGTCGTCGACGCCATCGAACGGCTGCGGGCCGCCGGGCAGCCGGCCGACCTCGTCGAGCACTTCGCGCTGCCGGTGCCGTCGATGGTCATCTGCCACCTGCTCGGTGTGCCGTACGCCGACCACGACTACTTCCAGGAGCGCAGCCGCACGCTGCTGGCGTGGAAGACACCGCCCGAGCAGGCCCGTGCCGCGATCGAGGACCTCCGCGGTTATCTGGCGGGGCTGATCGAGAAGCGCCGCCGTGACCCCGGCGACGATCTCATCAGCCGCCTCGCCACCGAGCGGCTCGCCGCCGGCGAGCTGACCGTCGACGAGCTGGTCGGGCTGTCCACGCTGCTGCTCATCGCCGGGCACGAGACGACGTCGAACATGCTCGGCCTGAGCACGATGGTGCTGCTCCAGCAGCCCGATCAGCTGCGGCAGCTGCGCGAGCGGCCCGAACTGGTGGACGACACCGTCGAGGAGCTGCTGCGCTATCTGACCATCGTGCGCACGGGCCTGACCCGGGTCGCGGTCGGCGACACCGTCATCGGCGGCCATGCCGTCAAGGCGGGGGACGGGGTGATCGCCCTGCTCTCGGCGGCCAACCGGGACGAGGACGTGTTCCCGGACGGGGAGGAGTTCGACCTGCATCGGGGCTCGCACCAGCACATGGCGTTCGGGTTCGGCATCCACCAGTGCATCGGGCAGCCGCTGGCGCGCGCGGAGCTGCGGATCGCGCTCGCGGAGCTGTTCGCGCGGCTGCCGGCGCTGGCACTGGCGATCGACCCGGCCGACGTCGAGTACCGCGACGCGGTGGTGTTCGGCGTGCAGCGGCTGCCGGTGACCTGGTGATCGACGGGCTGCGGGTCGTCGTGGACCGCGACGCGTGCTGCGGGTCGGGCAACTGCGTGCGCACCGCGCCCGAGGCGTTCGACCAAGACGATGCCGAGGGGCTGGTCGTGCTGCGCCAGCCCGAGCCGCCGGAACGGCTGCACGGGGCGGTGCGGGAGGCGGCGTACAACTGCCCGGCCGGTGCCATCGAGGTGGTCGAGCAGCGTCCGGGTGGTGCGGCTTGACCACGATCACCCCGTCCCGGCGCAGGTCGCCGTGGCTGTTCTTCGTCGGCGCCGTGGTGATGCTCGCCGGTCTGCTGTTCGGCTACGACCAGGGCGTCATCGGCGGCGCGCTGCACGGCATCGAGGACACGTTCCACCCCAGCACGCTCGTCGTCGAGATCATCACGAGCTGGGTGACGCTGGGCGCGCTGGTCGGCGCGCTGGTCGCGGGCTCCATGACCGAGCGGATCGGCCGCCGCTGGAGCATCATCTGGGCGGCGATCCTGTTCACCATCGGGGCCCTGGTGGAGGCGCTGGCCCCGAACACCGGCGTCATGATCGTCGGCAGGCTCGTGGTCGGGTTCGGCGTGGGCGTCGCGTCGATGGCGGCGCCGCTCTACGCGGCGGAGATGGCTCCGGCGCGGCTGCGCGGCCGCTTCGTGTCGATGTACCAGCTCGCCATCACCTTCGGAATCCTCATCGCCGACATCGTCGACCAGGTGCTGTCCTCGGGCAGCCAGTGGCGGCTCATGCTGGGGCTGTCCGTGCTGCCGTCCATCCTGCTGGTGCTGGCCATGTTCCCGCTGCCCGACTCGGCGACGTGGTATCTCAAGGCGGGCCGGCGCGACGACGCCGCGGGCGCGCTGCGCAAGGTCCGGCCGGGCGAGGACGTGCAGGCGGACCTCGACGGCATCGCCGCCAGCCTCGGCGAGTCGCAGGCGACGTGGCGGGAGGTGTTCGCGGCGAGGTGGCGGGCGCCGCTGGTCGTCGGCATCGGACTCGCCGTGTTCCAGCAGCTGACCGGGGTCAACGCGGTCATCTACTATTCGGACAAGATCTTCGCCGCGGCGGGCTTCAGCACCCCCGCCCAGCAGACGGCCGCCACCACGTGGTCCATCGGGGTGGTCAACGTGGTGGCGACGTTCATCGCCATCGCGTTCGTGGACCGGCTGGGCCGTCGGCCGCTGCTGTTCGCCGGCCTGATCGGCATGGGCCTGGCGCTGCTGGTGATGGCGGCCTGCTTCCGCTACCTGGAGCAGCCCACCACCGCGACCTCGCCGCCGAGCCACAGCCCCAGCGACGCCGGGGTCATCCTGCTGGTCGCCATGGTCGTGTTCATCGCCAGCTTCGCGTTCTCGCTCGGCCCCGTGGTGTGGACCGTGATCAACGAGATCTATCCCGCCGCGGTGCGCGGCCGGGGCGTCGCGATCGCCACGGCCGCCAACTGGGGCGCCGCCTGGCTGGTGACACGGTTCTTCCTCACCCTGGTCGACGCGATCGGGCAGTCGGCCACGTTCGTGCTGTTCGCCGTGGTCTGCGCGATCACCTACGTGTTCGTGTGGCGGCGGCTGCCGGAGACCCGCGGGCGCACCCTGGAGCAGATCCAGCAGATGTGGGTGGACCGCGAGCCGGCCAAGGCGCGCTGAGCCGCAGGTTCAGGCCCAGGGCAGGCGCAGCGCCTCCAGTTCCGGGTCGGCGAGCACCCGCTCGACGAGTCCGGCCGGTCCGCTGACCTTGGTGCCCCACAGGTCCCAGTCGGACCAGGTCACCCACGACCGGTCCACCGGCCACAGGTTCGCGGGCGAGCCGCTGCCGAGCTCGTGGTCGTACAGCTCCGCCGCGTGCCCCAACACCCCGGTCAGCACGTGCCCGCGCTGGTCGACCGCCGCCCCGGGCGCGAGGTAGGCCAGCACCGGCGTGTCCGCCCCCGACCAGGCCACCAGCAGCTCCAGCAGCCGCACCCAGCCCTCCCGGTCCAGCGACCCCTCAGCGGGCGGCTCGATGCTGGCGGGCCAGCTGGCGTCCGGATGCGACCCTGGCAGGCTGCGGAAACTCGGCTTGGTGCCGGGCGTCACCACGGGCTCGCCGGTGCGCGCGGCGAGCTCGGCCCAGCGCAGCCGCCGCCAGCCCGGCCCCGGGTGCTGGGACCGGCCCAGCGCGCCGCCGGTGTCGACCACGCCCCACTCGTCGAGGTTGATCCCGCCCAGCAGCTCCGGCTCGACCAGGTCCGCGTCGAGCAGGCTTTCCCGGACCTGCTGGTGGGTGGTCTCGGTCGGGCCGGACTCCCACTCGTACATGGCGTGCAGGATCCACGCCGCATCCGGCCGGGGCCCAGGGTCGTAGCCGGTCCACTCGCCGCCGGGGCACAGCTCGGCCAGCCAGCCGGCCTCGTCGAGGTGCGTCTCGCGCCACCCGTCGCTCATGGCTCATCACATCACACGATCGCCCCGCGGTGCGGGCGCCGTGCGCGGCGGACGGCCGATTTGGACGCCCGTTCGGCCGAGGGACGCCGGGCCGAAGATCGGGATACTGGACCGATGCCGAGTATCCTCGCCGATGTCGCCCCGCAGCCCGAGGCGCTGCAGCTGGGCACCGCGCTGCTGTGCGTCTGCGCGGTCGCCGTCGTGGCCGCGATCGTCCTGGTCGTCGTGCTGGTCAAGCGCTCGCGCAAATGAGCCCCGCGGTGACCGAGGCCGCGTTCGCGAGCACCGCGAGCACGCCCAGCAGCGGGTCGCGCCGCCGCAGCCACCAGGCCAGCAGCCCCGCCTCGGCCGCGCACACCGCGACCTCCGCGAAGACCAGCATCAGCGGGTACGCCGGCCGTCCCGTCCACGGCCCGAGCAGCCACCACAGCAGCGGATGGGTCACCAGGTTGACGCCCAGCGCCGACCACAGCGCCGTGCGCGGGCGCACCTGCCAGCCCCGGCGCAGCGCGACCGCGTACACCGGGATCTCGACGGCCAGCGTCAGCGCGAGCGCGGCCGGGTAGGGGAACACCGGATGACCGTAGCGACCCTGCCCACCCCGCGCACCCCGGCGCCGCCGCGCGCGGACCTGCTCGCGCTCGGGTTCGCCGCCTGCGCGGCCGCCGCGCTCGCCGCCGCCCTGCGCGCCCCGCTGGCCACCACGGTGCTCGGGCTGATCGCGTTCGGGGTGCTGCACAACGTGCTGGAGCTGCGGTATGTCGCGGGCCGGTTCGCGCACGTGCTGACCGGGCGGCTGCTGTGGACCGCGCTGGCCCTGGTCACCGCGATCGTCGGCTGCCGCCTGCTGGCGCTGCGGGTGCCCGAGATCGTGCTCTGCTACGGCGTGCTGGCCGCCGGGCTGTGGCACGCGCTGCCCCGGCGCCGGCTCGCCCCGGCGCTGGCCGGGCTGGCGGTCGCGGCCGCGGTGTCGCTGAGCTGGCCGGCGTACCACTTCGTGGTCCTGGCCCATCTGCACAACGTGGTGCCGCTGTTCTTCCTCTGGGAGTGGTCGCGGCGGCTGCCGGGCCGCGAGCGGGCCGTGTTCCGCGCCGCCCAGCTCGGCTGGGTGCTGGTGGTGCCCGCGCTGCTGCTGGCCGGGGTGTTCGACCCGCTGCTGGCCGACGGCTCGGCGGCCGTGGTCGCGTTCGCGGGCACCCCGGAGTCGCTGGCCGCGCCGGTCACCCCGCCGGGGCCGGCCGCCGGGCTGCGCTTCCTGGCCGTGTTCGCGTTCCTGCAGGCGATGCACTACGTGGTGTGGCTCGGGTTCCTGCCGCGCTACGCGCCGGACGCGGCGGCGGCGTTCGAGCAGCGGGTGCCGTGGCTGGCCGGGTGGCGGCCGTGGGCGCTGGGCGCGGGTGCCGCGCTGGTGCTCGGGATGCTGTTCCTGGCCGACTACGGCCAGGGCCGCACGCTCTACCAGGCGTTCGCCAGCTACCACGCGTACCTGGAGTTCCCGGTGCTGCTCGCGCTGCTGTCCGGCGTGCGCCGGTAAGGCAGGATGGGCCGATGCCCGTCGTGGAGGCCGTCGCGGTCGTGCCTGTGCCGCCGGAGGTCGCGTTCGCCGTGTCGCAGACCACCGGCGAGACCCGCTACCGCTGGGATCCGTTCGTACGCCGCCAGCAGCTGCTCGACGGCGCGGCCCGGCCCGGCAAGGGGGTGCGCACGTTCACCCGCTCTCGGCACGGGCTGTCCATGGTCAGCGAGTACGTCTCCTACGCCCCGCCGACCAACGTGGGCATGAAGATGGTCCGCGGCCCGTGGTTCTTCGAGATGATGGCCGGCGGCTGGCGCTTCGCCCCGGCACCCGAACCCGGCCACACCATCGCCACCTGGCGCTACCACTTCCGCACCCGGCCCGCGCTGATCCGCCCGCTCGCCGACCGGATCGGCGTCTGGCTGCTCGGCCGCGACATCCGCCGCCGCATCCAGGGCTTCGCCCGCGGCTGCCAGGACCCGGCCGTGCTCGCCGCCGTCGCCGCCGACCGGCCCCACCAGTGATCGAAGCTCCCGCCATGCCGCTGCGGCAGCGAGGCGGGAGCTTCGATCGAGATGCTCAGCCGAGGGCGACGTGCAGGATGCGCTCGTTGCTGTTGTTCGGCACGCTGTCCTTGTCGCCGGTGTTCGACGTGGTCAGCCAGAGGCCGCCGCTCGGTGACGGCTCGACGGTGCGCAGCCGCCCGTACGTGCCGACGAAGTACGACTGCACGTTCGTCAGGCTCGTCCCGCTGATCACGCCCCGGTACAGGCGGGTGCCGCGCAGGCAGGCGACGTACAGCGCGTCCCGCACGATCGCGATGCCGCTGCACGAACCCTCGGACGTGGGATAGGTGCGCTTGGGCGCGATGAACCCGGCCGTGCCGCAGGTGCCGCTGGTGCCCTCGCAGGCGGGCCAGCCGTAGTTGCCGCCCCGCTCGATCAGGTTCGTCTCGTCCATCACCGAGTTGCCGAACTCCTGCTCCCACAGCCGGCCCTGCGCGTCGAAGGCCAGTCCCTGCGGGTTGCGGTGGCCATAGCTCCAGACCAGGTTGCCGAACGGGTTGTCGGCCGGGACGCTCCCGTCCGGGTTCAGCCGCAGGATCTTGCCTTCCAGGCGGGTGCGGTCCTGCGCCCAGTTGCCGTTCTGCGCGTCGCCGGTGGCGGCGTAGAGCTTGCCGTCCGGGCCGAACCGCAGCCGCCCGCCGTCGTGGTACTTGTTGCGCCCGATGCCGCTGACCAGCACCGCGAGGCTCGCGGTGTCGAGCCGGTCGTTCACCACGCGCAGCCGCACGATGCGGTTGTCGGTGGGCGAGGTGTGCATGACGTACAGCCACGGGTTGCTCGCGAAGTCAGGCGCGACGGCGATGCCGAGCAGGCCGCCCTCGCCGTCGGTGCTCTGCGCGTTGGGGATCGTGCCGAGCGTGGTCTTCGCGCCGATGGTGGGGTTGAGCCGGATCACGTCGTGGGCGTCGCGGCGGGAGTAGAGGATCGACCCGTCGGGCAGCGTGGCCAGGCCCCACGGGATGTCGGTGTCGGTGGCGACCTGGGTGACCGTGCAGACGGTGCAGCCGCCGGTGGTGGTCACGTTCGCGGTGTTGCTGTTCGGCGAGGTGTTGCCCGCCGCGTCGCGCGCGATCACGTGGTACTGGTACGTCGTGTTCGCGGCCAGGCCGCTGTCGATGAACGTGGTCGCGGGCGGGTTGCCGCTCACCGTGCCGACGGCCGTGCCGTTGCGATACACGACGTAGGCGCGTACCCCCACGTTGTCGGTCGCGGCGGTCCACTGCAGCGTGACGGTGGTGCCCGAGGCCGCGCCGGTCAGCTGCGCCGGGGCGGTGGGCGGCGTCGTGTCGACCTGGCACTGCGGCGGGGTGATGGTCACCGTGCTGCTGGCCTGCGACACATTGCCCGCCGCGTCGCGCGCGTTCACGTACAGGCCCCACGTGGCGCCCGGCAGGACCGTCAGGTTCGCCGACAGTGTGCTGCCGCTGACCGACGTCATCTGCTGCCCGTCGTGGTAGATGTCGTAGAACGCGACACCCACATTGTCGGTGGACGCGTTCCAGGCGAAGGTGACCGAGTTGCAGGTCAGGTTGCTGGTGCGCGGGCTGCCGGGCGCCGTCGGCGGCTGGGTGTCGGCCGGCGGCGGCGAGGACGGCGTGACGACGCCGGTGCAGGTGACGCCGTTCATGGTGAACACGGTGGGGACGGGGTTGCTGCCCGACCAGCTGCCGTTGAAGCCGAACGCGGTGCTCGCGCCGGTGGCCAGGGTCCCGTTGTAGGGGGCGTTGCCGACGGTGACCTGCGCGCCGGACTGGGTGAACGTGCCGTTCCACAGCTGGGTGACGCGCTGCCCGGCGCCGAACGACCAGCCCACCTGCCAGGAGCTGACCGGGTCGCCGAGGTTGGTGAGGCTGACGTTGGCGCCGAAGCCGCCGGTCCACTGGCTCGACACGGTGTAGGTGACGCGGCAGCCGGGGGCGGCCTGCGCGGCGCTGACGGCGGCCACGGCACCGGCCGTGGCCAGGAGGATGGCGGACAGCAGCACGGCCGTCCGTCTTCTTACTGAGGTCATCGGAGTGTCTCCATGCGGTCGTGACGCCGTAGCGGCGCGTATGCCCTGACACGCTCGGCGTGTGGCGAAGACTCCCGATTGGAGACTAAACGTGCGAAAGCCGCCGCACAAGGCGACGAGCTTCGTCGATGTCAGACGTGCAGGGCCGGGGGCACGCCGGTCCAGCGCACCGGCTCCGGCAGGTGCGACACGTCGTTGAAGGTCAGCAGCGCGGGCGGGCGGCCGTCGCGGTAGGCGAGCACCGTCACCCCGCAGTTGGCCTGGTTGATGCCGATCCAGCGGGCGGGCGGGGCGTCCAACGCCTGCCGGACCAGCCACGCGATCAGGAAGTTGTGCGTGACCACCAGCTCGCGGGTGTCCCGCTCGGCCGGGCGGGCGAACCGCTGCTCGGCCGCCGCTGCCAGGGCCGCGCCCGCGGCGACCTCCTGCTCGGTGTACCCGTCCAGGAACGACGCGTACGCCGCGGGCAGCTCCTCCCGTGCGGGCCGGTGCGGCACGTAGTCCCCGGCCAGCGCCGACTCCGCGACGGGCACGCCGGGCAGGTGCGCGGCGATGAGCCCGGCGGTCTGCGCCGCGCGGGTCACCGGGCTGTGCCACAGGCCGCTGAACGGCACCCCGGCCAGCCGCTGCCCGGTCAGCCGCGCCTGCTCGCGCCCTGCCTCGGTGAGCGGACCGTCCTCGGCCGCCTCGCCGTGCCGGACCAGATACAGCAGCCGGGTCGCCATCGTCGTCCTCCCGTCGGGCAGACGATGATCATAAGGCGTGCCGGGCGTCCGCTCAGTCCCGTGCGGCGAGCCGCGCGTACTCGTCGGAGGCGAGGAACTGCGCCAGCGCCACCGCCGTGCCCGGGGTGAACTCGCGGCCGTCGAGGATCTCCCCGGAGGGCACGAAGATGATCGCGGCACCCTCGCCGACCACCACGTCGTCCTGCACCGCGCTGGTCGGGCCGTAGAAGTAGTGCTTGAGCCGGTTCGTCGCGGGCAGCGGCTGGGACAGGAACAGCCGCAGCGGCTCCTCCGGCCGCAGCGCCGTCTCCTCCAGCAGCTCGCGCGGCGCGGCCTCGGCCGGCGTCTCACCGGGCTCGACGTGCCCGCCGGGCAGGCCCCAGATGTTCGGGTAGTGCGGGGCGTGCTCGTCACGCAGCTGCAGCAGCAGCGCACCGGAGCGGTCGACGAGCATCACCGCGGCGAGTTCCACTGGGGCGTCGGTCATCGGGCCAGCGTAAGCCACATCCGGACCGGCTTGACGGACCCTGCCACAGTGATGGGCCACACCGGCACGGGGAGAGGGCAGATGGCGGCAGGACGGCTGAGATCACGTGACGTGGCGCTGGGCGCGGCGTTCCTGGGGCTGGCGGCGAGTTCGCTGGCCTGCGGGTTCGGGCCGGAGCCGCCGGACGAGCCGTACTACCAGCCCAACTACGGCTCCGGCGGGTACACCGACCCGGCCTACGTGCCGCCGCCCGCGGTGGACACCGTCACCGAGGAGACGTACGTCTTCTACTGCGTCGACGAGACCGAGCTGATCGTCGACGCGACCAACTGCGACGCGAGCGTCGCCCTGGACGAGAACTGGCCTTACTTCCTGGCGTTCGCCACCTTCTACGGCCGCAACCTGCGGGTCGGCACGCGGCTGCCGTCGGGCGGTGACATGTTCAGCGCCGCCGACACCGAGGCCCGGCTCGGCTGGGGCCTGCCGTCGCGGATCACCAACGGCAGCACCGTGCGCTCCGGCATCGTGGGCGGCACCAACACGGGCACCGTGGGCAGCTGAGGTGCGCCGGATCCACCACGGCACGCCCCGGCCCGGCTGGGCGGACACCAACCGCGCACTGGGCCTGGTCTTCAACGACACGGTCACCGAGGACGGCACCGTGCAGTCGTACTGGCGCGAGGGCCCGTTCTACGACTTCGACCTGGACGAGATCCTGCTGCTGGAGCAGGCCGCCGCGACGCTGCACCGGATGTGCGTCGCGGCGGGCGACCACCTCGTCGCGGGCTGCCCGCGCAGCGACCCGGCGGTGCGCCGGGAGGCGTACCTGACCTCGGTGTGCACCCCGGACACGTGCCTGCTGGCGCGGGCCGGGGTGCCCGAGTTCACCCACGAGCAGGTCATCCGCACCTGGCACGACGCCAGCCCGCAGGCGTGGACCCACTCCGACAAGGACCTGTTCGGCACGCACGCGCACACCCGGCAGAGCGCGGACTTCTCGCCGAGCGTCTACGGCCGGTTCGACCTCTGGTACGGCGGCCGGGGGACCACCCCGAAGCTGCTGGAGTACAACGCGCAGACGCCGACGTCGCTGCTGGAGGCGGCGGTGGTGCAGTGGCGCTGGCTGGAGCAGACCGGGCACACCCACCACCCCGAGCGGCAGTGGACCAGCGTGCACGAGCGCCTGGTCGAGGCGTGGCGGCGCAACCTCGGCGAGCTGGTCGCCGCCCGCCCCTGGCTGCCGCAGCGCCCCACGGTGTACTTCGCCTACGACGGCACCGAGGCCTCCGGCGAGGACCTGATGACCGCGGGCTACCTGGCCGAGACGGCACGCCAGGCCGGATACCCCGTCGAGCTGATCGAGGTGGACCGGATCGGCGTCGACATGGCCGACGGGCGCATCGTGTACGAGCCCCGCAAGGGCGCGCAGGCCCGGCCCATCGACGTGATCTTCCTGCTCTACCCGTGGGAGTGGCTCTGGCACGAGGAGGGCGGCCGCCCGATCTTCGCGGACATGGCCGACCCGAACAAGCGCGGCACGGTGTGGCTCGAACCGCCGTGGACGGCCGCGCTGTGGTCCAACAAGGCGCTGCTGCCGGTGCTGTGGGAGCTGTACCGCGACGACCCGGTGCACCGCGAGCTGCTGCTGCCCGCGTACTTCGGCGACGCGCGGCCGGTGGGCATGACCAGCTACGCCCGCAAGCCGATCTGGTCGCGCGAGGGCGCCAACGTCGAGCTGGTGCGCGAGGGCACGGTGCTGGCCAGCACCGGCGGCGACTACGGCGACGCGGGCATGATCTGCCAGCAGCTGAGCGAGCTGCCGACGTTCGCGGGGCCCGGTGGGCCGTACCATCCGGTCCTCGGGGTCTGGATGATCGACGGCGAGCCGGCCGGGATGGGCATCCGCGAGGGGGCCGGCACCGACGGCCTGATCACCCGCAACGGCGCCTGCTTCGTGCCGCACACGATCGGCTCACAGCTCAGCTGAACTGGTCGCGGGCCGGGGGCAGCTCCTCCGGCGGGGTGTAGTCACCGGCCCGCTCCGCCAGCAACTGCCCGAACACGCCGCTGAACGCGCCGCAGTCCCGGCACAGGAAGTTGTCGTCGAGCGGACCGCCGCAGTAGTCGCAGCGTCCCTTGTCGCGCGGATCGTGGAACACCCGCAGCGCCTCCACCAGCGCCTTCACCACCGGCTCGGACAGCGCCAGCCGCTCCTCGCGCCCGTCCACCAGCAGCGTCAGCTCCTGCACGGCGGGCGCGGTGCGGTCCAGCGCGTGAATGCGCCGCACGAACTCACGCAGCGCGGTCAGGGCGTCCTCGGACGGGCGTAGCGCCACCCGCGCACCTCCTCGATCAGGCGAGTCCGTTCAGCCTACGGTGCAGCGTGCGCAGCTCGCCCGCCAGCTCAGGCGCGGGGCCGTCCACCGCGATCCCCGGCGCGACCTGCTGGATCGGCAGCGGGCGTACCGGCCCCGGCGGCAGCCCCATCTCCTCACGCCACGCGGTGAGCTGCTCGGACGAGCCGGCGTACACGATCCGTCCCAGCCCCACCCACGCGTGTGCCGCCGCGCACATCGGGCAGTGCTCGCCCGAGGTGTACACCGTCGCCAGCGCCCGGTCCGCCGGGCTCAGGTGCTCGGCCGCCCACCGCGCGATCTCGAACTCCGGATGCCGCGTCTGATCCCCCGACGCGACATGGTTGTGGTCCTCGAACAGCACCGTCCCGTCCGCGCCCACCAGCAGCGACCCGAACGGCTCGTCCCCGACCTCCAGCGCCAGCGTCGCCAGCTCCACACACCGCCGCAGGTACATCAGATCCGTCTCGTCGACCACTGCCCGCTCCGTCCGTCCGCTCGTCAAGATCGCTCGATTTGCCTGGCACATCGGCGTACTCACGCTCAAGATTCGCACAAGTGCCGGGCAAGTTGCGCGATCTTGGCGGGGCGGGCGCGGCTACGCGGCCTGCTGGCGGCGGACGATCTCGGTGATCCAGGTGGGGGCGAAGGGGGAGGTGCAGCCGGGAGGAGTGGGGTAGTCCTTGAGGACCTCCAGGCGCTCGCCGATGTCGAGGGCGCGGGCGCGGTGCTCGGGGTGGTCGATGCCGATCTGCGCGAGGCAGTGGTTCATCGCCCACTGCAGCCGGTCCGGGGCGCCCTTCATCTCGGCCTCGATGGTGTCGAGCAGGCCGGGCAGGTCGAGACCGGCGGGCTGCTTCGCGACGCGTTCGGTCGTCAGCGCCCACCCGGCACTGGCCACCACCGGATCCGGGTCGGCGAACCAGGCCACCCGCAGCTCCTCGGCATGCGGGCTCTTCTTCACCACGTGGTTGACCAGCCAGTCGTGCACCTTGGGCGCACGCGCCTCGCGCAGCATGGTGTCCAGTTCGGCCCGCTCGAACGCCTTGGGGCGGCAGATCAGCAGGGAGAGCAGCCTGGCTGCGGTGTCGCCGGTCGCCCACAGCGCTCGCGAGAGTTCCTGCTGCGTCTTCAGCTGCTTCGCGAGGGCGCGCAGCTTGCCGAGGTTCACTCCGTGGTCGTCGCCGTGCCGCTCGTTCACCGCGCGCGCCTTCGGGTCCTCCAGCGCGGCCAGTTCGGCCATCACCTGGGCCACCGTCGTCTCCGCCACCTCGGTCTCCTGTCCGTCACGCGGGCGTCAGCCTACGAGGAAAGCACGGACGAGCACGCCGGCGGTAGTCGACGGGGGGCGGCGCGTTCCGCAAGGAGTACGCCGACGCGCCGAACACGCTGGACACGCCGGCGGTGGGGGACCTGCCCGCGTCGTTCGTGGTGGGGCTGTCCCCACCATCACTTCGGCGGGCAGCGGGATGGGCTCCCGCCGGGCCGGGCGCATAGCGTCTGCGGCATGACGATCCTGCAGCGGCTCGGCCGCGACGCCGCGTACAACCTCCCGGGTCTGCCGCTCGCGGTGGTCTCGTTCTCGCTGGGTGTGACGCTGTTCGCGGCCGGGGTGGGCACGCTGGTGACGTTCTTCATCGGCGTCGCGGTGCTCGCGGCGGCACTGCTGACCGCCCGGGGCTTCGCCGACATCGAGCGGGTGCGCCTGCAGGCCCTGTACGGCCACCCGGTCCCGCGCCCCCGCTACCGCACCGCCGAACCGGGCGCGGGCTGGATCCGCCGCATGATCACGCCGCTGCGCCAGGGCCAGGGCTGGCTCGACCTGCTGTGGACCGTGCTCAACCTGCCGATCGCGATCATCGCATTCGTGCTGACGGTCACCTGGTGGGCGACGGCGCTCGGCGGCCTCACCTTCTGGTTCTGGGGCCGCTTCCTGCCGGAGGACGACGGCACCGACGTCGTCCTCGAGCACGTCTTCGGCGCCGGCACCTCCGTGACCCGCACCTGGTGGTACACGATGATCGGTGTGTTCGCGCTGCTCACCGTGTACGCGGTGCAGCGCGGCGCGGCGATGCTGCACGCCGGGTTCGCCTCGCTCCTGCTGACGCGGCTCGCGCAGCTGCAGGGCCGCCTGGACGACCTGGCCGAGGGCCGCGCGGCGGCGGTGTCGGCCGAGGCGGTGGCGCTGCGCAAGCTGGAGCGCGACATCCACGACGGGCCGCAGCAGCGGCTGATCCGGCTGGCCATGGAGCTGTCCCGGGCCCGCCGCCAGCTCGCCGACGATCCGGGTGCCGCCGCGTCGACCATCGACGGCGCGCTCGGCCAGGCCAAGGAGACCCTCGACGAGCTGCGGGCGCTGTCGCGCGGCATCGCCCCGCCGATCCTGGCCGACCGGGGCCTGGCCGCCGCGCTGACCTCGCTGGCCGAACGCTGCACCGTCCCGATGGAGCTGGACCTGGCGGTCGACGGACGGCTGCCCGCGGCGACCGAGAACGCGCTCTATTTCGCCGCGGCCGAGGCGCTGTCCAACATCGCCAAGCACAGCGGGGCCGCCGCCGCCCGGCTGGAGCTGACCGCGCAGGATGGACGGGTGTACCTGATGGTGACCGACGACGGGGTGGGCGGCGCGCACCTGGCCAAGGGCCACGGCCTGGCCGGGCTGGCCGACCGGCTGCGCGCGGTGGACGGCGAGTTCGCGGTGGACTCCCCGGCGGGCGGCCCGACGATCGTGGTCGCGCAGGCCCCGGCGACCGTGCCGGTGGCGTGAGCTGATGCGGGTCGTCGTCGCCGAGGACAGCGTGCTGCTGCGCGAGGGCATCGTCCGGCTGCTCGCCGAGTCCGGGCACGAGGTCGTCGCCGCGGTCGGCGACGGGCCCGCCCTCGTCGCGGCCGTCGCCGAGCACGCCCCGGACGTCGCGATCGTCGACGTGCGGATGCCGCCCACCCACACCGACGAGGGTCTGCGCGCGGCGGTGCGGGCCCGCCGGGACGCGCCCGGCACGCGGGTGCTGGTGCTGTCGCAGTACGTCGAGCTGGCGTACGCCGACGAGCTGCTCGCCGACGGCCGGGGCGGGGTCGGCTACCTGCTCAAGGACGCGGTGGTCGACGTGGACGGCTTCCTGGACGCGCTGGCGCGGGTCGGCGCGGGCGCGACGGTGCTCGATCCGCAGGTGATCTCGCAGCTGATGCTGCGGGGCAGGAGGGACCCGGTGCGGGAGCTGACGCCGCGCGAGCGCGAGGTGCTGGAGCTGATGGCGCAGGGCTGGTCGAACACCGCGATCGGCCGCCGGCTGTCGGTCGGCGACGGCGCGGTGGAGAAGCACATCGGCAACATCTTCGCCAAGCTCGACCTGCCCCCGGACGCCGACCAGCACCGCCGCGTGCTGGCCGTGCTGGCGTACCTGCGCTCCTGAGGGACGGAGCAACCTCCCACCCGCGCCGCACGTCTTGACAGGCATGAATCGCGTATGGCGTACCGCGCTCACCGCCCTGGTCTTGGCGTTCCTGGTGCCGGTCCTGGTGCTGGCCTCGGCGGCGGCAGGACTCGCGCCGCGGCACTGGTCCGGCATCCCGTTGTCGGGATGGGACTTGGCCGTGATCGAGTTCAAGCCGGAACAGGGCACGCTGACCGAACCGCCCGGACAGCCCGACCCGGTGGTCGACGGGATCATCGCGATGGACGACCCGGGCGTGTTCATGGTGGTGCCCCTGCACGACGGATCGGTGTACGTCGCGTCCAGGAGCCTGCGGCCGTCGCTGTTCCTCGGGCTGGGCAGCCGCTTCGACGCGGACCAGGTGAGCGTGGTGTGGTCGCCGCTGATGGGGAACATCAACCCCGACGCCGGCGACCGCGGCCCCGCCCGGACCTTCTGGCAGCGCACCGAACCCCTGGCCACGTGGGTGACCCTGATGGTCGGCTTCCCGTGGCAGCTCGGCGCCGGCCTGCTGCTGGCCGCCGGCTGGCACGTGTTCGCGGCCCGCCGCCGCGCCGCCCGGGTCGCGCGCGCCGTCGCCGTCTCCTGACCGGCTGGTGTCGGCATGCCGCGCCACAACTTCTGGGTTGTACCTACATCCCGGATGATGTGGCCGCCGCACGGGTGGAGTCAGCCCGGCAGCTTCGCGGCCAGCACCTGCACCTGCCGGATCTCCGGCGGCTTGGCCAGCAGCTGTCCCGCGTGGCCCATCAGCGCGCCCGCGATGTCGCCGTCGAGGTGGGCCTGCAGCGCGTCCGCGTCGCCGAACGCGTCGAAGATCCCGAACGTCGACTCGTCGACGCGGAAACAGAAACAGGCCACGGTGCCGCGCTCGGCCTGGGCCAGGGGCAGCGCACCGGCGAGGAACGAGGCGACCTCGTCCTCCTTGCCGGGTGCGGCGTGCAGCGTCGCCAGCAGACCGACCGTCACCATGTGCCGCCCCCGAAGCCGATGGATCGTCTGGTATGCACCCTATGCGGCTGCTTCGCCGCGCGGCACGGAACGCCGAGGTGGATCAGGAACCTGTGGCCGCGACACACCGCCGAACCGTGCCATAAGTTCATGATCAACGGGGTTGATGGCGGGTGATCGCGGCCGGGTGGGGGTGGGGGCGGCATAGGGTGGGGGTGTGGCGGAGTGGGCTGCCGGGGGCCGGCGCGTGCTGGTGACCGGGGCGACCGGGTACATCGGCGGGCGGCTCGCCCCGCGGCTCATCGAGGCGGGGCACCAGGTGCGCTGCCTGACCCGGTCCGCGGCGCGGCTGCGCGACGTGCCCTGGGCGTCGCAGGCGGAGATCGCCGAGGCGGACGTGCTCGACCTCGGGGCCACCCGCCGGGCCCTGCGCGGCGTCGAGGTGGCCTACTACCTGGTGCACTCGCTCGGCTCGCCGGGCTTCGAGCAGATCGACCGGCGGGCGGCGCAGACCTTCGCCGCGGCCGCCCTGGCCGAGCGCGTCAAACGCATCGTCTACCTGGGCGGCCCGGCGCCTGAGCCGTCGGCCGACGGCTCCGCCGCCTCGGCGCACCTGCGCTCCCGCGACGAGGTCGCGGCCATCCTCACCCACTCCGGGGTGCCGACGGTGACCCTGCGCGCCGCCGTGATCATCGGGTCCGGGTCGGCGTCGTTCGAGATGCTGCGCTACCTCACCGAGCGGCTGCCCGTCATGGTGACGCCGCGCTGGGTGAGCAACCGGATCCAGCCCATCGCGGTCCGCGACGTGCTGCACTACCTGGTCGGCTGGGCCAGCGTGCCCGGGGACGTGAACCGGTCCTTCGGCATCGGCGGCCCCGACGTGCTGACCTTCCAGGAGATGATGCAGCGGTACGCCCACATCGCGCACCTGAACCGGCGGGTCATCATGCCGGTGCGCACGCTGTCGCCCTGGCTGTCGTCGCAGTGGGTCGGCCTGGTCACCCCCGTGCCCGGAGCCATCGCCAAACCGCTGGTGGAGAGCCTGATCCACGAGGCGGTGTGCCACGAGCACGACATCAGCCGGTACGTCACCGACCCGGCCGGCGGGCTCAAGCCGTTCGACGAGGCGGTCCGGCTGGCGCTCGTCAAGATCCGTGACGCGGACGTGGAGACCCGCTGGTCGACGGCGACCTGGACGCGCGCCGCGGCCGAACCGCTGCCCACCGACCCGGACTGGTCCGGCGGCAGCGTCTACATCGACCACCGTACGCAGCAGGTGAAGGCCCCGCCCCGCGCGCTGTGGAACGTGGTCACCAGCATCGGCGGCGAGAAGGGCTGGTACTCGTTCCCGCTCGCCTGGTCCGCGCGGGGCTGGTTCGACCGGGCCATCGGCGGGGTCGGGCTGCGCCGCGGCCGCCGCGACCCGGTCCACCTCTACACCGGTGAGGCGCTGGACTTCTGGCGCGTGGAGAAGATCGAACCGGGCCGGCTGCTGCGGCTGCGCGCCGAGATGATGCTGCCCGGCCGCGCCTGGCTGGAGCTGCGCGTCTGCGACGACCCGCAGGGCAGCCGGTACGAGCAGCGCGCCGTGTTCATCCCGCGCGGCCTGGCCGGTCACCTCTACTGGCGCTCGATCTCCCCGTTCCACGCGATCGTCTTCGGCGGTATGGCCCGCAACATCGCCCGCGCCGCCGAACGCTACTGATCTCCGGCGGGTCAGCCGGCGAGGACGTCGCGGAGTAGGTCGACCAGGGCGGCGGCGCTGGTGCGGGCCGGGTCCTTGGCGGGGTTGTAGCAGGCGACGGAGAGGCCGACCATGGCGTCGGCGGCGGTCAGCGGGCGCATGAGGTCGCGCAGGTCGGGTAGGCGCAGGCCGCCGGGCATCAGGTAGTCGGTGGCGGGGAAGGCGCGCTCGTCGAGCACGTCCACATCGAGGTGCACCCAGTACGGGCCGCCCTGCTCCAGCACGTCGCGCGCCTGCTCGCCGGAGTCGGTCATGCCCTGCTCGTGCAGGTCGTCGGGGGTGGACTCGGGCGGGTAGCCGAGCTGCTCGGGCAGCACCGAGCCGTACTCGACCGCCTCGTGCCGGTCCCGTGCCCCGAGCAGGCGCAGCCGGTCCGGCGTGACCAGCGGCCCGCCCACGGCGTCGACCCATGCGGCCGGCCCGTGCCCGGTGACCACGGAGATCGGCATGTCGGCCGGTTCGCCGGTGGGCGAGGTGCGGCCGTCGTACAGGTCGAGATGCCCGTCCAGGTACGCCAGCCCGATGCCGCCGAGCGCGTCCCGGGCCCCGGCCAGCGCGGCGGGCAGCAGGGTGCAGCAACCCCCGACGATCAGCGGCCGGTCACCGGCGGCGACCAGGTCACGGACGGCGCCGCGCACCGTGTCGGTCATGGACCGCACCGACGGCCAGGCGATCACGCCGGTGTGCTCGTCGCGTGCCTTGCCGACCAGGCGCACCGCCAGGTCCCCCGCGTCCCTGCCCCCGACGGCGGAGACGAGCCCGGCCTCCCGCAGCACGCCGGGCGACAACTCGGTGCCGGACGGGGCGTCGCCCGCCTCCGGCACCCCGACGCAGTCGATCGGCACGCCCACCACAGTGATCACGCCATCGATTCTCGCCCCCGGCTCCGGCGCCGGTCTGCCGGAATGCCGAGATCGGCGCGCAGGTGAGGCTGTCCGGTGAGGCCGAACGAGGTGATCTGCACCGACGCCGGCGGACAGGCGGTGATCAGTCAGCGGCCTCCGGACAGGCACGGGGATACACCGGGTGCTCCGGCTCCGCGCCGGTGAGCAGCCGCAGCACCGCCGACAGTTCCGCCCGGGTCACCGCCGTGCGGATGCGGTAGTGCGCCATCGTGTCCGGACCCGTGTACCGGGCGCGTGTCCGGGAGTCCCCGTAGATCAGCGTGAGGTTGTCGTCGACGTCCTCGGCGACATACGGCGACCAGTGGTCGACGACCAGCTCGGCCAACAGGCTCCGGCAATCCGTTCGGCCGAGCGCCGGAATCTCGACTCCGGCCGCGCACCGCCTGATCTGCTCCTCGATGCGGTCCGCCCACAGTTCCAGCCGCCAGCCCGGCCACCACGACTCCCACTGTTCGGCCAGGCCGACCAGCGGTATTGACGTGGTCCACAGGCCGGCGGTGCGGCTGGCGGGGTCCAGGTGCAGCCCGGCGACAGGCATCTCGGGGCACTCGGTGACCCGGCCGACGTCGCGCAGCTGATCGAGGATGGCGGGGCCGAGCCGCCAGGGCTCGTTCGCGCGCCAGCTCAGGGCGTAGGCTGCCGTGTCACCTACCGACACGAGGTACTTCAGCCGCGGCTTGGCGGCCTCGTCCGGCCGGTCCGACCAGAAGAGCTCGGTAGCCGGTTCGGCGGGGCTGCGTACCTCTGCGAGGTCCTCGCCCAGGTACGTCACGAAGTCGCCGATGCCGTCGTAGGCCCAGCAGACCTCCCAGCCGGGCCACATCCGCGGCGCGACGTCGAGCCATGCCGCACGTGCCCGCGGCGAGCGAGGGGTGGCGAACGCCATCAGCACCCGGTCGTCCCAGTCCACGAGCAGGCCCCCGTCGAGCCGATCCTCCTCGTACCAGCCGCCCCCGGCATCCTCGGCGTAGACCGCCAGGAAACGGTCGGTGACCTCGGGGCCCATGATGCTCACCTCGAGCACGTCGTATGCGCCCAGGTGGTCGGCGAGCACCTCGTACTCGCCGTCGCGGACCGAGACCCAGTTCGCCCTCATCGCCATGGCCGCCGAGGGTAGATGATCGAGGACGGCCTGTCCGTCCCGGAACCGGCCTGCTGGGACGGCCCGGCGCCGTATCGTGATCATGTGGCCCGGGACACCTCCGCGCGCGTCTGGGGGCGCGACACCGTGGAGTTCGGCCGGGTGACCGCGTTCAGCGACGGCCTGTTCTCGATCGCGATGACGCTGCTCATCGTGGAGGTGACCGTGCCTCACCTGGTCGACAAGGAGAGCACCCGGGAGCTGGCGCAGCAGCTGGCGGACCTGATCCCGAACTTCGTCGGCTTCTTCATCTCGTTCGCGATGATCGGCCGCTACTGGGTGGCCCATCACAAGATGTTCAGCGTGCTCCGCGGCACCGACTACGGCCTGATCGTCCGCAACCTGTTCTACCTGGCCTTCATCGCGTTCCTGCCGTTCCCGACGGCGCTGCTCGGCGACTACTTCGGCAACCCGCTGGCCGTCGTCGCGTACGCGGTCGTGGCCGGGACGGTCAGCACGCTGGAGGTGGTGCTGATCCGCCACGCCTGGCGGGCGAAGCTGCTGCGGGTGCGGGTCACCCCGGCGGTGATGCGGTGGGCTTCGATCATGTCGCTGTCGCCGGTGGTGGCGTTCGCGGTGTCGATCCCGGTGGCGTTCGCCAGCAGCGTCGCCGCCGTGGTGATCTGGTTCCTGCCGCTCGTGTTCGGGATCTTCACGGCCCACCGGGCGCCGGCGGGCGCGGAGGTGTTGGAGTGAGCCGGGCTCAGCGAGCCGAGGCGACCGCGGGCTCGGCCTCGGCGGGCTCCGCGACGGCGTCCCGCTTGGCGACCCAGCGCTCGAACAGCAGGCCCAGGAACGGCGGGATCGACGCGGCGCCGCCCACGACCAGGCGGCCGAAGCCCCACCGGTGCACCTTGGCCGTCCAGAGCATGGTGGCCAGGTAGAACACGAACATCGCGCCGTGCACCCGACCGAAGACGAACACTCCGATGTCGTTCTTCACCACGATGTACTTGAAGAACATGCCGATGAGCAGGCCCACCCACGAGATGGTCTCGGCGATGGCGGCGTAGCGGAACCAGCGGCCTGCGGTGCTCGACATGGACTCTCCCGGCGGTCGGCGTTGACGGAGCTGATCGTAAAGCCACGTGGACCCGGAAGTCCGGGCTCGCCACGCGGCTGTGACCGCGGCAACCCTAGGCCATGATCCACGAAATTGCCTGGCAGACGTGCGAAAAGAAGCTGAAGATCCGCCCGACTGCCGGGCAAGTCGGGCGATCTTGGTGATCGGGGCATGGGATTGACTCGATCTCCGGGTCGCTCTACTTTGAACATGTGTTCAGAACAGATGTTCAGAATCACGTCGCTCCCACGGGATTCGCGCGGCCGCCCGCGGTCGCCTCCCGCCGGGAGCTGCCGGGACGCCGCGACGTGGCGGTGCTCGGGGGTGGGCTGGCCGGGCTGGCCACCGCGCTGCGGCTACAGGCTGCGGGACTGTCCACGATCGTGTTCGAGGCGCACGGGCACGCCGGCGGCTGCGCCGGCTACTTCCGGCACCGCGGCTTCTCCTTCGACGTCGGCGCGACCACGCTGGTCGACTTCGCGCCCGGCGGGGTCGGCGCCGAGCTGCTGACCGCCGCCGGGATTCCCGACCTCGACGCCGAGCACCTGCCCGGCTACGTCGCCTGGCTGCCCGACCGCGTCGTCACCCTGCACCGCGAGCAGCACCGCTGGCACGCCGAGCGGCTGCGCGCGCTGGGGGACACCCGGGCGCACCGGCGGTTCTGGGCCGAGCTGGACCGGCTCGCCGAGGTGTTCTGGGCGGCCAGCCGGTCGGGCATCCGGCTGCCGATCCGCACCCCGGCCGACGCCGTGCACGACCTGCGCGCGGTCGGGCTGCGGCACCTGCCGCTGGTGCGCCACCTGGGCCGCACCATGGGCGACGCGCTGCGCGCGCACGGCCTGCGCGATCAGGACTCGCTGGTGGCGCTGCTGGGCATGCTGGTCGAGGACACGGTGCACAGCACCGTCGACCGGGCGCCCCTGATCAACGCCGCGCTCGGGGTGACCATCCGCGGCGCGGGCCTGTCCCGGCACCGCGGCGGCATGCACGGCTTCTGGCGTACGGTCGTGGCGCGCTACCGCGAGCTGGGCGGCGACCTGCGCACCGGCTGCCGGGTGGAGCGGGTCGCCGGGCGGGAGGGCGCGTTCACCGTGCACACCGCGCGCGGCACGGTCGCGGCCGGGGCCGTGGTCAGCGCCCTGCCCGCGCAGGTCACCGCCGAGGTGACCGCGGGCACGCCGGTAGCGCACCGGCTGCGGCCATACCTGGAACGCGACGAGCCCGACCTCGGCGGGGCCGTGGTGGTGTTCCTCGGGGTGCCCGAGGAGGAGGTGGCCGGGCAGGAGTTCACCCACCACCAGCTCATGCAGGATTACGACCGGCCGCTGGGCGAGGGCAACAACATGTTCGTCTCGGTCTCCGCGCCCGGCGACACGGTCAGCGCCCCGCCGGGCCACCGCGCCGTCATGATCTCCACGCACACCGAGCTGGCCGGCTGGCGCGCCCTGCCCGAGGCGGCGTACGCCGAGCGCAAGCGCGAGATCGGCGAGCGGCTGGTGGAGCTGACCCGCCGGGTCTACCCGGGGCTGGGCGAGCGGGCCGTGGTACGGCACGTCGGCACGCCGCGCAGCTACGAGCGGTTCACCTGGCGGCCCGGCGGGGCGGTGGGCGGGGTGCGGCAGACGCTGCGCAACAGCAACCAGTCCGCCGTGCCGCACCGCTCCGGTCTGCCCGGGTTCTGGCTGGTCGGCGACTCGACCTGGCCGGGGCTGGGCACCGTCGCCTGCGTGCTGGGCAGCCGCATCGTCGCCGACGACGTGCGCCGCCACGCCCGCGTCCACGGAGGTGTGCGATGAGGGGCGGGCTGCCCAGCCTCGGGGAGGTCGGCGCGGACCTGCTCGCCGTCTCGCCGTGGCGCACGCGGCTCGCGCTGGTCCGGCCGTACCTCGGCATCGGGGTCTTCGCCCTGGTCTGCTGGGCGGGCTGGTGGTGGCTGACCCCGCTGGTGGTGTTCGGGATCTTCGTCGCCGTGGTGACGGTGACCCACGACGTGGTGCACCGGGCGCTGGGGCTGTCCGCGCGGCAGTCCGACTGGGCGCTGTTCCTGATGGGACTCGTGCTGCTGGAGAGCGGCCACGCCTACCGGTCCACGCACCTGCAGCACCACCGGCTGTTCCCCAGCGACGAGGATCCGGAGGGCTACCCGGCGAACCTGTCGTTCCTGGGCGCGGTCGGCTACGGGCCGGTGTTCCTGGTCCGGCTGTGGTGGTGGTCGTGGCGGCGCGCCCGCGGCGACCGGGGGCTGCGGGCCTGGCTGCTGGCGGAGGCGGCGATGCCGTTCGCCGCGGTGGGCGGCGGGGTGCTGCTGTGGCCGGTCACGCCGGGGCTGCTGGTATATGCGGTGATGGCGATCGCGGGCTCCTGGGTCTACCCCTTGCTCACGGTGTACCTGCCGCACCACGATTACGGCGACGAGCCGCTCACCCAGACGCGTACGCTGCGCGGGCGGGTCATCCCCGCGATCTTCCTCGAACTGACCTACCACCTGGAGCACCATCTGTACCCGCAGATCCCCAGCCACCGGCTGCCCGAGCTGGCCCGCCGCCTCGACCCGCACCTGTCTGCGGCGGGCGTGCGCCCCATCCGGGTCATCTGATGCCCCGTGCCGACACCCGGGCGCGGGTGCTGCAGGCGGCCGTACACACCCTCGCCGCCGAGGGGTACGGCCGCTGCACCGCCCGCGCCGTGGCCCGGACCGGCGGCTTCGCGCCCGGCGTCATCTACTACCACTTCGCCGATCTCGACGACCTGTTCGTCGCGACCGCGCAGTACACCAGCGAGGCGCGGCTGGCCCGCTACCGTGCCGAGCTGGCCGAGGTCGCCACCGCCTCCGACACGCTGGCCGCGCTGCGCCGCCTCTACGCCGAGGACGGGTCCGCCGGGTACATCGCCGCCGTGCAGGAGCTGGTCGCCGCGGCCAACGCCAACGCCCGGCTCGCCGAGCAGGTTAAGGCGCAGACCGCCCAGTGGCAGGACTTCGCGGCCGGGATCATCGAGCGCCTGCTCACGGGCACGCCGCTGGCCGAGGTGATCCCGGTTCGCGAGGTCGCCACGGCGGCGGTCGCGCTCTACCTGGGCATGGAGATGCTGTCCCATCTGGAGGCCCACCGCCTCGGCCCGGACGCCCTGTTCGACGCCGCGGAACGGTTCGCGCCGCTGGTCGACGCCTGGCGGCTGGGCCTGCTGTCGGGGCAGTGAGCCCGCCGGGGTGCGGCCGGCGGGCTCACTGCCCGGTTCACGCGGGGACGGTGCCGTTCAGGTAGGCGTTGATCTGGTCGATCTCCAGGGCGTTGAACACCTCCGGCTGGGCGGCGGCCTGGTTGGAGTTGATGATGCGCTTGAACAGGTTGTAGTGCGCCATCGAGCGCAGGCCGATGACACGGTTCGGGGTGACCAGGTAGCCGGTGCCGCCGGTGCTCCAGATGAGGTACATCAGTCCGTCCTTGGTGAGAATGGAGGGTGGATTGCCGGGCGCCCCGGCGTACGGCGCGCCCGCGAGGATCGACTCCGGGTTGTGGTACGCGCCGTTCTGGGTGATCTCCAGGTGCAGGTGCGGCCCCGTCGACCGGCCCGTCGAGCCGACGTTGCCGAGGTGCTGCCCGGCGGCGACCTGCGTGCCGCTGCCGACCACGGGCGCCTCGCGCATGTGGCCGTAGAGGGTGCGCCAGCCGTCGGCGTGGGTGACCGTGGCGTAGTGGCCGAAGCCGGCGGCGTTGTAGCCGACGCTCACCGTGCCCGCGGCGCACGCCCGGATCGGGTAGCCCAGGATGCCGCTCGCGCTGTAGTCGGTGCCGTAGTGCATCCGCGACTCCCCGGTGATCGGGTCGGTCCGCATGCCGAAGCCGGCCGTGATCGGGATCCACTTGTCGAACGGCCGGTTCCACGCGGGTGCGGCGTACGCGGCCTCGGCGAGCCAGGCTTCGGGGATGACGCCGACGGCGAGCGCGGCGGTGATCATTCCGAGCAGGTGCCGCCGGTCCGTGCCGCGCGGCCTCGCTGGGTGCTCAGGTGATGTCTGCATTGGCGGGTGCATACCGTTCCTTCTGCTGCCGACGATGGCGACGGGGGTTCCCACAGGATCGCCGCGCGCCTTCACACATCGGCCCACACAAGCCTCATGCGCCCAGCTCCTGACCTGCTCGCACGGGCTTCCCGCCACGTCTGTGCGTGCGATGTACTTCGATGTACGCCGAATGTGCGCCGTTCTCCGGCTCCCGCGCCACGATGTGACCACACACACCCCCAGGAGGTCGCCGATGCGGCAGACACGTCCCCGACCGTTCCCGCCGAGGCTGCGCCGCGCGGCGCGGGCCACCGCGCTGGCACTGGCCACCCTCACCGCGGCCGCGGCCGTCGCCACCCCCGCGCACGCCGTCAGCTCCACGGCGACCTGCCCCGGCGTCATCGTCATCGGCGTCCGCGGCACCAACGAGGCCGCCGGCACCGGTGGCAACACCTACCAGTACGCCAGCGGCGGCTTCGGCGGGCGCCTGAACCTGACCTCCAGCGCCGTCATCGAGACGTCGTACACCGCGCGCCGCATCGGGCTCAAGTACCCGGCGACCGCCATCGCGCCGATCTACCCGGTCAGCCAGGGCACCGGCACGGACAACCTCAAGAGCCTGGTCACCTCGCTCGGCAGCACCTGCTCGTCGGCCACCAGGTTCGTCCTCGTCGGATACTCGCAGGGTGCGCACGTCATCGGCGACGCCCTGGCCAGCGACTCCAGCAAGCGGATCGCCGCGGCCTACCGCAGCCGCATCGCCGCGGTCGTGTTCTTCGGCGACCCCACCTACCGCAAGGGCGAGCCGTTCAACGTCGGGGGCGCGACGGGCACCGGCACCTGGCCCCGCGCCGCCGGTGTGCTGAGCGAGTTCAACAGCCGGCTGCGCTCGTACTGCTACGCCAACGACAAGTGGTGCCAGAACGCCAGCGACCCCAACGACGTCCACGGCACGAAGTACCAGACGTCGACGGTGCAGACCGCGGCGAAGAACTTCATCCTCTCCAAGCTCTGACCGACCGGCCTCCCCGTACCAGCTGCCACTAACCCATCCTCCTAGGACGGCCTAGGCGGAGTCACCCTCTCCACTGTGATGATCGCGGTCTCGTGTCGAAACCTCTGGTCAGAGCCCACCTCTCGACACGAGACCGCGATCATCCGGATGAGGGGCAGGGTCGTGGCCGGCGCGTTGCGCGGTCCGCGGCTGGTGCGGCAGGGTGGGCGGGTGGCGATCGGCGAGGGAGAGCACACGGCGGGGGTACGCCGCCTCGGCCGGCTCTACGCGACCCTGCGCGGCTGTGACGAGGGCGTGCTGTTCTTTCCGCTGTTCACGCTGCTGATGACGGATGCCGGGCTGTCCACGGCGGAGCTGACCACGCTGCTGATGATCTGGGGCGGGGTCGCGTTCCTGCTGGAGGTGCCGTCGGGCGCGTGGGCGGACACGTTCTCCCGGCGGCGGCTGCTGGCGTCCGGCGCGGTGCTGCGCGGGATCGGCTTCGCGGTGTGGTTCCTGTGGCCGACGTATCCGGGCTTCGCGATCGGGTTCGTGCTCTGGGGCGTGCGCAGCGCGATCAGCTCCGGCACCAAGGAGGCGCTGCTCTACGACGAGCTGAAGGCGCTGGGCGCGGAGTCCCGCTACACCGCGCTGGCCGGGCGCGCCGCGACCGTGGCGATGCTGACGATGCTGGCCGCGAGCGCCCTGGCCGCCCCGGCGTACGCGTTCGGCGGCTACGGCCTGATCGCCGCGCTCAGCGTGCTGGCCTGCCTGGGCAGTGCCGCCGCCGCGCTCGCGCTGCCGGAGCGGCCCCGCGCGCGCCCGGTCGGGCAGCATGGCGGCGTCGGGGCGTACCTGGGCAATCTGCGGGCCGGGATCGCGGAGGTCCGCACCGACCGGCGGGTCTGGCACGCGGTGCTGATCGCCGCCGCGGTGCCCAGCCTCACCGCGCTCGACGAGTACGGCGCGCTGCTCGTCCGCGACCTGGGCGTCAGCACGGCCGGTGTGCCGCTGGTGATCGCGGCCCTGATCGCGGCGATGGCGCTGGGCAGCGCGCTGGCCGAGCGCTGGCGGGCGAGCCCGGCCGCGGTCGGCGCGAGCATCGCCGCCGCCGGGGTGGCCCTGGCCGTCGGCGCGGGGGCGGGGCAGGTGTGGGGCCTGGCGCCGATCGCGGTCTGCTTCGGGCTGCTCCAGCTGACCCGGGTGCTGACCGAGGCGAGCCTGCAGCACACGATGAGCGGGCACACCCGGGCCACGGTGCTGTCGGTGTCCGGGTTCGGCGCGGAGCTGGGCGCGCTCGGCGTGTACGCGGCGTTCGGCGCCGGATCGCTGTGGCTGCCGATCGCGCCGCTGGCGGCGCTGTGCGCGGTGCCGATCGTCCTGGTCGGGGTGCTGGCCCACCGCTGGCTGCCCGCGCCCGCCGCGCCCGGCAGGGCCGCTCCCGAGGCGGCGTAGACCTGCCCGGTACGCGCACCGTCCATGCCGGATCAGCAGACGCCTTGACACGGCATAGAAACATGTCCACGTGACCGTGGATGACGACCGCGACCGCCGGCGCGAAACCCTGCGCACCGGGCTCCGGCGCCGGGTCGCCGGGTTCGCCGTGGCGGTGCTGCTGCTGGCGATCTGCTCCGGGGCCTCGCTGGTGTGGGGTGACGCCTTCCCGGACGCCGGGGACGCGCTGCCGGAGCGGCTCGCCGCGTCCGCCGCGCTGGGCGTCGGCCTGCTCCTGCTGGGCTGGGCCGGATACGCGGCGGTCCGGGCGTACGTCACGCACTGGCGGGCGGTGCTGGAGGCCGAGATCGTGCCGGCCACCATCCTGGAGACGTACTACGTCGGCGACGGCGAGGGCGGCTACCGCTGGGACGTCCGGGTCACCGGCCGCACCCGGTCGGGGACGGTGTCCTTCAACCGCCGGGTCTACTTCGGCTACGACGACCCCGGCCCGGTCGGCTCGTCGATCATGGTGCGCTACCACGCGGGCCTGCGGCGAATCTCGACCGTCGACCGGGGTGTGCTCGCCGTGGTCACGTCCGTGCTCGGCCACCTGCTCGCGCTCGGTGGCATCGCGCTGGTGTTCTATTCGCTGTGGCGGGTCGCGGTGCTCGTCGCCGGCCTGTGGCCGTGACCGGAACCGTCGCGCGGCGGCCGCTGATCCTTCGTGTCCCGGCCATGTCGCGGGCGCTTGTTACCGCCTAGTATCTCCATCCATCGATGTCGTTGGAAGGGGAGCGTGCATGCTCGACAGGTTCAGGATCACCGGGCGATCCCTGGTGGTGGCCGTGCTGACGGCAGTGCTCACGATGGCCGGGCTGGCCGTCCCGTCGCCCGCGGGCGCCGCGGTCACCCGCGCCCAGCTCGCGCTGCGCTGGGCGCCGATCCACTACCAGGACGTCGACGCCACCGGCAGCCACGCGCTGTCCGGTCGCAGCGACTACCTCACGAAGGTCGACTTCGACGGGGACTGGAACGGCCGCAACAACTGGGACCGAGCCGGCCAGTCCGGCGTCTCCTTCGCGGCGCACGCGTACTACTCGGTCGTGGAGACCGGCACCCACTGGTACCTCACCTACCTCTTCTTCCACCCCCGGGACTGGACCGACCACCCGTTCTTCGAGACCGAGCACGAGAACGACGGCGAGGGCGTGCTGCTGGTCGTCGAGCGCGACGGGTCCGACTACGGCGTGCTGCGCGCGGCGATCACCGTGGCGCACACCGACTTCTACTCGTACACCCCCGGCGGCAGCACCTGGACCAGCGGCCGGGAGAGCGTCGACGGCACGCTGCGGCTGCAGTCCTCGCCGCACGACGGCTTCACCCACCCGGTGACCGCGCAGGAGGCCAAGGGCCACGGCCTCAAGGCCCACCCGCAGTACGACATCAACGGCGACGGCATCGTGTACTACCCCGCGGCCACGGCCGAGACGCCGAGCAGCGGTGACGACCGCGACGTGCGGTACGCGCTGATCGACATCCACGCGGCGGGCGGGCTGTGGGCACAGCGCGCCAACACCAGCCTGTTCGCGAGCGTGGGCACGTTCGCCGGGGACGACTCGGGCGACTGCGGCGACGGCACCTACGACTGCACCACCAACTCGGCCAACGCCCCCTGGGGCTGGGACGACGGCAACGACCTGCCCGGCCGCGGCCAGCTCGCCACCGACCCCGCGAAGGTGGCCGTGGAGTACTTCACCATCCCCGGCACCCTGTCCCGCACCTACACGTACAACCCCTACACGTCCTGAGAAAGGAAGGGCACCTTCTTATCGTTTTCCGATGTAGAAGGTGCCCTTCCCAACAGGCCGGTCAGCAGACGGGGCAGGCCGTAGTCGAAGACGGCGTCCAGGCTCAGCTCGAAGTCGTCGATCTCGGCGATGCGGGCCACCATCGGGAAGCCGCCGGAGCCGATGATGCCGCCGAACAGCTCGCCCTGCCGCTGCATCCACTCGTCGCTGGTCAGGCCGGTGTGCTGGGCCGCCTGCGCCTCGGTCTCGAACCCCATGGCCAGGCCGCGTACGAACCCGAACAGGCTGATGTTGACGTGCATCATCTCGGTCATCGGCAGCCCCAGCGGGGCGAGCGCGGCCAGCACGAACTCCGTGTAACGCATGCCGTGCGGCGCGAACTCCGGCCGCGTGATCGACATCGTCGGGGCCAGCCACGGGTGGCGCCGGAAGATGTCCCACAGGTGCCGGGCGGCCAGCTCCAGCTGCGCGTACGCGCCGCGCGGCGGCACCGAGGGCAGCGGCGCCTCGGCGAACGCGGCGTCGACCATCATCCGGACCAGGTCGTCCTTGCCGCGCACGTAGCGGTAGAGGCCCATGGTGGGCAGCTCGTGCTCGGCGGCGAGCCGGCGCATCGACACGGCGTCGAGGCCCTCGGCGTCGGCGAGCGCCAGCGCGTGCCGGATCACCTGGTCACGGGTCGTGGTGTCGGCGGGCTCGGTGCGCGGGCGCCGCTCGCGGCGGGTGGGCGGCGCGGGCGGGGCGGGGGTGCGGTCCGCGACCACGGTGCCGACCCCGCGCACGGCGGTGACCAGTCCCTCGGTACGCAGCGCGGCCAGCACCTTCGTCGCGGTGGCCAGGGCCACGCCCCACTCGGCGGTGATCTGCCGCGCCGACGGCACCCGGTCGCCGGGGCGCAGACGCCCGCTGTCGATGCGGTCACGGATCTGCCCGACGATCTGCCGGTAGGGTGCCTCGCCGCTCACGCGTACTAGTACACCATGGCCGTCCTGCCGCTCGCTCACCGCGCCGACCTCGGGTGGTGTACTAGGGTGCGTACTAGTACACCAGGAACGTTGTTGCAGCTAGGATATGCCTTCTCGTACGGTTCTCCCATCACCTTGTACACCGTACACCTGCTGGGGAGCCGACAATGAGGACCAACACCGTACTGATCTCGGGAGCGAGCATCGCCGGACCGGCGCTGGCGTACTGGCTGCATCACCACGGATACGCGGTGACCGTGGTGGAGCGCGCGTCCGCGATCCGGCCCGGCGGGCACGCCGTCGACATCCGCGGCGTCGCCCGCGACGTCTGCGCGCAGATGGGGATCATGCCGCAGATCACCCGCGACCGGGTGCACGAGGAGGGCTTCGCCTGGGTCGACCCGGCCGGGCGGCGCACCTCGGAGATGCCCGCGAGCCTGTTCGGCGGCGAGGGCATCGTCGCCGAGTACGAGATCCTGCGCGGCGACCTCGCCAACATCCTCTACGAGGCCACCCGCGCCGACGCCGACTACCGCTTCGGCGACCGGATCACGGCACTGTCCGACGGCGACGGCGGCGTCGAGGTGACCTTCCGCAGCGGCCGCACCGAGCACTACGACCTGGTGATCGGCGCGGACGGCATCCACTCCGGGGTGCGGGCGCTCGCGTTCGGGCCCGAGGAGCGCTTCATCCGGGGGCTGGGCGCGTACACGGCGTACTTCACCATGCCCGCGCAGGCCGACCTCGATCCGCACTGGTTCCTGATGCACGGGATCCCGGGCGGGCGCTGCGCCGGGATCCGGCCGGAGAACGAGCACACCGCCAAGGCCATGCTGTCCTTCCGTGCCGACGGGCGCACCGTGGACCCCCGTGACCTCGGTGCGCAGAAGGCGCTGCTGGCCGAGGTGTTCGCCGGGGCCGGCTGGCGGGTGCCCGCCATGCTCGACGCGATGCGGGACGCGCCCGACTTCTACTTCGACGTCATCGGGCAGGTGCACATGGACCGGTGGAGCACCGGCCGGGTCGCGCTGCTCGGCGACGCCGGTTACTGCGCGTCCCCGCTCAGCGGCCTGGGCACCAGCATGTCCCTGGTGGGGGCGTATCTGCTCGCCGGCGAGCTGGCCCGCTCCGGCGGCGAGCACGTGGCCGCGTTCGCGGCGTACGGGCGCCTGATGCGGCCGTACGTGAAGCAGTGCCAGCAGCTGCCGCCCGGCGGCGTGCGCGGCATGCTGCCCGACTCCCAGTGGGCGATCAGCCTGCGCGACCTGAGCACCCGCATCATGACCCGCCGCCCGTTCGCCGCCCTGATGGCCAAGCAGGCCGCCAAGGCCGACGCCATCACCCTCCCCGCCTACGCATAAGGAAGGGCACCTTCTTAACGCTATAGGTAGAAGAAGGTGCCCTTCTTAACGTCTCACCCGTGGACGGCGCCATACGCGGCCGCCAGGCGATTCAGCGCTGGTCGGTAGCGGAGGCGCCGTCCCGGTGTCCACCCGCACCGCCGTTGCGGGCTCTGATCGCCTTCTGCAGGTCCGTCAGCTGGCGGGACAGCCGTCCGATCTCGGCGATGAGGTGCCGGGCCCGCAGGCGCAGGTCCGCGAACTCCCCGTCGAAGTCGGTCCGCCTCTGGTCGGCCGGCCTGGCGCGCCGTGACACGTCGTTTCGGGGCGGCATGTCGGCCCAGCTCATGTCGCACTCCTCTCCATCGGACGCGCCTACCCGGCAGCGACCGCCCGAAACGGGCGGAGCGCGGACAATACTGTGATGTTTTCCGTGCCGCATGACTGCCGGCACGACACCAGGGGCGACGGCGCGACCGTCGTGAAGCGCCACGCCCCACAGGCGGCATCCCGGCGGGATACCGGCCACCGGGCGCTGACAGGGCCGCCCCGCACGGGACCACGCCGCGTGGCCGCGTCCTGCCGAGGTTAAGAAGGTGCCCTTCCTATACGCACAGCGTTAAGAAGGTGCCCTTGCTTTCAGTAGAGGTAGCGGCGGAGGAGGCGGCTGAGGAAGGGCATGACGAGGTAGGTGAGGAGGATGGAGAGGAGCAGGGGGATGATCGCGGCGCGGAGCAGGTAGGGCAGGGGGAGTTCGGCGAGGTGCTCGGCGCCGAGCAGGTTGAAGATCAGGATCAGGGGATAGACGCCGAGGAACGAGACCAGGGCCATCTTCCACCTGGCGGGTGGGAGGACGGGGCGGCCGGGCAGGCTGAACCAGGTCTCCATGCCGGTGGTGGTCTCGCGCTGCTCGGCCTCCTCCGCGATGCCGGCCAGGTGCCGGACGGTCACCTCCCGCTCAGGTGAGGTGAGCCAGCGGCTGAGGTGGCGGCCGTTGTCGAAGCGCAGTACGCAGTGGTAGCGGCGCTGGTCCTCGGGCGTGCCGGCGGGCGGGCGCAGCCACGTCACGCCCTGGTGGCCGGGGAACCGGGACGAGACCTGGTTGATCTCCTCCAGCCACCGCTCGAAGTCCGCCTCGCGGCCGGGCACGACGCGCCAGGTGAACAGCACGGAGACGGGTTCGTCGTCGGGCACCGGCCCCGCGGGCGCCGATCCCTCGATCACCGGCGGCCCGTCCTCACAGCACGCGCTCGATCGTGATCGGCAGCTGGTGGTGGCGGCGCCCGGTGGCGTGCCAGATCGCGTTGGCGATCGCGGCGGCGGTGCCGACCATGCTGACCTCGCCGATGCCCTTCACACCCAGCGGGTTCACCACCGTGTCGGTGGTCTCGACCGTCTCGATGAGCACGTCGGGCGCGTCCGCGTTCACCGGCACCAGGTATTCGCCGAGGCTGGCGTTGTTCCAGCGGCCGGCCGGGTCCATGATGGTGCCCTCCAACAGGGCGTGGCTCATGCCCCAGAGCATGCCGCCCATCAGCTGGCTGTGCGCCGTCTTGCGGTTGAGCACCCGGCCCGGGTCGAACACGCCGACCAGCTTCCGTACCCGGCACAGCCCCAGCTCCGGGTCGACCGCCACCTGCGCGAACTGGGCGCCGAACGTCATCGTGCCGTAGCCGGTGCCCATCATGCTGGGCGGGTTCCAGGTGCCCAGCGCCTCCGCGTCGGTCATGTTCGCCCGCTGCAGCAGCTCGGCGTAGGACTCGCCGGTGTCCGGGCGCTCGCGCAGGTGCATCCGGCCCTCGGTGACGGTGATCCGGCTCGGGTCGGCGCCGTGCAGCGGCGAGCGCTCGTCGGCGACCGCCTGGGCGACCAGCTGGTCGCGCAGCGCCGTCGTCGCCACGTGTACCGCGGCGCTGACCATCCCGGCCCCGGCCGAGCCGACGGCCGCGGCGGTGTTGGGCAGGTCGGTGTCGCCGTACTGGACGCGTATCCGCTCCAGCGGCAGGCCCAGCCCGTCCGCGGCGACCTGCGTCATCACCGTCGCCGAGCCGGTGCCGAAGTCGGCGAAGCTGGACTGCACCACGGCGCTGCCGTCGGCGAAGATGCGGGCGCGGGCCCGCTGCGGGCCGCCGGGCGGCGTCACCGGGTACGCCGAGCTGGCCATGCCCCAGCCGAGCAGCCAGTTCCCGTCGCGCTCACAGCCGGGCCGCGGGTCGCGTTCGGACCAGCGGGCCAGCTCCGCGCCGCGCTGGTAGCACTCGCGCAGCCCCTTGCTGGACCACGGGTTGCCGGTGCCCGGCTCGGTCTCGGCGTAGTTGCGCAGCCTGATCTCCAGCGGGTCCAGGCCGAGCCGCTCGGCCAGCTCGTCGAGCGCGGTCTCCATGACGAACATGCCCGCCGCCTCGCCGGGGCATCGGGTGAACGTCGGTGTCATGGTGTTGGCCTTGATCAGGCGGTAGACGCCCTCGTAGTTCGGGCAGTCGTACATGCTCGACGCGACGCTCAGCGACGGCTCGGCCCAGTCGTCGAAGTGCGAGGTGGGGGAGAGCTTGTGATGGCGGATCGCGGTCAGCCGCCCGTCGCGGTCCGCCCCGAGGACGATCCGCATCTCCTGCTCCTCGCGGTGGCCGCAGCCGCTGAACATCTGCTCGCGGCTCAGCGCCAGCCGCACCGGCCGGTGCACCGCGCGGGCCGCGAGCGCAGCCAGCGCCGGGTGGGCCCAGATCATCGCCTTGCAGCCGAAGCTGCCGCCGACGTAGTCGGTGACCACGCGGATGTGCGACGGCATGATGTTGAGCAGCTCGGCGACGGTGTGCAGGGTCGCGTTGGGACCCTGGGTGGAGTCGTACAGGGTGAGCCGGTCGCCCTCCCAGACCGCCGTGGTCGCGGAGCACTCGATCGGGTTGTGGTGGTTGGCGGCCAGGTGGTAGCTCAGGTCCACCGTCTCGGCGGCCTCGGCCAGCCCGGCCGCCACGTCGCCGCGGGTGATGCGGCCCGGGATGAACCCCGCGAAGATCTTCTCCGCCTCGTACGCCCGGTCGCGCCCCTGCTCGATGGTGGTGATCGCGGGCGTGTGCTCGTAAATGACGTGCACCAGCCGCGCCGCGTGCTCGGCCCGGTCCAGGGTGTCGGCGACCACGACGGCCAGCGGCTGCCCCGCGTAGTGGATCACCTCGTCCTGCATCGGGAAGAACGTCTGCCCCGAGGCGGCCGTGCCGAACAGCGACGGCAGCAGCGCCGGCACCGAGCCGCCCTTGGGCAGGTTGAGGTGGTGCAGCACGCCGAGCACGCCCTCGGCCTGCTCGGCGTCGTACGTGTCGAGGTGCCCGATCCGGCCGCTCGGGATGCGCGAGGTGACCAGCACCGCGTGCACCAGGCCGGGCAGCGTGATCTCGGCCGAGTAGCGGCCCGCCCCGGTGATCTTCGCCAGCCCGTCGACGCGGTCCACGGGGCGCCCGATGGCGGTGCTCATGAGACGTCTCCTCTAGCGGCGAGGGTCTCCAGCGCGCGGACCATCGTGCGCTGCGCCAGCTCGATCTTGAACTCGTTCATGGGCTGCGCCACGGCCTCCGACATCTCCTCGGCCGCCGCGCGGGCGAACGACTCACGGGTGGCCGGCTGCCCGAGCAGCGCGCGCTCGGCCCGCCGGGCCCGCCACGGCTTGGTCGCCACGCCGCCCAGCGCCAGCCGCACCTCGGCCACCTCGCCGCCCTCGACCCGCAGCGCGCAGGCCGCCGAGGACAGCGCGAACTCGTACGACTCCCGGTCGCGCACCTTGAGGTACAGCGAGTTGCGGCCCATGGGCAGCGCCGGGACCTCGATCGCGGTGATCAGATCGCCGTGGTTGAGCGGGTGCTCGCGCTGCGGGGTGGCCCCGGGCAGCAGGAAGAAGTCGTCGATCGGGTACGCGTGATGGCCGCTGGTGTTCTGCACGTGGATGACGGCGTCCAGGGCGGTCAGCGCCACCGCGACGTCGGACGGATGGGTCGCGATGCAGTACCGGCTCGTGCCCAGCACCGCGTGCCCGCGGTTGACGCCGGTCAGGGCGTCGCAGCCGGTGCCCGGCTCGCGTTTGTTGCAGGACGCCTCCGCGTCGCGGAAGTACGTGCACCGGGTGCGCTGCAGCATGTTGCCGCCCATGGAGGCCATGTTGCGCAGCTGCGCCGACGCCCCGAGCACCAGCGCCTCCGAGATCACCGGGAAGCGGTCCATGACCAGCGGCGCCATCGCGACGTCGTTCATCCGGGCCATCGCGCCGATGCGCAGCGCGCCGTCCGGCTGCACCTCGATGTGGTCGATAGGCAGGTCGTTGATGTCGACCAGGCGCTGCGACGCCTCGGCGTAGATGCGCAGCATGTCCACCTTGGTGGTGCCGCCGGCCAGGTACGCGGCGCCCGCGTCGGCGGTCACGGTGGCGATGGCGGTGGCCACGTCGCGGACTCGGGAGTAGCTAACGGGTCGCACTGCCCACCCCTCCCACGCCGTCGCGCACGTCGCGGATCGCGGTGCGGATGTTCGGGTACGCCGCGCAGCGGCAGATGTTGCCGCTCATCCACTCGGCGATCTCGGCGTCGGAGCCGGCGTGCCCCTCGGCCAGCAGCGCCACGGCCGACATGATCTGGCCCGGGGTGCAGTAACCGCACTGGAACGCGTCCTCGGACAGGAACGCCTTCTGCATCGGGTGCAGGATGCCGTTCTCGGCCAGGCCCTCGATCGTGGTGATCTCGCGGCCCTCGCAGGCGATGGCCAGGGTGAGGCAGGCGACGACGCGCCGCTTGTCGACCCATACCGTGCACGCGCCGCAGGCGCCCTGGTTGCAGCCCTTCTTGGCGCCGGTGAGGTTCATGTGGTCGCGCAGGCAGTCCAGCAGGCTGACCCGCGGTTCGATGCGCACCACGTGCGTGGCGCCGTTGACGTTGAGCACTACGTCGACCGGACCCGGGCCCTGCACCGCGTCCGGCAGATGGGAAGCCACCATCGGTCCTCCTCTTCCGCGCCTTTCGCCACGCTATAGCAGCTGGCCGGGCTTATCGGGGCGAATACGCATAGTCTGGACAAGGTCGGGTCGTGTGTCGTACCCGGGTCGCATGATCACGCGATGGCATCCTCCGCGAACCGGCTCGACCGGTATCCCGTCGACGAGCACGGCAACCTGGAGCACTACCCGAGCAGCGTCCGCAGCCGGCTCTGGTCGGCGGGCAACGAGCCGTTCGCGGCCGAACTCACGTTCGTGGACGGCCGGCGGGGGCGCTCCGCGGCGGTGTTCGAGTGGCGCGACGCGGGCGGACGGGTGTACCCGATGTTCATGACGGATCTGCTCGACGTCCTCCATCACAAGGCGGTGGACCGGGGCGTTGTGCGCGGCGTCTGGCAGGTGCGCAAGCGCGGCCAGAACTACGGGCTGGCCCTGGCTCCGGCAGAGCTGCCCGGCTGAGCTGCCCGGCACTCGGGAAAGCGGACGAATCGCCTGCATATCGCGTTGCGGCAGGCGAGGATCAGCTCATGACGGTGACAGAGCGACCGGGCGCCGGGCACACCGCCGGTGTGACGCACCTCCGTGACGACGATCTGAGCAGGCTCGACGCCTGGTGGCGGGCGGCCAACTATCTGACCGTGGGCCAGATCTACCTGATGGGCAACCCGCTGCTGCGCGAGCCGCTGCAGCCCGAGCACATCAAACCGCGGCTGCTCGGCCACTGGGGCACCAGCCCCGGCCTCAACATGCTGTGGGCCCACCTCAACCGCACCATCACCAACCGCGACCTCAACGCCATGTTCATCTGCGGACCCGGGCACGGCGGCCCGGCGATCGTCGCGAACACCTGGCTGGAGGGCACCTACAGCGAGCTGTACCCGAGCGTGGACCGCAGCGAGGCGGGCATGGGGCGGCTGTTCCGGCAGTTCTCGTTCCCGGGCGGCATCCCCAGCCACGTGGCGGCCGAGGTGCCCGGCTCCATCCACGAGGGCGGCGAGCTGGGCTACTCGCTGATGCACGCCTACGGCGCGGCGCTGGACAACCCCGGGTTGGTGGTGGCCTGCGTGATCGGCGACGGGGAGGCCGAGACCGGCCCGCTGGCGTGCAGCTGGCTGGCGAACACGTTCCTCAGCCCGGTGACCGACGGCGTGGTGCTGCCGATCCTGCACCTCAACGGCTACAAGATCGCCAACCCGACGGTGCTGGCCCGGATCCCCGAGCACGACCTGATGGCGATGATGCACGGCTTCGGGTACCGGCCGATCCTGGTCTCCGGGCACGACCCGGTGCGGGTGCACCACGAGCTGGCGTACGCCCTGGACAGCGCGCTCGACGAGATCGCCGGCATCCAGGCCCGCGCCCGGCAGGGCGCCGACGGGCAGCGGCCGCGCTGGCCGATGATCATCCTGCGTACGCCGAAGGGCTGGACCGGCCCCCGCATCGTCGACGGCGTGCCGGTCGAGGGCACGTTCCGGGCGCACCAGGTGCCGCTGGCCACGGTACGCGACAACCCGGAGCACCTGGCGCAGTTGGAGCAGTGGCTGCGCTCGTACCGGCCGGAGGAGCTGTTCGACGCGACCGGCGCGCCGATGGGCTTCCTCGCGCCGCTGGCCCCGCGCGCGGCCCGGCGGATGAGCGCCAACCCGCACACCAACGGCGGCCTGCTGCTGCGCGACCTGGTCCTGCCCGACATCCGGGCGTACGCGGTCGACGTGCCCGCGCCGGGCACGCCCCCGGCCGAGGCGACCCGGGCACTGGGGGTGTGGCTGCGCGACGTGATCCGGGCCAATCCGGACCGGTTCCGGCTGTTCGGGCCGGACGAGGTCAACTCCAACCGGCTCAACGCCGTGTTCGAGGTGACCGACCGCGAGTTCGACGCGCAGATCTACGAGGGCGACGACCACCTGGCGCAGTCCGGCCGGGTCATCGAGGTGCTGTCGGAGCACCTGTGCCAGGGCCTGCTGGAGGGCTACCTGCTCACCGGCCGGCACGGCCTGCTCACCAGCTACGAGGCGTTCATCCACGTGGTCGACTCGATGGTCAACCAGCACGCGAAGTGGCTCAAGGTGACCCGGGGCATCGAGTGGCGCCGCCCCATCGCGTCGCTGACCTACCTGCTGTCCAGCCACGTGTGGCGGCAGGACCACAACGGCTTCTCGCACCAGGACCCCGGCTTCATCGACCACGTGGTGAACAAGAAGGCCGAGGTGTGCCGGATCTACCTGCCGCCGGACACCAACACGCTGCTGTCGACCATGGACCACTGCCTGCGCAGCCGCAACTACATCAACGTGGTGGTGGCGGGCAAGCAGCCGCAGCCGTCCTGGCTGAGCATGACCGAGGCGGCCCTGCACTGCCGCCGCGGCCTGGGCATCTGGAACTGGGCCAGCAACGACGCGGGCGGGGTGCCGGACGTGGTGCTGGCCTGCGCCGGGGACGTGCCCACGCTGGAGACGCTGGCCGCCGTCGACCTGCTTCAGCGCTACCTGCCCGAGCTGCGGGTGCGGGTGGTCAACGTGGTGGACCTGATGCGGCTGCAGCCGGAGAGCGAGCACCCGCACGGCCTGCCCGACGCCCAGTTCGACGCGATCTTCACGGTCGACCGGCCGGTGGTGTTCGCCTACCACGGCTATCCGACCCTGATCCACCGGCTCACCTACCGCCGTACCAACCACGGCAACATCCACGTGCGCGGGTACAAGGAGGAGGGCACCACGACCACGCCGTTCGACATGGTGATGCTCAACGACCTGGACCGCTACCGGCTGGTCATCGACGTCATCGACCGGGTGCCGGGGCTGGGCGTGAGCGCGGCCGGGCTGCGCCAGTACATGACCGACGCCCGGCAGCGGGCCCGCGACCACACCCGCGCGTACGGGCAGGACGCGCCCGACATCACCGACTGGACCTGGCCGGGGCGCCGATGAACAGTCTCGACGCCGGGGCGGGCCCGGCCATGAACACCGAGGAGGGTGGCGCCCGGCCGGTCGTGGTCGGCGTCGACGGCTCCGATTCCTCACTGGCCGCGGTGCGTTTCGCCACCCGCGAGGCGGCCTGGCGGCAGCTGCCGCTGCGGATCGTGCACGCGTTCATCTGGCCGCTGATGCACGTCAAGATGGGCCCGTCGGAGGCAGGGCCGCAGGAGGGCGGCCTGCGCCACGACGCCGAGCGCACGCTGGCCACCGCGGCGGCCGTCGCCAGGGAGGCCGACCCGTCCGTCTCGGTGCTCACCGACCTCGTCACCGGCGCGCCCTCGCCGGTGCTGCTGCGCGCGGCCCGCGACGCCGAGCTGCTGGTCATCGGCGATCGCGGCCTCGGCGGGTTCACCGGGCTGCTGGTCGGCTCGGTGGCGGTGCAGTGCACGGCGCACGGGCGTACGCCGGTGCTGGTCGTGCGCGGTGAACGCCGCGACGCGGGTCCGGTGGTGGTCGGCGTGGACGGCTCGCCGGACTCCGTGCGCACCATCGAGGCGGCCTTCGAGGAGGCCGCCATGCGCGACACCGAGGTGCTGGCGGTGCACAGCTGGTCCCGGGCCGGTGGCCACGCCCACGGCGAGCACCACGACCACAAGCACGACGCGGCCACCGTCGCGCTGGAGGAGGGGCACCTGCTGGAGGACGCCCTGGCCGGCGTACGCAAGGACTACCCGGACGTCAAGGTCCGCGAGCACCTGCTCCGCGGCCGCCCCGCCAAGGTCCTGGTCGAGCTCAGCAAGCAGGCGCAGCTCGTGGTCGTCGGGGCGCACGGCCGCGGCGGCTTCACCGGCCTGCTCCTCGGCTCGGTCAGCCACCAGGTCCTCCACCACGCCGACAGCCCCGTCCTCGTCATCCCCCGCACCGAAGGAAGGGCACCTTCTTAACGCTTTCCGTAGAGGAAGGGCACCTTCTTAACGCACGCCGGCCGCCCTGACGTCAAGGCTGCGCAGGCCGCGGGTGATCCGGCCGGAACGCCGTGCCGACCGGCGGCCAGGCGGATCAGGTGGCCAGGCGGATCAGGTGGCCAGGCGGATCAGGTGGCCGAGCGCCCAGTCGGCGTCGGCGCCGTCGTCGTACCGGCCGCGCCACATCGCCTCGGGGCTCTCGATGGCCTCCACTCCGGCAGCGGTGTGCCGAGCCCGTCCTCGAGGCCGTGCGCGACATCGGGATCCGTGCCGCCACCAGGTACGACCGTCCACTCCGGCCAGCCCGCAGCCCACCCGCCCGAAAGCGTTAAGAAGGGCACCTTCTACTACGGAAAGCGATAACAAGGTGCCCTTCCTTTCGGGGGTTTCGGGGGCGGGTGGCATGAGGTAGAAGTGGGCATGGCTGAGAGACCACGGTGGATCCCGGGTGCGCCCGGGGTGGTGACGTTGCGCGGGTACGAGCAGAGCTGGCTGCGCGGGGACGTGCTCGCGGGGGCGACCGTCGCGGCGTACCTGATCCCGCAGGTGATGGCGTACGCGGGCCTGGCCGGGCTGCCGCCCGTCGCCGGGCTCTGGGCGGCGCTGCCCGCGCTGGCGCTCTACGCGCTGCTCGGCTCGTCGCGGCAGCTGTCGGTCGGGCCGGAGTCGACCACCGCGCTGATGACGGCCACGGTGATCGCGCCGCTGGCGGCGGGAGATCCCGGCCGGTATGCGGCGCTGGCCGCCGGGCTCGCCGTCATCGTCGGTCTGCTGTGCCTGGTCTCCTGGGCGGTGCGGCTGGGGTTCGTGGCCGACCTGCTGTCCAAGCCGATCCTGGTCGGCTACATGGCGGGCGTCGCGGTCATCATGATCATCGGTCAGCTGGAGCGGCTCACCGGCATCCCCGTCGAGGGCGGCACGCTGCTGGGCGAGGTGTGGTCGTTCGTCAAGGGCATGGGCCAGGCGCACCTGGCCACCGTCGTGCTCGCCGTGCTCGTGCTGGCGTTCCTCTACCTCGTCCAGCGGCAGTGGCCGAAGCTGCCCGGCCCGCTGCTCGCGGTGCTGCTGGCCACGGCCGCCACCGCGGTGTTCGGGCTGCAGGACTACGGCATCGACACGGTCGGCGCGGTGCCGTCCGGGCTGCCGGCGTTCGCGCTGCCGGACCTGTCGGACTTCCAGGACCTGCTGCTGCCCGCCGTCGGCGTGATGCTGGTCGGGTACACCGACAACATGCTCACCGCCCGCGCCTTCGCCGCCCGCCACCGCCAGGAGGTCGACGCCGACCAGGAGCTGTTCGCCCTCGGCGTGGCCAACCTCGGCGCGGGCATGCTGCGCGGCTTCCCGGTGAGCAGCAGCGGCAGCCGCACCGCCCTGGCCGACGCGGCGGGCGCGCGCAGCCAGGTCTACTCGCTGAGCGCGCTGGTGCTGGTCGTGTGCACGCTGCTGTTCGCCGGGCCGCTGCTCTCGGCGTTCCCCAGCGCCGCGCTCGGCGCGATCATCGTGTACGCGGCGCTGCGCCTGATCGACCTGCCCGGCTTCCGGCGGCTGGCCGCGTTCCGGCGCAGCGAGCTGCTGCTGGCGCTGGCCGCCTGCGCGGGCGTGCTGGTCTTCGACATCCTCTACGGCGTGCTCGCCGCGGTGGCGCTGTCGGTGGCCGAGATGCTGGCCCGGGTGGCCCGCCCGCACGACGCGGTGCTGGGCATCGTGCCGGGGGTGGCGGGTATGCACGACGTGGACGACTACCCGCAGGCGCGCACCGTGCCCGGCCTGATGATCTATCGGTACGACTCGCCGCTGTTCTTCGCCAACGCACAGGACCTGCGGCGGCGGGCGCTGGCCGCGGTCAGCGAGGCACCGGAGGTGAAGTGGTTCGTGCTCAACGCCGAGGCGATCGTCGAGGTCGACTACACCGCGATGGAGGCGGTCGAGGAGCTGCGCCGCGAGCTGACCCAGCGCGGCATCGTCTTCGGCATGGCCCACGTCAAACAGGAACTCATGGACGAAATGGTGTCATTCGGCCTGGCCGACGCGGTCGGCCGCGATCACCTGTTCCACACCCTGCCCACGGTCGTCGCGGCGTACCGCAAGGAGCATCCCGAGATACCGGCCTGATCGGCGAAGTCCTGGTCACGGGGCCTCTCGCGGGACGAACATGGTGGGGGAGGGAGTTGGTGCCATGTTCCGCAACCGCAGCGACGCCGGCCACCGGCTGGCGCAGATGCTCACCTTCCTCCACGACGCCGACGTGGTGGTGCTCGGGCTGCCCCGGGGCGGCGTGGTCGTCGCCGCCGAGGTGGCCCGTGCCCTGCGCGCCCCGCTCGACGTGCTCGTGGTGCGCAAGCTCGGCGTGCCGTACCAGCCCGAGGTCGCCATGGGCGCGGTGGGGGAGGACGGCGTACGCGTGCTCAATCCGACCGTGATCGAGGCCGCGGGCGTCTCCGCGGCGGCCCTCGACCGGGTCGAGCAGGCCGAGCGCGCCGAGCTCGACCGCCGGGTGCAGCGTTACCGCCACGGCCGCGACGCCGAGGCGCTGGCCGAGCGCACCGTGGTCGTGGTCGACGACGGCATCGCCACCGGTGCCACCGCGCGGGCCGCCTGCCAGGTGGCGCGGGCCCGGGGCGCGGCGCACGTGGTGCTGGCCGTCCCGGTGGCCGCGGCCGACACCGCCGAGGACATGCGCGCCGTCGCCGACCAGGTGGTCTGCGTCGACACGCCGCGGTTCTTCATGGCCGTGGGCGAGCACTACGACGACTTCCGGCAGACCTCGGACGAGGAGGTCGTGGCGCTGCTGGAGGGTTCGGCGCACATCCTGGAGGGGAGGCACCCGCGATGAGTTCGATGAAGCGCTGGAACGTGGAGATCTTCGTCGGTGAGGACGAGGGACGCACCTACGCCGAGGCCCGCATGCTCGACGACGACATCGGCGACCGCCTGATCGGCGTGGGCCGGGCCAAGCTCAACCCCGAGGACACCGACGTGCCGGAGATCGGCGACGAGCTGGCGGTGGCCCGCGCGCTGTCCGACCTCGGGCACCGGATGCTGGTCACCGCCGCGAGCGACATCCAGCGGGCGACCGGGCAGAACGTACGGCTCACCCATTGAAATACGCGATACGTGTTAGCCACGGGGATGCCGAGGGTAGGGGGCGGTTCATGGCGAACTTCCGGATCGTGGTCGGCGTGGACGGTTCCGAGGGCGGCCGGCGGGCGCTGCGCTGGGCGGTGCACGAGGCGGCCGGACGCGGCGGCACCGTACAGGCGGTCGCCGCGTGGCGCTGGGACGAGGTCGACGACGACGTCATCGGCTCGGCCGCCCGCGAGGACGCGACGGCGATGCTGGACCGCGAACTGGGCGCGCTGCCGCCGTTCCAGCGGGAGGGCGTGAGCATCGCCGGTGAGGTGGTCGAGGGCCGGGCCGCCGACGTGCTCGCCGCCGCCGCGGCCGACGCCGACCTGCTGGTGCTGGGCAGCCACGGCACCAGCAGGCTGATGCACACCGTGCTCGGCTCGGTCAGCGAGGAGTGCATCGGCAAGGCCAGCTGCCCCGTGGTCGTCGTGCCCGTCGGCCACGAACTGCCCCACCCCGCCGAGCTTGCGATCCCCGACCCGGCGAACTGACCGCCGGATCCGCCGGACGTCACCCTCCCGGGCGACCGGCGGACCGGGACTGTCGGGAACGTGTACCGGTGGCAGTCGGCCACCGCACAGTTCGAACGTGCCGCAGGCCGCATGCTCGACCGATGACGACATCGGGAGCGGGTCCGACCAGGCGCCGGCTGCTCGCCGGCCTGGGCGGCCTGGCGGCGCTCACGCTGCTGCCGGGCTGCAGGGAGGCCATCGAGGCGGCCGCGGACAGCTGCCCCGAGGATCCGGCCGAGTCCGGCGGCGTCACCTGGAACCCGGACATCGGCCGCCCCGTGTTCTGGGGCGTGCACGACCTGACCGCAGCGGCTCACGGCACGCCTCGCGACCTGCGGATCTACTACCCGGCCTACGACGGCGCGACCGCGAATGCGCCCATGCTCAAGCTCTGCCTGACCCGCTGGCCCATGGTGCTGCTGCTGCACGGCCAGCCGCCGCGGGGTGTGTCGCTCGCGGGCTATCACGCGCGCTGGGAGCGGTTCGCGGCGGTGCTGGCGCGCTGCGGGTACGTCGTCGTGGTGCCCAGCCATCCGGCACAGCTCGCGCAGAACGGCGCCGATCCGGCGATCGCCGCGGCGGGCGCCGACCTCGCCTGGGTGCGCGACAGCTGGGAGCACCGGCGCTGGGTGGACGCCCGGGCCGAGTCCACCGCCGTGGTGGGGCACTCGTACGGCGGCCTGCTGGGTGCCCGGGTCATGGCGGCCAACCCCGGCTTCGCCGCGTTCGTCAGCCTCGGCGCTCCGTACGGCGAGCTGAACGATCGCAGCGCCGTGCTCACCGGGATCGGCCGCCCGACGTTCTTCGCCTGGGCGGAGGGCAACGGCGGCGGCCTGTTCCTGGAGAACCTGGGCCCGCCGGCGAACGTGTGGGACGGCCTGCCCCAGCCCCGGTATGCCGCGGTGTACCAGGGTGAGCACTTCGACTATCTGCGCCCGCAGGATGCCGGCACCGACCTGCGCGGCCCGTGCCCGCTGGTCGGCGGCGCGATGGCGGACCTGGTGGCGCTGTTCCTGTCCGCGCACGCGCCGGTGCCGCTGGGTCGCACGCGGGTCGGTGTCGACCTGAAGCCGCCGCAGGTGGAGCTGACGCCGGAGCAGCAGTTCTTCGCCGGGGGGCACCTGCAGGGCGTGGCGCAGTTCCAGTCCGCCCCGGGGTGCCGTCTGGACCTGCGCTGGAACCTCGACGGCCAGACGGGCGGCCGCAAGCTCGGCCCCTGACGGCGGACGGCCCGGCGGCGCCGCTCGGCGATGACACAATGATGTCGTGCCTTGGCAGGATATTTCGGACAGCAAGACGGGACGGCGGCCGTGTACGGCCTGATCAGCCTCGCGATCGTGCTGATCGCCTGGGCGACCGTCTCGGCCCGCGCGGCGCGCTACAGCGTCACCGTTCCCGTCGCGCTGCTGCTGGCCGGGCTGCTGCTCGCGGTCGGCGACGAGCCGGCGGTCCGCCTCGACCTGGCGTCCCCCGCCATGCAGCACCTGCTGCAGGCGACGCTCGCACTGGTGCTGTTCACCGACGCCACCGAGATCAGCCTGCGCCGCCTGCGCGAGGCAGGTCACCTGCCGCTGCGCCTGATCCTGATCGCGCTCCCGCTGACCGTGGCCGCCGGGTTCCTGCTCGGCGTCGCGCTGTTCCCGCTGGCGGGCGCGTGGGTGCTCGCGCTGGTGGCGGCGGCGCTGGCGGCCACCGACTCCAGCCTCGCCGCGGTGCTGGTGCACGACCGGCGCATCCCGCACGACCTGCGCACGGCGGTCACCGTGGAGAGCGGCCTGAACGACGGCCTGGCCGCGCCGCTGGTGCTGGCGTTCCTCGCCGCGGCCGTCGCCGCCGACCACGACCGGCAGGCGGGCCAGGTGCTGGGGCAGACGGTCCGCGAGATCGCGTTTGCCCTGGTAGTGGGCGTGCTCGTCGGCGGGGCGGCGGCCCGGCTGCTGAGGGCGGCCCGCAAGCGTGGCTGGAGCACAGCCCGCGCCGAGCGGCTGGCGTACCTGGCGATCGCGCTGCTCGCCTTCGAGGCGGCGCACGCGGTGCACGGCAACGGCATCGTGGCCGGGTTCGTGGCGGGCATGGCCGTGCGGGCGGTGGACCAGGACCTGCCCGAGGCGCACCTGCAGACCGCGCACGACGTGGTCGGGCTGCTGGCGGCCGGGGTGTGGTTCCTGTTCGGCTCCCTCATCCCACAGGTCATCGGCGACGTGCTCAACTGGCGGATCGTGCTGTACGCCGTGCTGAGCCTGACCCTGGTCCGGATGCTGCCGGTCGCGGCGAGCCTGATCGGCCTGCGCCGGTTCAAGCGCGAGGTGCTGCTGCTGTCCTGGCTCGGGCCGCGCGGCCTGCCCAGCGTCATCTTCGCGCTGATCGCCCTGCAGCAGCTCACCGGCCCGCCCGCAGCCCTGGTCGCCGCGCTCGTCATGGCCACGGTGCTGCTCAGCGTGCTCGCACACGGCCTGTCGGCGGTGCCGATCGCCGAGCGCTGGACCGACCCGCGCAGCCGCGTCCCTGCGGCCGAGCGGACCTGAGGCCCGATTCATGATCGCTCGGCGGCCGTAGCTCAGCCGAGCACGGCGGCCAGACCGAGCAGCACCACGGTGACCCCGGCCAGGATCGCCAGCAGCGGCCAGACCCAGCGCAGGTAGCGGCCGTACGGGACGCGGGCGATGGCCAGCCCGCCCATCACCACCGCCGAGGTCGGGATGAACAGGTTCATCAGGCCGTTGGCGCTCTGGTACGCCGTCACCACCAGGTCCTGCGGCACCCCGAGGAACCCGGCGAGCGGCGCCATGATCGGCATCGCCACGGTGGCCAGGCCGGACGACGACGGGATCAGGAACGACAGCGGCAGGAACAGCGCGTACATGACGATCGCGAAGCCGGCCGCGCCCACGTCGCCCAGCGCCAGCTCGGCCCAGTGCAGCACGGTGTCGGTGATCTGGCCGTTGTTCATGATCACGGTGATGCCGCGGGCGATGCCGATGATCAGCGCCACCCCGAGCAGGTCGCGCCCGCCGTCCACGAACGAGCTGGTCAGCTTGCCCTCGTTCATGCCGCCGAGCAGGCCGATGATGACGGAGAAGAACAGGAACGACGCGGTCATCTCCGGGAACCACCACCACAGTGTGGGCAGCGGGACGCCGAGGTCGGACCAGGGGATGACGGCGTACATCATCACCACGAAGGCGAGCCCGAACACGGCGAGGATGGCCTTGTGCCGCCCGGTGAGCTGCCGCTGCGCGTCGTCGGCCGACAGCTTGAAGTGCGCGTCGTTGTCCGCCTTCATGTCGGCGACCAGCGATTTCGCCGGGTCGCGGCGCACCCGCTCGGCGTAGCGCATCACGAACCAGATGCCCACGGCCAGGCTGATCAGCAGGATCAGGATGCGCAGGCCGATGCCGTCGCTGATCGGGATGCCCGCGAAGCCGGACGCGATGCCGGTGGCGAACGGGTTGATGGTCGAGCCGAGCACCCCGATGCCGCAGCCCAGCAGCAGGATCGCCGCCGCGGTCACGGTGTCGTACCCGGCGGCGACCATGACCGCGATGACCAGGGCGTAGAAGGCCAGGCTCTCCTCGGCCATGCCGAACGTGGTGCCGCCCAGCGCGAACACCGACATCAGGATCGGGATCATCCACTTCTCCCGGCCCCGCAGTCGGGCGACCAGCTGCCCGATGCCGGCCTGGATCGCGCCGGTCTGCATGGTGACCCCGAGGAAGCCGCCGATGACGATGATGAACAGGGCCACGTCGATCGCGCCGAACAGCACGCCGCTGTTGTAGTAGCTGATCGTCCCGGCCTCGTCCTCGATGCCGTAGAGGCCGTTGATCGGCGCGGTGAGCGAGTCGACCACGATGCGCTGCGGCGTCGCGGGCACCTCGTGATAGGTGCCCGGCACCGGGTTGCCCTCGGCGTCGCTGTCGTACGCCCCGGCCGGGATCAGCCAGGTCGCGACCGCCATCACCACGATCAGCCCGAACAGGATGGTGTACGCCGAGGGCAGCGTGAACCGGGACCGCTTCGGCGCGGGCGCGGCCTGCTCAGGGTGCTCGCTCATCGACGTCTCCCGTCTCCGGCTCGGGCGGCACGGTCGCCACCTTGAAGCCCAGGAAGCCGTAGAGCACGTCCAGCACCGGGCTGAGCAGGTTGAAGAAGCAGTAGGGCAGGTATGCCGCGGTCGGCACGCCCAGCACCCCGGAGATGTACGCCCCGCAGGTGTTCCACGGCACCAGCACCGAGGTGACCGTGCCGGAGTCCTCCACGGCCCGCGACAGCACCTCGGGGGCCAGGCCGCGCCGGGCGAACTCGTCGCGGAACATGCGGGCCGGCAGCACGTCGGCGACGTACTGCTCACCGGCGATGACGTTGAGCCCGATGGCGCTGGAGTTGGCGGCCAGGATCAGCGTGCCGCGGCTGCGGGCCCGGGCCACGATCGGCGCGAGCAGCCGCTGCAGGAACCCGGCGTGCTCCATGACCGCGGCGAACGACAGCGCGCCCAGGATCAGCCAGACCGTGGTGAGCATGCCGGCCATGCCGCCCCGGGAGAACAGCTCGTCCACCTTCGGCGCACCGGAGTGGCTGACGAAACCGGTCGCCATCGCGCCGAACAGCGCCTTGACTCCCGTGGTGACCGGGCCGAGCGACGGGTCGGCGACGAACGCGCGGACCGCCTCGGGCTGGGTGAACGGGGCGAGCAGGCCCGCGAACAGCGCCGAGCCGAGGATGGACAGGAACGGCGGATACCGCAGCAGCGCGAACGCGATGAGCAGCAGCAGCGGCAGCAGGCTGAGCAGGCCCGTGTTGAACGCGCCGCGCAGCGCCTCCTCGGCTGCGGCCGTGCTGACCTCGGCGGCGGGCCGGTTGCGGAACCCGATGATCAGGAACAGGATCAGGCTGATGCCGAGCGCGGGCCCGGCGGTCCAGATCATGTTGCGGATGTGCGCGTTGACGGTCAGGCCGCGCCCGACCAGCTGCGGCACCAGGATGGTGGTCTCCGACAGCGGGGTCATCTTGTCGCCGAAGTACGCCCCGCAGATCACCGCCCCGGCGGCGACGGCCACGGGCAACTGCATCACGGTGGCCATCGCCACGAACGCGACGCCGAGCGTGCCGGCCGTGGTCCAGGAGCTGCCGGTGACCATGCCGACCACCGCGCAGACCACCGCCGCCGTGAAGAAGAACCAGGCAGGGCTGATCAGCTGGATGCCGATGTCGACCACGGTCGGGATGGTCCCGGCCATGTTCCAGGTGCCGATCAGCGCGCCGACCGCGAGCAGGATGAACACCGCCCCGACCGCCGAGGTGACGCCGCCGATCGCGGCCTCGGCAACCGCCGCCACGGTGTGCCCGTTCTTGAACGCGATCAGGCTCGCGAACGCCGCGGCCAGCAGTAGGGCCACCTGCAGCGGCCCGTTGGTCGCGTCGATGCCGAACAGGGCGACGGTGGTGGTCAGCAGCGCAATCAGGACCAGTACCGGCAGGAGCGCGTCCAGCATCGTCGGCGGTCGCGGCTGCCGGTCGCCGAAGGCGCTGCCCGGCTCGGCGGAGGCGCTGCCAGGCTCAGCGGTCGGCTCAGGCATCGCGGACGTCCGTCGCCGTCGCGGCGGCGCGGTCGCCGATCTGCCAGCCGCGGTGGTGCGCGACGCCCCGGGCGAACAGCAGCAGGGCCAGCAGCGCGAGCACCGCGGCGGCGATGAGCAGCCACCTGCGGGTGTCGGTCATGGGCGGGACCTCCCGGCTCGGCGGCGGATCAGAGCGGGTCGCGCAGCAGCGGGCAGGTCATGCAGTGGCCGCCGCCGCGCCCCTTGCCCAGCTCGAAGCCCTCGATGGTGATCACCTCGATGCCGAACGCGCGCATCTTGGCGTTGGTGTGTTCGTTGCGCTCGTACGCCACGACCACGCCGGGGGACAGGGCGACCACGTTGTTGCCGTCGTCCCACTGCTCGCGTTCCTGCTGGTAGGCGTCGCCGCCGGTCTCCACCACCCGCAGCCGGTCCACGCCCAGCGCGTCGGCCATGGCCGACAGCAGGTCGCGCTCCCGCGTGACGTGGAAGCGCCCGGGTGAGCTGCCCGGCCGCAGGCTGATCGCGCGGACCTGCTCGATCACCTTCGGGTAGACGGTCACCGCGTCCCGGTCGAGCATCGTCATCACGGTGTCCAGGTGCATGTGCGCCCGGTCTTTGGTCATCACCACCGCGATGACCCGCTCGGCCGCGCCCGCGGCGAACAGCGCCCGCGCGACCTGCTCGATCATGCGGGCGGAGCTGCGCTCGCTGAGCCCGATGAGCACCGTGCCGTTGCCGATCGGCTGCACGTCGCCGCCCTCCAGGGTGGCCCGGCCGAAGTCCTCCACATGGAACCGGCCGTCGTCGCCCAGCTCCGGATACCAGTAGTCGAACGTGGCGTCGGCGAACATCGGGTGGGCCCGGTACACCGCGGCGACGTTGTACGCCTCCAGCCGCCGGGCGGGCCAGTACATCGGGTTGACCGAGACGCCGCCGTAGATCCAGCACGACGAATCCCGGGTGAACAGGGTGTTCGGCAGCGGCGGCAGCACGAACGCGCTCTCGTCGTCCAGCGCGGCGGCGGGCAGCGAGGACTGCCGCAGCGGGCCGAGGTCGAGCCCCGCCTCGGCGACGGTGAGGCCGCCGATCAGGTGCCGGGCCAGCTCCGCCGGCGGCAGCTTGTCCAGCACGTCGCGTACGGCGTCGACCAGCGACACCCCGACGGTGTACTCGGAGGCCGCCAGCTCGATCACCCGCTGCCGGGCCGGGTCGCTCGCCGCCAGCGCCTCGCCGAGCAGGTCCTGCAGGTAGAAGACCTCGACGCCGCGCTCGCGCATCCGCGCGACGAACTGGTCGTGCTCGTACTGCGCCCGCTCGACCCACAGCACGTCGTCGAAGAGCAGGTCGTCGTGGTTGGCGGGGGTGAGCCGGCGCAGGCTCAGCTCCGGCCGGTGCACCATGACCTTGCGTAACGTGCCCACCTCCGAGTGGACCCCGAACCGCTCCATCGCCTACCTCCCTGCCTCGCTGCCGTCATCCGGGTGGACCTGGGTCCCGGCCGTGCCGTCCACGATCGCGACGATGTCGGCCAGGCTCCCGATCGCGGCCCGCCGCCCGGTGCGCTCGACGAAACGCACCGCGGCCTGCACCTTCGGCCCCATCGACCCGGCCGCGAACCCCTGCCCGCGCAGCTGCCCGGCGCTCGCGCGCTCGATGCGCCGCTGCTGCGGGGTGCCCCAGTCGAGGTACACCCCGTCCACGTCGGTGGCCATCACGAACAGGTCCGCGTCGATCTCGCGGGCGAGCAGCTCACCGGCCAGGTCCTTGTCGATCACCGCTTCCACGCCGGTGAGCGTGCGGGGCTCGCCGGGCCGGAACATGGTGGGCACCCCGCCGCCCCCGGCGCAGATCACCACGACGTCCTTGTCGAGCAGCCAGCGGATGGGGCGGATCTCGAAGATGCGCCGCGGCTCGGGGGAGGGCACCACCCGGCGCCAGTGCGGGCCGTCGGGTTTGACGGTCCAGCCCTTCTCCGCCGCGAGCCGTTCGGCCTGCGCCTGGTCGTAGACGGGACCCACGAACTTGCTCGGGTCGCCGAACGCCGGATCGGCCGGGTCCACCTCGATCATCGTGAGCACGGTGGCCAGCGGGACCTCGGCGGGCAGCAGGTTGCCCAGCTCCTGCTCGAGGACGTACCCGATCATGCCCTCGGTCTGCGCGCCGAGCACGTCCAGCGGGAACGGCTCCGCGTCGGCGTACGCCGCGCCCTGCAGCGCGAGCAGGCCGACCTGCGGGCCGTTGCCGTGGGTGAGCACGAGCTGGTGCCGCTGCGCCACCTCGGCCAGCAGCGGCGCGGCCAACCGTACGTTGCCGCGCTGCGCCTCGGCGGTCATCGGCTCGCCGCGGCGCAGCAGCGCGTTGCCGCCCAGCGCCACCACCACGCGCATCTCAGTCGCCCAGCGTCGCCACGAGCACGGCCTTGATCGTGTGCAGCCGGTTCTCGGCCTGGTCGAACACGATGGAGTGCTTCGACTCGAACACGTCGTCGGTGACCTCCAGCGCGTCCAGGCCGTACTCCTGGAAGATCTGCTCGCCGACCTTGGTCTCGCGGTTGTGGAAGGCCGGCAGGCAGTGCATGAAGCACACCTTCGGGTTGCCGGTGCGGGCCAGCACGTCCGCGTTGACCTGGTACGGCTTGAGCAGCTCGATGCGCTCACCCCACACCGACCTGTCCTCGCCCATGGAGACCCACACGTCGGTGTAGAGGTAGTCGACGCCGCGCACGCCCTCGTCCACGTCGGCGGTGAGGGTGAGCCGGGCGCCGGTCTCGGCGGCGATCTCGTGGCAGGTCTTGACCAGGTCCTCGCGCGGCCACAGGTGCTCCGGCGCGCACAGCCGCACGTCCATGCCGAACTTGCAGCCGCCGACCATGAGCGAGTTGCCCATGTTGTTGCGGGCGTCGCCGAGGTAGCAGAAGGCGACGTCGTGCAGCGGCTTGTCCACGTGCTCCTGCATGGTGAGCATGTCGGCGAGGATCTGCGTCGGGTGGAACTCGTCGGTCAGGCCGTTGTAGACGGGCACGCCCGCGTACGCGGCGAGCGTCTCCACGTGCTCCTGCGCCGAGCCGCGATACTCGATCGCGTCGAAGGTGCGCCCGAGCACGCGGGCGGTGTCCTTCATCGACTCCTTGTGCCCGATCTGCGAGCCGGTCGGTTCCAGGTAGGTGACCTGGGCACCCTGGTCGTGCGCGGCGGTCTCGAACGCGGTCCGGGTGCGGGTCGAGGTCTTCTCGAAGATCAGCGCGATCTCCTTGCCGCGCAGCCTGGGCTGCTCGTAGCCGCCGCGCTTGGCCGCCTTCAGCTCCGCCGACAGCTGGAGCAGGTGGCGCAGCTCCTCGGGGGTGAAGTCGAGTTCCTTGAGGAAGCTGCGGTTGCGCAGGTTGAACGCCATGGGGTGGTTCCTTTCTATGCGGCGGTGCCTCCGGGCACGGTCGCCGCTTCGGGGCGGACCGGTACGTCGTGGTGCCGGCGGCGGAGCACGAGCTTGATCAGTTCCTCGATCACCAGCAGGGACAGCGCGATGGCGAGCGCGGTGCACCACAGCCGCAGGCTGAGGCCGGTGGTGCCGAAGATGCGCTCCAGCGGGTCGAGCAGGGTGACCGCGATGATCGCCAGCAGCGCGATGCCGTAGCGGCGCAGCTGCGCGCGGCTGGGGATGGCGTCGCGGTCGAAGATGGTGTGCACCTGGTCCCGCGACAGCAGCCCGGCGACCAGGTGGAACAGCGACAGCGTGGTCAGCAGCATGGTCGCGCCGACCACCGCGCCGCCTTCGGCGAACCCGAGCTGGTACGCCCACAGCGACCCGGCCGTCATCACCGCGCCGAGCACGCACAGCCGGACCCAGTCCGCGGCCGACAGCACCGGCGCGCCGACCGGGCGGGGCGGGCGGCGCATGAGCCCGCTGGTCGGGTCGTCGAACCCGAGCGCGATGGCGATCGGGATGTCCACGACCATGTTCAGCCACAGGATCTGCAGCGGGTTGAGCGGCGTCCCGGCGGCGATGTCCAGCAGCCCCGCGAGCAGGAAGATCGCGATGTACGCGACCAGCGTGGACATCTGGAAGCGCAGGTACTTGAGCAGGTTGTCGTACAGGCCGCGGCCGTACTCGACGGCCTTGACGATGGTGGCGAAGTTGTCGTCGGTGAGGATCATGACGGCGGCCTCCTTGGAGACCTCCGTGCCGGTAATGCCCATGGCCACGCCGATGTCGGCCGCCTTGAGCGCCGGGGCGTCGTTGACGCCGTCGCCGGTCATCGACACCACGTTGCCGCTGGCCTTGAGCAGCCGCACCAGGCGCAGCTTGTCCTCCGGGGCGACCCGCGCGATCACCCCGATCTCGGGCAGCTGGGCGAGCAGGTCCTCGTCGCTCATCGCCGCGAACTGGGTGCCGGTGACCGCCCGGCCCTCGATGCCCAGCTCCTTCGCGATGGCCGCCGCGGTGGTGGCGTGGTCGCCGGTGATCATCCGGACTCGGATGCCCGCCTCGCGGCACTCGGCGATGGCCGCCCTCGCCTCCGGCCGGGGCGGGTCCACGATGCCGACCATGGCCAGCAGCGTCAGGTCCCGCACCTGCCCGATGAGGTCGCCGGACGGGTCGAACGCGGCCGGGTCGAAGTCGCGCTGCGCGACCACCATGACCCGCTCGCCGGCCGCCGCGATCCGGTCGTTGGCGTCGGTGGCCAGGCTCCGGTTGGCGTCGGTCACCGGCAGCACGGTCCCGTCCGGCTTGCGGTACGACGCCGCCCGCGAGATGAGCACGTCCGGCGCGCCCTTGACGTAGCAGCGCACCACCGGCGCACCGGCGTCGCCGGTCATGTGGTGGAACGTGGCCATGAACTTGTAGTCGGAGTCGAACGGCACCTCCGCGACGCGCGGGTAGGCGCGGCGCGTCTCGGCCAGGTCGAGCCCGCCCTTGGCGGCCAGCACGATCAGCGCCCCCTCGGTCGGGTCGCCGATCAGGTTCTCGCCGTCCAGCACCGCGTCCGCGCACAGCGCCATCGGCAGCAGGTACGGGTCCAGGTCGAGCCGGGCGCCGCCGACGTGCTTGATCTCGCCCTCGGTGCGGTAGCCCTCGCCGGTGACGGTGAACCGGTTCTCGCCGGGGATCGCCAGCTCGCGCGCGGTCATCTTGTTCAGGGTCAGCGTGCCGGTCTTGTCCGAGCAGATCACCGACGTCGAGCCGAGGGTCTCCACCGCGGGCAGCCGCTTGACGATGGCGTTGCGGCGGGCGATCTCCTGCGTGCCGATGGACAGCAGTGCGGTGACCACCGCGGGCAGGCCGGTCGGGATCGCCGCCACGGCCAGCGCCACACCCGTGATGAACAGCGTGTTGAACGACTCGCCGCGGGCCAGGCCGATGAGCACCACCAGCGCCAGCGCGATGCCGGCGATGGTCGCGATGATCTTCGAGAGGCTGTCCAGCTGCTTCTGCAGCGGCGTCTTGTCCGCCTCGGTGCCGGCCAGCAGGTGCGCGATGTGCCCGATCTCGGTGCCCATGCCGGTGGCGGTCACGATCATCTCGCCCCGGCCGCGGGTGACCGACGTGTTCATGTACGCCATGCACGTGCGGTCGCCCAGCGGCACGTCCTGCCCCGGCACCGGGTCCGGGCTCTTGCCGACCGGCAGGCTCTCGCCGGTCAGCGCCGCCTCCTCGATCTCCAGCGTGGCGGCGACGCAGATCCGGCCGTCGGCGGGCACCCGGTTGCCCGCCTCGACCAGCACGATGTCGCCGGGCACCAGCTGCTCGGCGTCGACCTCGACCGCCTGGCCGTCGCGGCGCACCCGGGCCACGGTCTTGAGCATCTGGGCCAGCGCCCGCACGCTCTCCTCGGCCTTGGCCTCCTGGCGCAGGCCGATCACCGCGTTGAACACGGTCAGCCCGGCCAGCACCAGCGTGGTGCCCCACTCGCGCGTGACGAGCTGGTTCACCACGGCGGCGACCAGCAGCACGATCTGCATGAAGTCGCGGTACTGCCGCAGGAACGCGGCCACCGCCGACTCTTTCCTGCCACCGGCCAGCCGGTTCGGGCCGTGCTCGGCCAGGCGCTGCCGCACCTGGTCCGCGGACAGGCCCTGCTCGATCGGCACCCCGAACTCGCGGGCCACGTCGTCGGCACCCCGGCCGTACCACGGCACCGAGGTTTCCTTACCGGCCTGCTGGTCGACTGCCATGGCCGCTCGCTTTCTCGAGCCTTTGCTCTGCACACAGATACGCAACCGTCGCGTATCTGTGTGCAGAGCAAAGCGGGTGGCGGTGTACCTCAGCCGGCGAGGATCGCGGCCTTCTGCTGCTCGAACTCGGCGTCGGTCAGCACGCCCTGCGCCTTGAGATCGGCAAGGGTCTTCAGCTGCGCGAGCTTGTCCTGCATCGCGTCGCCGCCCGCGGCGGCGGCCGGCTGCTGCTGCGCGTACTGCTGCTGGGCGTACTGCTGTTGCTGCTGCGCGTACTGCTGCTGCGCCATCTGCTGCTGGTGGTACTGCTCGGCGTACTGCTGCTGCTGGTCGTACTGCTGCTGCTCCTGATCGGCCCAGCGGCCGGCCTGCCGGCGCGAGACGCGGTTGGACACCGCCGTCGCGGTACCGGCGATCACCGCGGTCCGGGCCACCCCACGAATCAGTCCCATGATCATTCCCCCCGTTCCGTGGGCGCGTCGGTTACGCGCCCGCCTCCGCCACGGCCAGCAGTTCCTGCACCGGGATGCGCCCGCTGGCCACCATCTGGGCACCGCCGCGGCGCCAGGCCCGCGCCAGTGGCGCTGCCCAGACGTTCTCGTAGACCAGGATCCCGGCCGAGTTGCCGGGCTCGATGGCGTTGGCCGCCTCCTGCAGGTCGTCGCGGCCAAGCAGCCCGGACGACGCGCCTTGGAACACCGCGAACTCGCGGGCGCCCGCGGCGTCCATGTCCTCCACTCGGATCGCGCTGATCGTGCCGTCCGCGTCCTTGCGGATGAACGCCAGGTCGAGGATCCGCACGATGCCCCGGTCCACCAGATCGAGCAGCAGCGGAATGCCCTCGCCGGTCATCTTGTTGCCCGGGAACTCGATCACCAGATAGTCGACCGGACCCATGCTGTCGAGGTCGTGGCTCGTGTCCGTCGCGCTCATCTCGTAGGCCTCTCTGATGATTTACACGCTTTGTCCGTGCTTGTGTGAGCATCGTAGGCACGGTCCGGCCACGGTGTGGCCCGAATGCGAAAGCAGCTCATGGAGTCAGTGCCCGGCCACGGCCGGGCGGCGGTCGCGCTGGGTCCACGAGTACGCCAGCGCGGCGAGCGCGACCACGGCCAGCGCGAGCAGGCCGAGGGTGTAGCTGCCGGTGGCGCCGTACACCGCGCCCATCACCAGCGGCGGGACGAAGCCGCCGAGGCCGCCCATCGCGCCGACGATGCCGGTCACCGCGCCGACCTTCGGGCCGGGCACCACCTGCGCGACGAGGGAGAACACCGCGCCCGCGCCCGCCCCGAGCATCGCCGCCATCACCAGGAACGTGAGCGTCGCCCACGGGTAGAGCGGCGGCGCGAACGCCTGCCAGGCCGCCATCGCCGCGAGCACGGCCAGGCAGCCGCACAGCACCTTCGCCGCGCCGATCCGGTCCGACAGCCAGCCGCCGGGCGGCCGGAACAGCACCGCGACCAGCGTGAACCCGGCCGCCTTGAGCGAGGCGTCGCCCTGCTCCAGGCCGTACTGGCTCTGCAGGTAGGTGACCAGGTAGACGGCGAACGAGACGTAACCGCCGAAGGTGACCGCGTACAGGCCGGACAGCGGCCAGGTCATCGGCATCCGGGCCGCCTCGGTGAACCGGTGGCTGAACGGCTCGCTCGGCACGGTCCGGCCCGGCGGGTCGCGCAGCACCAGCCAGGCCACCACGCCGTAGATCGCGAGCACGATCGCGCACAGGTAGAACTGCGCGTTCGGCCCGATCTCCCGCATCGGCTTGGTGAGCAGCGCGGCGATCGCGGTGCCGCCCATGCCCATCCCGATGACGCCCAGCGCGAAGCCGCGCTTGGCGGGTGGGAACCAGCCGTTGCCGTGCGGGATCGCGGCCGCGAACGGGGTGCCGCCCAGGCCCAGGAAGAAGCCGACGACCAGCATCGCGGGGTACGAGTCGCCGGCCACGCTCAGCGCGAGCACCGGCAGGATGGTGAGCAGCGCGATCGCGGGCAGCACCTTGCGCGCGCCGAGCACGTCGGTGAGCGCGCCGACCGGGATGCGGCCCAGCGAGCCGACCAGCACCGGCACCGCGACCAGGATCGACTGCTGCAGTGAGGTCAGGCCCAGCTGCTGCTTGTACACCGCCGACAGGGGTGAGATCAGGCCCCACGCCCAGGCCGTGAGCAGGAAGCCCAGCGCGGCCAGGATCAGGTTGACGTACGCCCCGCGCGGCACCGTGTCCACGGGGGCCTGGCTGCGGGCCGTCACCGGTCGCGCCGTTCACCCAGCCGCCACGCCCACAGCGCGACCAGGAAGGAGGCGACGCTGAACGCCGCCGCCCACCACGCGGTCCGGGTCTGCCCCATCATCCACGCGTCGAGACCGATCGTGATCGCCCACAGCTGGCCGACCAGGATGGACAGCACCAGCGCCAGCCGCCCGGACAGCATCGACGAGCGCTCCGGATCGGTCTCCACCCCGGCGCCCGGCCCGGGGCCGGTGCTGCGGATGCGCGGGTCGGCGTACCCGCTGGTGGGCCTGATGCGGGGATAACGATCGTGGGTCATCAAGCTTCCTCTCCCGAGCGCAGCGTGCCCACCGCGTAGATGCCGTCGGGACGCTCCTCCAGCAGCACCCGCGGCAGCGGCCGGGGCGGGGGACCGGCGGTCACCGCGCCCGTGCGCGGATCGAACACACCCTCGTGGCAGGGGCAGTAGAGCTCGCCCCGCTCGCCCCGGTCGGCCCGCCACAGCACCGCGCAGGCCAGGTGCGTGCAGATGGAGGAGTACGCGACCAGCGTCCCGTCGGCCATCCGCAGCGCCACCGCCCGGTCCTCCTCGCCGGGGTAGCTGAACGCGATCGACTCGCCCGGCGCGAGCGCCGCCGTCACCAGCTTCGGCGGGGCCGTGCCGTCGCCGTGCCGGTGGAAGATCCCGGCGGCGACCGCCGCGCTGCCCAGCGCCAGCCCGCCCGACATGGTCACCGCCAGCCGCAGGTAGTCCCGCCGGCTGGTCAGCGAGTCCGCGGCGATGCGCTCCCGCAGCGCCGCGACCTCCTCGGCGGTGCGCCCGGCACGCTCGTCGACACTCACGGCACCACTCCCTCGTCTGCGCCGCTCACGGAAGAGGCTCCCCGAGGACGTTGTCGGCGTTCGGCTCCAGGTGCCCGGCCGGCTGCGGGCTGCCCGTGACGCGAGGGTGCTCGCCCGCGCCGCCGGGCAGCGGCAGGCCGCGCGGGCGGTCCCGGGGCACCACCACGGCCACGCCGGTGGACAGGATGGTGCCGTCGATGTCGAAGGTGCTGGCCACCTCGACGCCGGGCCGTTCAGTGCGCAGCTCGTCGAGGGTGCCGTAGAAGATCGAGCCGGTCGGGCACACCGTGGCGCACATCGGGGCCAGCCCGTACGACGTGCGGTCGTAGCACAGGTTGCACTTGAACTGGAGCTTCGCCGCCAGGTCGATCTTCGGCACGCCCATCGGGCAGGCGTTGACGCAGTTGCCGCAGCCGATGCACCGGCTCTTGTCCGCGTCGTGCACCACCCCGTCCGGGGTGACCAGGATCGCCTCGGCCGGGCACACCTGCGCGCACGGCGCGAGCGGGTCCTCGCAGTGCATGCACACGGTCGGGCTGGACGCGACGCTGCTGCCCTGGTCCAGGTAGTCCAGGTGGATCATCGAGCGGCCCCGGTGCGAGTCGCACTCCCGGCACGCCGACACGCACGCCTGGCAGCCGATGCACCTGCCCGGGTCGATGACGATGGTGCGGCCCATCATGGCTGTGACGTCCCCCTTCCCTGCGACGAGGTGGGCGGCAGCTGCTCCGCGCGGGCGCGCTGCGCCTCGGCGTAGGACTCCCGGCCCGGCGGCATCGGCGGCGCGGGCACCGGCGTGATCTCGGCGGCGGCTTCGATCCGGCAGGCGCACACCTTGTACTCGGGGATCTTCGAGCGCGGGTCGAGCGCGTCGATGGTCATCTCGTTCGCGGCGACGGGGTACGGCCAGTGGTACGGCACGAACACGGTGTCCGGCCGGATCGCCTCGGTGACCAGCGCCGGGAACGTGGCCGAGCCGCGCCGGGTGTGCACGGTCACCGGGTCGCCGTTGGCGAACCCGTGCGACGGGTGCACCTCGATCCACGGCCGGGGCGTCTGCTCGACCAGCCCGCCCAGCCGCCGGGTCTGGTTGCCCGACAGGAAGTGCGCCACGGTGCGCCCCGTGGTCAGCGACATCGGGAACTGGTCGTCGTACGGGTCGGCGGGCGGGTGCCAGCCCACCGCCTGCATGTGGATCTTCCCGTCGGCGTGGGCGGTGCGCCCGTCCTCGAACAGGCGCGGGGTGCCGGGGTGCGTCACGTCGGGGCAGGGCCAGGCGATGCCGCCGGTCTCGTCGAGCCGGGCGTAGGTGATGCCGTAGTAGTCGTTGACGGTGCCCCGCGACGCGATCCGCAGCTCCTCGAACACCTGCTCGGAGCCGGTGTAGGCGAACTTGTCCCCGACCCCGAGCCGCCTGGCCAGCTCGCACAGCACCCAGGTGTCGGTGCGCACCCCCTCGGGCGGCTGCTGCGCCTTGCGGTGCCGGACCACCCGCGCCTCGGCGTTGGCCATCACCCCGTCGTCCTCGGCCCACACCGTCACCGGCAGCACCAGGTGCGCGTTGGCGGCGGTCTCCGACAGGAAGAAGTCGCACTGGGCGTGGAACTCCAGCGCGTCGTACCCCTCCTTGACCACGTGGTAGTTGGGCAGCGACACGAACGGGTTGTTGCACACCCCGAGCAGGCCGCGGATCTCGCCGCGGCGCATCTGGTGCACCATCTCCATCATCGAGGTGCCCGCCAGCGGCAGGTCGGCCTCCTCGATGCCCCAGATCTCGGCCACCTGCCGCCGGTGCACCGGGTCGCTGATGGACCGGCCGCCGGGCAGCATGTCCGACTTCTGGCCGTGCTCGCGCCCGCCCTGGCCGTTGCCCTGGCCGGTGATGGTGCCGTAGCCGGCGCCGGGGCGGCCCAGGTTGCCGGTGGCCACGCACAGGTTGATCACCGCCAGGCAGTTCTCCACGCCCTGGGTGTGGTGCTCGATGCCGCGGGCGTGCCAGGCCATCGCCCGGGGCGCGGTGGCGAACATCCGCGCCACCTGCACGACCTGCGCGGCGGGGATGCCGCAGATCTCGGCCGCCCGGTCCGGGGTGAACTCGGCGACGGCCGCCTTCACCTCGTCCCAGCCGGTGGTGTGCGCGTCGACGTACTCCTGGTCGACCAGCCCTTCGGCGATCACCACGTGCAGCACCGCGTCGAAGAACGCGGCGTCGGTGCCGGGGCGCAGCGCGACGTGCACGTCGGCGGTGCGCGCGATGCTGGTCTCGCGCGGGTCCACCACGATCAGGCTCGCGCCCCGGTCGCGCGCGCCCCACAGGTACTGCGTCATGACGGGGAAGCACTCGCCCACGTTCGACCCGGCGATGAGCAGGCAGTCGGTGAGCAGGATGTCGGCGAACGGGTTGGCGGCCCGGTCGATGCCGAAGCTCAGCTTGTTCGCCCCGGCGGCGCTGACCATGCACAGCCGGCCGTTGTAGTCCACGTGCCGGGTGCGCAGCGCCACCCGCGCGAACTTGCCGACCAGGTACGTCTTCTCGGTGAACAGGCTGGCCCCGCCGAGCAGGCCGAACGCGTCGCGGCCGTGGTCGGCCTGGATGCGCCGGATCTGCTCGGCGGTCACGTCGAGGGCCTGCTCCCAGGACACCGGCCGCAGGTCGTCGGTGCGGGAGCGGCGCAGCAGCGGCGCGGTCAGCCGGTCCGGGTGGTTGACCTGCTGGTAGGCGTTGAGGCCCTTCGGGCACAGCCGCATCCGGTTGATGTCGTGGTCGCGCGGCTCGACGCCGAACACCTTGCCGTCGTGCACGCGCAGGTACATGCCGCACTGCACGCCGCAGAAGCAGCAGTGCGTGGGCACCAGGGTCTCCTCGCCGCGGATCGCCCGCCAGCGGTCGGCCGGGATGCCGCCCGCGTCCCGGAACCGGGTGGTGCCGGGCGGGCTGATGTCCGGGTCGAGCGGGATCGTCATCTCAGAACCCCCGCTTCACTTCCGTGCGGTACGCCTGGCCCCGCGCCAGGCGCTTACAGCGTGGGCAGGTCAGCACGACCTGGTCGAAGCCGAGCTTCAGGTCCTGCATCGTGCCCCGCAGGTTGTCGACGTACGCCGTGGTGTCGATCGGCTCGCCGCACACCCGGCACGGCTGCACCGACCCGTGCTCGGTGTACTTGAACAGCTGCATGCCGACCGCGGCCGGGCGCTGCGCGATGTGGAAGAACTTGCCGAAGGGCAGGTAGAGCAGCGTCAGCACGACCGCGGCCATGTGCAGCACGGCCAGGAACTCGTACCCGCCGCCGTGCAGGAAGACGCTGGAGAAGGTGAGCAGCAGCCCGGTCACCGAGATGATGATCAGCGCCAGCAGCGGCACCAGGTCGTAGCCGAAGCGCTGCCCGGTGCTGGCCTCCCGGTCGCGCATCCGCCGGACCAGGAAGTACGTCGCTCCGGCGATCACCAGCACGGCGGCCAGGTCGAGCCCGTGGAAGGCGATCCAGCCGACCACCGACAGCGCGTCGAACTTCGCGAGGCTGAATCCCCACAGGTTCATCGAGTACTGCGGCCCGGAGCCGGTGGGGGACGTGAAGGTGAACCAGCCCCAGCTCAGCGGGAACGTGATCAGCGCGGCGAGTACACAGCCCCAGAAGATCAGCTGGTGGGCCGCCCAGCGGGCGCGCGAGCGCGCCCCGAGGAACTTCTGGAACCCGAGGTACGTGGCGATCATGCGGGGCAGCGCGGTCGGCGCCCGGCGCATGTTCTGCCAGGACAGGGCCGCTCCCCAGCCCTTCTTGAACAGCCGCCGCGCGCCCGGCGAGGAGATCCACACCGTGTACCGGTAGGCGATGCCGAAGGCCAGGAACACGCTCGCGATGGCGTAGGGGGCCAGCGCCGAGTCGAAGTTGTGCAGGCCGCGGCTGCCCAGGAAGATCGCCGCGCAGAGCACGAGAGCGGTGACGATGCCGGCGACCACGGGCTTCATACGCCCGATGCTATGGGGCGGCTAGGGCTGTTCATGGTGTTTTGGCAGCATAGGTGGGTGGGAGCAGTTCTGATGATCGGTGTCTCGTGTCAAGATCTGCGGTCTGGCCGCAGGTTCCGCCACGAGACACCGATCATCGGGCGCTACTTCGCGATGAGCAGCAGGACAGCCCGGCCGCGCAGCACGTAGGCCGTCCCGGCCCCGCCGATCAGGGCCTCGCTGCCGGGGGCGGCGACCTGTCCGGCGCCCTCGGCCCAGGGCGCCGTGTCGGTGACCCGGTACCACTGCCTGCCCGCGGGCGGCGCGGGCAGCGTGAAGGTCACGTCACCCGACCAGCCGTTGTACGCCGTGTACAGCGCCGCGGCGCTGTCGCCGAACTCGGTGCCGTCGATACGCCAGGCCAGCGCGTGGTTGCTCGCGCTGCCCCAGTACGCCGAGTCCGGCGCGACCCCGGCCGGGGTGAACCACTCCAGCTGGCCCATGCCGTTGGCGTTGGTGTCGGACGCGGTGTAGAAGTTCACCGGCCGCAGGGCCGGGTGCGCCTTGCGGAAGGCGATCATCCGCTGGGTGAAGGTCTTGAAGTTGGTCTCGTCCGTGGTCAGCGACCAGTCCAGCCAGTTCGCCGACGAGTCGAGGTTGTACGGGTTGTTGTTGCAGTTGATCGACCGCAGCGTCTCGTCGCCCCCGGTCATCATCGGCGTGCCGCCCGACAGCATCAGGAACGCGAACGCGTTGCGGGCCGCCTTGCGCTGGTCGGCCGCGACCCCGCCCTGGTCCCAGGAGATGTTGTCGTCGCTGCCGCCGTCCGACGGCCCGTACGGCCAGGCCTGACCGTTGTTCTTGCCGTTGCACGAGTACAGGTCCTTCTGGGTGAACCCGTCGTGGGCCACCATGAAGTTGACCGAGTGCCACGGGCGGCGGCCGTCGTCGCCGTACAGGTCGGACGAGCCCGCGAACCGGGTGGCCAGCTCGCTCGGGGTGACCGCGTCCACGCCCAGCTTGTTCTGGTCGCGGCGCAGCGTGTCGCGGTAGATGCCGTTCCACTCCGACCATGCCGCCGGGAAGTTGCCCACCTGGTAGGTGCCGGTGCCGATGGCCCAGGGCTCGGCGATCCAGTCCACGCCGCTGCCGCCGCCGGCCGGGCGGGCCGGCATCTCGGCGGTGAGCCGGTTCAGCGCGGTGTTCGCGTCGGTGCGGCTGTAGCTGAAGCAGCCGTGCTGGCAGGTGTTGCCCAGCACCGAGGCCAGGTCGAACCGGTAGCCGTCCACGCCGAGGGTGTTCTTCCAGTACGCGACCGAGTCCACGATCAGGTTCTGCGCGGCCGGGTTGCGGGTGTTGAAGTCGTGCCCGAGCCCGGTGTGGTCCAGCGAGCCCTGCATGTCGCCGGTCAGCGAGTAGTAGGCCGGGTTGTCCAGGCCGCGCCACGAGAAGATGTGGTACGTGTTCTTGTCGCCGATCGCGCCGCCCTCGGCGGTGTGGTTGTAGACGACGTCGACCAGCACCTTGATCCCGGCGTCGTGGAACGCCTTGACCATCGCCTTGAACTCGCGGGTGGGCCCGCCGGGGGACTTGTCGTAGGAGTAGCGCCGGTCCGGGGCGAAGTAGTTCAGGGTCATGTAACCCCAGTAGTTGTCGCCCGCGGTGCTGCTCGGGTTGGTGTCGTTGGCGTCGTTCTGCGTCTCCTGCAGCGGCAGGAACTCCACCGCGGTCACGCCGAGCGACGCCAGGTACGCCGCCTTCTGCCCGGCGGCCTTGTAGGTGCCGCGCTCGGCCGCCGCGATGCTCGTGTCGTTCTTGGTGAGGCCGCGCAGGTGCACCTCGTACACGATGTCGTCCTTGAAGGCCCGGGTCGGCTTGGTGCCGAAACTCGTGCTGTCGGCGGCCAGCACGATGCCCTTGGGCGCGATCGTGCCGGTGTCCACCGCGCGGTTGGCCGGGCCGGACGAGTAGGCCGAGGCGACCCCGTCGGGCAGCGCGGTGTCGTGGCTCATCTCGCGGGCGTACGGGTCCAGCAGCAGCTTGTTCGGGTTGAACCGGTTGCCGGAGGCGTCCACGTCGGAGACGAACCCGGTGCTGGAGCCCTTGGTCCAGCTCGCGCTGTAGGGCCAGTTCGGGCCCCAGGCCCGGTAGCCGTAGTAGACGGTGCCGGTGACGCCCGCCGCCTGGAGCGTGGCGGTGCTGACGGCCACCGCCCAGACGTCGCCGGTGCCCTTGGTCAGCACGTACGACGCCTTCTCCTGGGCGCCGGTGGCGGCGGCGTAGACGTAGACCGCGATCCGGGTGGCGCGGGACGAGTACACCCGGAAGTTGATGTTGGTGCCGGAGTAGCGTCCGCCGAGCGTCTGGGTGTCGATGCCGGCGGAAGCGGGAACGGTGGGGGCGACGAGGGTGAGCCCGGCGGCCGTCAGGGTGGCGGCGAGTAGGGCCCTCCAGAGGCGATGCATGACGGTTCCTTCCCGTAACGGGCGTTTGGGAGGCGGAGCGTTGCAAGACCTTGCAAAGGTTGACTTAGGTTACGTGCAAGTTTCAACGCCGTAAAGGGTCGTTAAGGCGGCGGTGACGCCGTCGCCGCAGGAGGATGGAGGGGTGGAGGACATGACGTCCGCAGGCAACGGCACCGCGGCCGAGGTCGTCATCCCGGTGACCGGGGCCGCGCTCGGCGCGCATCTCGCGATACCCCCGAAGGCCGCCGGCCTGGTGGTGTTCGTGCACGGCAGCGGCAGCAGCCGGCACAGCCCGCGCAACCAGTACGTCGCCCGCTACCTGCGCGACGCCGGGCTCGGCACGCTGCTGTTCGACCTGCTCAACGAGGCCGAGGAGAGCGACCGCGGCAACGTCTTCGACATCGGACTGCTCGCCGGCCGGCTGACCGAGGTGCTCACCTGGCTACGGCGGCAGGAGGCCGCGCAGGGCCTGCCCGTCGGGCTGTTCGGGGCGAGCACCGGCGCCGCCGCCGCGCTGTGGGCCGCCGCCGACGCGGGCGACGGCGTCGCCGCCGTGGTGTCCCGCGGCGGCCGCCCCGACCTCGCCGACGGGCGGCTGGCGGCGGTACGCGCGCCGACCCTGCTCATCGTCGGCGGGCTCGACCACACCGTGCTGGAGCTCAACCGGCAGGCCGCCGCACAGCTCACCTGCGAGCACGCCGTCGAGGTGGTGCCCGGCGCGACGCACCTGTTCCCGGAGCCGGGCACCCTGCAGCAGGCCGCGACGCTGGCCCGCGACTGGCTGGTCCGGCACGTGCGCTGACGTGCCCGGCTGCCGTCAGACGGCGTACGCGCGCTGGTCCGGCGGCAGCGGCCGCAGGCGATGTAGGGGCACCCGCACAGCGGCCCCGCTCGGCGGCGGCGCGACTACAGTGGCGCTCATGTGCACCGTCGCGGTCGGCTTCGAGCCGTCGTCCCCGGTCCCGTTGCTGGCCCTGGCCGTACGCGATGAGCTGCTGGTGCGGCCGTGGGAGGCGCCCGGCGCGCACTGGCCCCGCCATCCGGGCCTGCTCGGCGGCATCGACCTGGTCGCGGGCGGCACCTGGCTGGCCGTCGACCCGGCGGCGCGGCGGGCCGCGTTCGTGCTCAACGGGCGCGGGCGGCTCGCCCCGGAACACGGCCGCCGCTCGCGGGGCGACCTGCCGCTGCTGGCCGCCTCCGGTGCGCCGCTGCCCGAGAAGCTCGCCGCCTACGACCCGTTCTACCTGATCACCGCGGGGCTGACCGGCGCGTCCATGGTGAGCTGGGACGGCGAGGTGCGGGACGAGACGGTGCTGCCCGAGGGCGTCACCGTGGTCGTCAACAGCGGCGCCGACCCCGCCGAGCCGAGAGCGGCGCGGCTGCTGGCGGCGCTGCGCGCGGGCGTACGCCCCGATCCGGCCGCCGGGTGGGGCGACTGGCTCGGCCTGGCCGCCGGGCAGGGTGTCGCGCGGGAGGACGATGCGGCGCTCATCCTGCGGCGCACCTTCGGCGACGACCTGCGCTACGGCTCCAGCTCGGTCACCCTGCTGGCGCTCGGCCCCGACCTGGTCCGCTACGACTTCGCGGCCGTGCCCGACGAGCCCGGGCCGCTCGCACTGACCAGGGTCGTCTGAGTCAGCCCAGCTCGCCCAGGCAGGACCACTGCGCGGCGACCGGCTGGTAGCCGAGGCGGGCGTTGACCGCGAGCATCGGCGCGTTCGACTCGTCGTTGGACGTGTACGCCATGGTGACGCCCCGCCCGGCCGCCCGGTGCAGCGCCGCGGTCTTGACCAGCCGAGCCAGCCCACGGCCCCGGTGCTGCGGCAGGGTCGCGGTCATGTCCGACCACATCCGCGTGCCGTCGCGCTTGACCAGGGTGAACGCGGCGATCCCGGTGCCGTGCAGCGCGGTCGTGCTGGCCTCGCGGTCCAGGCCGAGGTTGTCCCACACCTCGTAGCGCCAGGTCTCGAAGGTGACCGCGTCCTTCGGCACGTCGCCGGGCTCGTCCGCGCTCGCCGCCACGTCCGCGGCGTACACGGTGCGCGCGTCCAGGGCGGACAGGGCGACGACGGTGATGCCGGGCGGCGGGTCCGGCACCGGCGGGGCGAGCCGGGTCTCCAGGGCCGAGTAGCGGGCCTCACGGCTGGGCGTGAACCCGCGCGCACGGGCGAAGCCCAGCGAATCCGTCTGCGCCCAGGTGCGCACCCGGCGCACCCCGAGCCCGGCCAGGTGCTCGCGGGCGGCGCCGAACAGGGCGGTGCCGCCGCCGCGCCCCCGGTGCTCGGGGTGCACGTGCAGCAGCGAGATCTCGCCGAAGTCCGCCTCGGTGGTGGTCGTGTTCCGGAACGCCGACACCCAGCCGACGACGCGTCCGCCGTCCTCCGCGACGAACGCCGTCCAGCAGCCGTCCGGCGGGTCGGCGATCATCTGGCGGGTCGACGCGACCCCGCGCACCAGGTACGGGTACACGGCGGCGCGCAGCGCGACCACGGCGGCGGCGTCGTCGGGTCGTGCGGTCCGCAGCTCCACGCGGGGTTCTCCCGTCCTCAAGGCGATCTTGAACGATCCTGCCCCAGCCGGCGTCGGACGGCGACCGGATTATCACGCCCGCGAACGCGGCCGTCCGGGCGGTACGCTGCCCCGACTGCCACGGGGGAGGACACTTGACCATGACGGCTGAACCGCGGGCGATCCGGGTCCGCCCCCATGTGGCTCGCGTCGTCGCTCCCGCTGAGCACGTCCTGCTGGACCTCGACGGGATCATGTTCGACGTGCGCGCGGTCATCGGCGAGCGCCGCGAGCAGGCGGTCGCCGACCTGCTGGCCGCCCGGCCGTACCGTCCGCGCCCCACCCCCGTCTCCTTCTGCTGGGGCCTGTTCCCCACGCTGGAGTACCTCGCCGCGCACGAGCCCGACCACGCCGCCGAGGCGGAGGCGCTGGTGTCCCGCGTGGAACGCGATGCCGCACTCGCCGCCGCGGCCATGCCGGGGCTGACCGAGGTCCTCGGCGCCTGTGCCGCGACAGGCCGGACGGTGGCGGTGGTCAGCGCCATGTGCGAGCAGGCCGTGCGGGCCGCGCTGCGGGCACACGGGCTCGACGGGCAGATCGCGGCCATCGCGGCACGGCAGGGACCGGATCTGTCGACAGTGGACCTGGAATGGGCCGTCATGCGTGCGGCGTCCCTGCTCGACGCGCCTCCGGCGACCTGCCTGAGCGTGAGCGGCAGCTTCGTCCGCCTGAGCGCGGCCAGGAGAGCCGGCGCCGCCACCCTCGGATGCGAATGCGGCCGCGACAGCCGCAGGTGGATGGCCGACGAGCACACCCCGGTCGTGGCGAACCTGTGGCAGCTGAGCGCCGCCCTGCGGGGCTGACCCGGATCAGGGCGCCAGCGTCGCGGCGTACGCGGCGGGCGGGACGCCGATCGCCGCCGTCACCTCGCGCACCAGGTGGGCCTGGTCGCTGTAGCCCAGCTCAGCGGCCAGCGCGGCCCAGTCCACCGCGCCCCCGGCCCGTTCGATCGCCTCGTGCACGCGGTAGCGCAGGATCACCCACTTGGGACCGACGCCGACGTACTCGGTGAACAGCCGTTGCAGCGAGCGGGTGGACAGGCCCGCGCCACGGGCGAGGTCGTCGACACGGCGTACGCCCCGATCCCGGCGGACCCGGTCCGCCAGCTCCATCGCGGACCGCACGTGCTCGTCGGGCTCCGGCCGCAGGCCGAGCAGCACCCCGTCGAGCAGCGCCGCCGCCCGCTCGTCCGGCAGACCGTCGAGCGCCTCGACCGCGCCGAGCGACGGCAGCACCCGCGCGAGCGGGACCCTGCGGTCGGTCAGCGGGGCGGGGGAGGCACCGGAGAACGCGCGGAAGGCGCCCGGCCGGAACTGCACACCCCGTACCCACCCCCGGTCCGCGAGCTTGATCGAGAACAGGTGCCGGCTCACCCCCGACACCTCGGCCGTCACCGACTCACCCTCGGCTGCCCGCATCACCACCAGGTTCACCGCCGGGTGCCCCACGACGTGCTGCTCGTACGGCTCGCCCAGGTCCCAGTCCGCGAACCAGTAGTGCTCGACCAGCCCCACCAGCCCCGCCGCGGGCGCGAGCCGCCGGAACCGCACCCGGCGCATCAGCTCGGCCGGGTCGACGATGCCCCAGGTGTCGCGGCGCGGCTGTCGCATTTCTTCAAGCCCCTTCCGCTGCCAGCTGCCTAACGTGGCCGTATGACGACCATCTCGAACCTACTGCGCGCCTCGGCCGACCGGGCGGCGACGGTGCTCGCCGCGATCCGCGACGAACAGCTCGGCGCGCCCACCCCGTGCGCCGAGTACCACGTGGGCGACCTGATCAACCACCTGTTCCAGGTCGTCGGCAACTTCGAGGGCCTGGCCCGCAAGGAGCCCACCGACTGGTCGAGCACCCCGGACGTGCTCGGCACCGACTGGCGTGCCCGCTTCGTCACCGAGACCGATGCGCTGGTCGCGGCCTGGACGCCGGAGTCGGCACTGGAGGGCGTGTCGGTCAACATGGGCCTGCCCCAGCTGACCATCGGCCGGATGGTGCTGCTCGACCTGGTGCTGCACCCGTGGGACCTGTCCGTGGCCACCGGGCAGGAGTTCATCCCCGACGCGGGTGCTGTCGCCGAGCTGCACATCCTCGCCGACGACCTCGGGGACCTGCCGCGCAGGATGGGCGTGTTCGGCGCGGAGGTGCCGGTCCCCGCCGACGCCGACCCGTTCACCCGCCTGCTCGGCCGCGCCGGCCGCGACCCGCGCTGGCGCTCGCCCGCAGCTGCCCGGCGCTGAGTCCGCAGGGCCGGGCAGCCCGGTCAGGGACGGTTCCCCGTCGTGGGAATGACGCGGCGCGCCCCAGCGGATAGCCTGCGGCGGTGCCGCTGACGTTCCCCTCGCACGCCGCGCTGCCCCTGCCGCTCAAACTGTGGCGGCCCCGCTGGTTCGACGGCGTGGCGCTCGTGGTCGGGGCGGCCGCGCCGGATCTGGCGTACGCACTGGACGGCTCCGGGCTGCCGGTCTTCCCGCTGTCGCACCAGTGGCCGGGGCTGATCCTGTTCTGCCTGCCGGTGACGCTGGTGTGCGCGGCGCTGGTGCGGAGGGCGGCTCCGCTCGTCGCCGCGCACCTGCCGGCCCGCCCGGCCGTGCTGGCGCTGCGCGACTACGGCGTGCTCGGCACCGTCCGGCCCGCGCTTGCCGTCAGTGCGGCCTCGGCCCTGCTGGCTGCGGCGAGCCACCTGCTATGGGACCGCATCACCGAGCCCGCGCCGGTGCTGGACCTGGCCTCCAGCGCGGGCGGAGCGCTCGCCGCGCTGGCGCTGGCGGTACACGCCGGGCGGTCGGGTCTGCTGCGGACCTGGCACGGCACGCCTCCGGTCCGGCCGACCCGGCCGTGGCTGTTCTGGACCGTCGCGGTGGCCGTGACCGCCGCCGGTGCGGCCGTCGCCACCCGCCTACCGGGTGCGTTCCTGCTACATACGACCGGGGCCAGGCTCATCCTCGCGCTCGCCGCGGGCCTGCTCACCGCAGCCGCCGCCACCCACCTCACCACCCTCGCCCGCCCGGCCGCCACCGCCGACCCGGGTTCGCAACTCTGAAGCAGATGCGCGCTCCCCGGCTGTGAAGACCGCGACTCCGTAAGAGTCGCGCCACGGCGGGCGGGCCGCGCGGGGCAGGGGTGGGTCAGGCGACGCGGAGGCGGTGGGTGTCGATGGCGACGGTGTCGCCGCGGTGCAGCTGGCGGCCGCGGCGCAGCTCCACCTCGCCGTTCACGGTCACGTCGCCGTCTGCGATGCGCAGCTTCGCCTCGCCGCCGGTCTCGATCACCCCCGCCAGCTTGAGGAACTGGCCCAGGCGGATCATGTCGTCGCGGATCGGTATGTCGGTCACGCCCATATCATCGCGCAGCAGCTCGCGGCCGGAGCCACGGTGTGCCGTCACGGCCGTCCGGGCAGACCCTGCAGCAGTTGGCGCAGGGCGCGGTGGTACGGCATGACCGTGGTCAGGTCGGCGTACTCGTCGGGGCCGTGCAGGCCCGCGCCGCCGATGCCGAAGATGACCGCGTCGATGCCGCGCTGGGAGTAGAAGCGGCCGTCGGCGGCGCCGTGCTTGCGCAGGAAACCGGCCGGGAAGCCCTGGGCCTGCGCGGCATGCCGCAGTGCCACCACCTCCGGCCGGGTCCGGTCGGCGTGGTGCGGCGCGTCGGCGTGCTCGACCGCGACCGTGACGCCGGGACCGCAGATGTCGCCGAGGCGGGCGGCGATCTGCTCGGCGGTACGCCCGTCGAAGCCCGGCTCGCCGGGCGGGAAGCGGATGTCCAGCCACGCCTCGGCTGCCGCCGGGACCTGGTTGAAGGCGCTGTTCGGGGTGTCCAGCCGGGCCAGGTTCACCGTCGTGGCCCAGGCTTCGGTCTGCGGCAGCGGGTAGGCCTGGTGCAGCGCCCGCACCGCCGCCATGATCGTGAGCAGCGCGTTGTCGCCGTGCCACGGGTAGGCGCTGTGCGCGGCCCGCCCGGTCGCGGTGAGCCGGGCCTGCAGGATGCCCTTGGAGTCGGTGACGATCTCCAGCCCGCTCTGCTCGCCGATGACCACGAACTGTCCGGTGACGCCCTGTTCGAGCTGGTGCAGGGTGCCGTTGCGCCCGCCGACCTCCTCGTCGGTGACCAGCTGCAGCGCGAGCGGGTACGGCAGAACCGGGGCCAGCTCGGCGAACACGTACGCCATCACCAGCGCCGACACCTTCATGTCCTGGGTGCCGCGGCCGTAGAGGCGCTCGCCCTCGCGCCGGGCCGTGAACTGCTCCGGTGCCCCGGGCACCACGTCCAGGTGCCCGTTGAGGATCACGGGGAACGCCGGGCGGGGTCCGTCGACGGGCCGGTACAGCAGCGCGCTCGGCTTGCCGGCGGACTCGAACCGTTCGACGGTGAATCCCGGTCCCACCACGCCGAGCACCAGGTCGAGCGCGCGGTGCAGGTCGGCGGGGCGGTCGGCGGTGGACGGCACGGCGATCAGGTCGGCCGCCGTGCGCAGGAACGGCTCCAGCTCCATCCCGCCATCCTGCCCGGTGTCACCCCTCCCGGCTAGCATCGCGGCAATGGATGCTCTGCGGCTCGCCTCCTGGCGGATGCACAACCTCGGGCTGCGCGCACCGGGCGACGGCACCCCGGCCGGGGTGGTCGCGCGCCTGGGCGCGGTGCAGTCGCAGGACTACGGACCCGCCACCTGGTCGGTCGGCGCGCGCATCGCCGGGGCGGGGGAGGCCGCGGTGCACGGCGCGTTCGCGGAGGGCGCCGTGCTGCGCACCCACGTGCTCCGGCCGACGTGGCATTTCGTCGCGCCGGAGGACATCGGCTGGCTGCTGACGGTGACCGGGCCGCGTGTCCACCAGCTCAATGCCTACTACTACCGGCAGCTCGCGCTCGACGAGCCGCTGCGGGAGCGCTGCGACGCGATGCTGGTGGAGCTGCTCACCGGCCGGCAGCTGACTCGTAAGGAGCTGGCCGCCGAGTTCGAGGCCGCGGGCATCGGCACCGAGGGCTTCCGGATGGCGTACATCCTGATGAACGCCGAGCTGAACGGCCTGATCTGCAGCGGCGCGATGCGCGGCAGGCAGCACACGTACGCGCTGCTGGCGGAGCGGGCGCCGCAGGCTCGGCGGCTGGACGCCGACGCCGCGCTGGCCGAGCTGACCCTGCGCTACTTCACCAGCCACGGCCCGGCCACGATCAAGGACTTCCGCTGGTGGTCGAGCCTCACCCAGGCGGAGATCCGGCGCGGTCTGGACCTGGTGCGCGGCAGCCTGGACAGCCTTGAGGCGGACGGCCTGACCTACTGGTTCGCGGGCGCGCCGCCCACGGCCGCCGACGCGGACCCGCCGGTCGCGCACCTGCTGCAGGGGTATGACGAGTACATCGTCGGCTACTCGGAGAGCAAGCACCTGCTGAACGTCGCCGGGCTGGGCAGCGGGCAGCGCTGGGACCGCCCCGTCTACAACGGCGTGCTGATCATCGGGAGCCAGTTCGCGGGCCACTGGAAGCGCACCGTCGGCCGCCGCGAGGTCGCCGTCGAGGTGCTGGTCTACGCGCCGCTCGACGGTGCCCAGGCCGACGCCGTGCAGGCCGCCGCCGACCACCACGGCCGCTTCCTCGGCCTGCCGGCCACGGTGACCACCAAGGTGCTGTAGCCGCGTTCAGCCTGGCCGGACCGCGCCCGAGTTCTTCGAGACCATCAGCCCGGACACGTCCACCGCTTCGAAGTCGGAGCCCTGGAGTTCCTTCAGCGCCCGCAGCGCGTCGTTGGACCAGCGCTCGTCGGGCGCGCCGGACAGGTACCACGGGGAGCCGTTGTCGGCGACGACGACGCCGTAGGTCTTCATCGCCTCGGCGATGATGCGGGCCTGCCTGGGCAGCTTCGACGTGTCGACACTCGCCTTGAGGCGCAGGCGCAGGCCCATCGGCGGCAGGTTGGCGTCCGAGGAGCCGGAGGCGGCGTGCCGGGCGGGCCAGACGTAACTGTTGCGTGAGCGCGGCACGGTGATGCGCAGCGCGTGGCCGATCCGCCCGGCGGCGACCTCCTCGTAGCGGACCAGCCCGGCGAAGACGGACAGCCCGGCCGCGTCGGCCGAGGTCCAGCCCGCGGGGCGCAGCCTGTGCGAGCGGAGGTCGAAGATCGCGCCCGACCCGGCCCGCCAGCCGGACCCGGACGGGTAGGCGGCGTACAGCTCGTACACCTTGCACGCGGCGGCGTCGTACAGGATGACATGGCGGTCGCCGTCGCTGCCGCGCCCGCCCTCGACCTTGGCGTCGGTGGGGACGGGGTAGGGGCCCTCGTCGCTCTCGGACGCGTACTCGAAGCTCACCTTGACGGTCTGCTGACCCGGCTTGACCTTGGTGACCGGGATGCCGATCGGCGCGCCCTCCCAGGTGCCCGAGCCGAAGTCGGGGTGCATGTGCGCGGCCGCGCCGATGCTGCTCACGTAGGCCGCCGACGAACGGTGCACGGGCAGCTTCGACACGTCGGCCCGCCACACGCTGTCCGCGGGGAACACCCCGCATGCGGCCGCGGACGACGGGGAGGCGGCCGCGCTCGGGCCGGGGGTCGCCACCGCGGCGGACGGCCCGGGGGTGGCCGAGCCGGGCACGAACACGGGGGAGGCCGGTGCGGCCTCGGGCGTGGCGCTGCCGCAGGCGGCGAGTCCGAACACGGCGGTCAGCGCGGCCAGCCGCCGCCATCCTGCGGCGCGGGAACCTGAGAGCACGCGCCGAATCTAGTGCCGCCGGGCGGCGCGGGCACGGCCGGCTGCCCTGATGCGAGGATTACGCAGGTAGAAGCGGTTTGTCCGCCGTAGCCTCGGTACATGCTGAAGACCGCGCGCGCCCTGTCGTGGTGGGCGGCGATCCCGCCGCTGACCGCGGTAGTGCTCGCGCTCGCCTGGGGACGGCCGCTGTCCGCCCCGGCCATCGTCATCGTGGCCGTCGCGCTGGTCGCCGCGGTGGTCGTCGCGGTGCACCATGCCGAGATCGTCGCGCACCGGGTCGGTGAGCCGTTCGGCACGCTCATCCTCGCCATCGCGGTCACCGTCATCGAAGTCGGCCTGATCATCATGCTGATGACCTCGGCGGGCTCTGGTCCGTCGCCCCTGGCGCGGGACACGGTGTTCGCCGCCTTCATGATCGTTTGCAACGGCGTGGTCGGACTGTGCCTGCTGGTCGGCGCGCTGCGCCATCGCGAGGTGGAGTTCCACGTCGAAGGCGTGACCGCCGCGCTGGCCACGCTGAGCGCGGTCGCCACGTTGGCCCTGGTGCTGCCCGCGTTCACCATCAGCGCGCCCGGCCCGGTCTACTCGGGCCCGCAGCTCGCCTTCGCCGGTGTGGCCTCGCTGGTGCTGTACGCCTCGTTCGTGTTCGTGCAGACGGTCCGGCACCGCGACTACTTCCTGCCGGTGGACACCGGCGAGGACCACCACGCCGACCCACCCACCCGCAAGGCCGCCTGGCTCAGCCTCATGCTGCTGCTGGTCTGCCTGGTGGCGGTGGTCGGCTTGGCCAAAATCGAGGCCCCGGCGATCGAGAAGGCCGTGGTGGCCGTGGGGGCGCCGCACGCCGTGGTCGGTGTCGCGATCGCGCTGCTGGTGCTGGCGCCCGAGACGGCCGCGGCGGTGCGCGCCGCCTCCCGCAACCGGGTGCAGACCAGCTTCAACCTGGCCCTGGGTTCGGCGCTGGCCAGCATCGGCCTGACCATCCCGTCGCTCGCGGTCGCCTCGATCTGGCTGCCGAACACGCTGATCCTCGGGCTCAGCCCGAAGGACATGGTGCTGCTGGCGATCACCCTGATCGTCACCGTGCTGACCGTCGCGCCCGGCCGGGCCACCCTGATGCAGGGCATGGTGCACCTGACCCTGTTCGGCGTCTTCCTCTTCCTGTCCTTCGTGCCCTGAGCATGACGGCACCGCAGAGCCGGCCGGGCTACTTCTCGGGCCGATTCCCGCCAGCTGCGTGCAGGTATGGCGCAAGCAGCTGCTTGACGAGCTCTCGAACGCCGTCCGGCGGGACTCCATTCTCGATCATCTGGGACCCCGCCCGCACCACTGCCTGGATCAGCTCGGCCATGTGCTCGGGCTGCGTCGACCCCGACCGGGCGAGCGCGTCGACGAGCGGCACGCGCAGCTGCTCGTGCAGCACCCTGCTGGATTCGGCCAGGGCGGCCCCCGGCGCCGCCATGGCCAGGCCGCGCATGACGGCGTGCTCGCCCTGGGCGACCAGCTCCAGGTTGGCGTCCACGTACGCCAGGACCTGCTCGGCCGCGGTCGCCGCCCGGTCCATGCGCTGGGCGACGAAGCCCGACCAGCGGGGGAACATATCCGCGATGACCGCTTCGAGCAGGTCTTCCCGTGATCTGAAGTACTGGTAGACGCTGGGGCGTGCCAAGCCTGCCCGCTGCGCGACAGCGGACAGGCTCGGCGCCTCGGTTTGTCCCGAGGCAAGGATCTCACGGGCAGCGTCGAGCAGGGCACGGCGCTGTAACGAACGGTGCTCGGCGACCGTGGCCGCCTGAATCCTCGGCACGCACCCTCCCCGCGGTCATCTCCTGCTCAGTGCACCGTCCATCATCTCGTAGACGGAATCGCAGAAGTGCAGCACCTCGGTGTCGTGGGTGACCATCACCGTGGCGACCCCGTGCCGGCTGGTCTCCCGGGCGAGCATCTGCACGATGTCGCGGCTGCGCGCCTGGTCGAGGGCAGCGGTGGGCTCGTCGACCAGCAGCAGCCGCGGCCCGGTGACCAGCGCGCGGGCTATCCCTACTCGCTGGCGCTCGCCGCCCGAGAGCTGATGGGGCCGCCGGTCGGCTTTGCCTGCCATGCCGACCTCGGCCAGCAGCTCCATGGGGTCACGGTGGACCGCGCCCGCTGACGCGAAGCGGGTCGGCAGGCGCAACTGGTCGAGGGCGGTCAGCGCGGGCAGCAGGTTGCCGGACTGGAAGACGAAACCCACCAGCTCCCGCCGCAGCGCGGTCCGGGCCCGGCGGGAGGCCGCCGTCATCGGCCGCCCGGCGATGGTCACCGTTCCCGAATCCGGCACGGCCAGTCCGCCGGCGACCGCCAGCAGGCTGGACTTACCGGATCCCGAGGGGCCGACGATGGCCGCGAATTCGCCCGCGGCCACGGTGAGGTGCACGCTGTCGAGTGCGCGTACGGTGTCGTCGCCGTCGCCGAGCCGCAAGGTCACGTCCCGCATGGTGAGGCCGTCTCGCGGCGTGGGGTCGAGAGAGGCCGTGGTGGAGGCCTGCCGGCTGGTCTCGGGGTGAGCGTTCATCGGTTTCCTCCCAGTGCGGTCGCCGGGTCGACGGCGGCGATGCGGGCGATGGCCACCGCTGCTCCGGTCAGGCCCAGGCCCACCAGCAGTGCGGCGGCCAGCACCACGGCTCGCGCCTCCAGTGCGAACGGCACGCCGCCGCCCACCAGGGAGCCCAGCCCGACCCCGGCGCCGATGCCGACGGCGGCCGCGGCCAGCAGCAGCACCAGCGCCTGCGCCAGCCCGTCGCGCAGCAGGTAGCCGGTGGGCGCGCCGAGCGCGCGCAGCACGGCGAGTTCGTGCTTGCGCTGGATGGTCCAGACGGTGAAGAACGCGCCGGCGACGAGTGCGCAGATCAGGTACAGGAACACCTGGATGAGGGTCAGCGTCGACGTCTCGGCGGTGTAGCCGGGAGAGGCGCCGTACGACTCGGCCAGGGTCATGCTTTCCGTGCCCGCGGCGGCGTCGCCTGCAGCCAGATCGACGCCGTCGCCCCGGACCGCGACCGCGGTGATCTCCCGCCGGGCGCGATCGGGGACGGGCTCGTCCGGCCCGGCGCCCGCGTGGATCGCCTGCCATGCGGCCAGCGGCAGATACGCGACGTCGACGTGGCCGAAGGTGTGCTGTTCGGCCAGCACGCCGACGACGGTGAGCCGGGTGCCGAGCCGGTCCACGGTCACGGTGTCACCCAGTCGCAGGCCCGCATCGACGGCGGTGCTGCTGACCACGATGCCGTCAGGGGCTGCCAGCGGTGCCCCGGTGGCGACCTGTGGGGCGAGGAACGAGCCGGGGTCGACCCCGAACAGCGCGAGGTCGATCTCGACGCCCGAGCCGCTGCGGGCGTTGATCAGGGCGCTGCCGAACGGGGCGGCCTGGGTCACACCCGGCCGGCGGGACCAGACGTCCACCGTGTCGAGGCTGATGACGCTGCGAGTGAACGCGGCGTCACGTGCGACGCCGTGGTTGAAGGCGAGTGAGGTGACCGGCAGTTGCTGCAGCCCGGACACGCCGTCGCGGACCAGGCCCTGGGACAGGCCGGAGAGGAGGACCATGAGCACGGCGATGAGAGCGATGACCGCTCCCATCAGCGCGAAACGGGCACGGGCGAAGCGGAGCTCGCGGACGGCTAGGAACACGGGCACCGTCCGACCTCTTTTGCTGACAACATGTCGGCATCTTACTGACACGGTGTCGGCAACCTGGTGGGCGGGTGGCGCCGACCGCCCGCCGCATACGTCCGGCAGGTGGGAGAGCGCCCGGCAGCCGTCACGTCATTCGGGCTCGTCCTGCGCCGGGCCGTCGTCGACCGCTGTCGCGATCGCCCCACCACCCCGGCTGACCAGGCCCAGTTCGGCGGCCCGCACGCCGGCCTGGAAGCGGGAGGTCGCGCTCACGTCGCGCATCATCTCCGCCACGTGCCGCCGGTAGGTGCGGACCGACATGCCGAGCCGCCGCGCGGCCACCTCGTCCTTGGTGCCCGCGCCCAGGTAGGTCAGGACCGACTGCGCCGTCTCCTCGCGCAGCTTGTCGCTGAGCCGGGCGATCTCGGCCAGGGGAGTGCCCGCACCCCAGCTGACCTCGAAGACGCTGCAAAGGAAGTGCACCAGTGGCTGGGCGGCCAGCAGCACCGTCTGCGCGCCGGCCCGGTCGTCGGCGCTGTTACGGAGGATCGCCTCACGGCCGTCGGTGATGACGAGGTTCTGGCCCTGGAAGTCCCACGACCGGAAGCCGGGGTGGTCGCACAGCGCCCGGTCCGCGGCGGCCAGCGGGCCGGTGGCCGAGGCCGGCACCAGCGCCTTGACCTGGACGCCGCGCCGGTCGGCGTGCCGGAGCAGGTCGACGGTGTGGTTGCGGCGGTCGTCGGCGATGTCCCCGGCCGACAGCACGCACAGCACCTCGCGGCGCGCCCGCATGATCGCCTCGCCCGCCACCGCGTGGAACACCGCGTCGTCGCCGGGCAGGTGGCGGATGTGGTGGCCGTTGCCGCGCCGCCGCGACATGGCCCGTTCGATCAGCTCCTGGGCCTGGGACAGGACCGTCTCCACCTCGTCGTGGTGGTCCGGTGCCGGCTCGAACGGACGTGACCTGGGGTGACCTGCCCGGGGTTCGTGGAACCCCCGGTGCGGCAGGCCGCTCTGCGATGCCTTCATCAAAACTCCCCCCGAGTTTCGGACTGCTGGCAGGAACATGACGTGCTCGAATGTTTCGGCCGCGCGCCCCTCCACGCACGTAGCCATCCACAAACTACGATCGGGATGTTTCCGGCCGATGTTCCCGTCCGTACACGTGTGGCGACTGCGCAGCTGTACAGAGCCTTGTCCGGGCGGCACGGCGCTTCAAGATCACGAGCCTAGGCCAATGTGGACGGTCCCGCAATCACGGAAAGGTGTCAGCAGGGCGAACGATGGCGCTGATTGGGGTCAGACCGGCGCATTGCCGACGCTGACCTGCGCCTGCGACTCGGCCGCCCGGGCGGCTGAGAACAATGTCACCTGCGTAGACAACGATCTCCGTCGCATCGGCGACAGGCGTCCGGACTTCGGGACGGCGGCTTGGCAGCTTGTGGTCACACTCCGCCCGCCGGCGGCTCCTCCGCTGGCAGCTTGCTGCGGCGACGTTCCGTTCGGCTTGCGCGCTGCGGTTTCATGGACCCCGCCCACGGACGGGCAGCAGGCTGGAGCGACCGCGAGGGGATGGCGCATGTCCAACGTGTACGTGAGCGACTTCGTGTACGCGCTCGGCTCCCGCAAGACACACGTCACCGAGTCCGAGGCGGCCGGACGGCTGCTGTCGTCGGCCGAGGACCTGGAGTCGGCGGGCTTCGCCTGGCACCACCTGTGCGAGCCGGGGGAGTCCGCGTACGGCCTCGCCGAGGCGGTCACCCAGCAGCTGGCCGAGACCGGCCGGCTGACCGGGATCGACGCCATCGTCTACGCCACCTGCCTGCCGCTCAACGGCAACGCCGGCGACCCGGCCGAGTTCGCCCGCACCCGCGACGTGAAGCACCTGATGGACTTCCCGGCCAGCCGCCTGCAGGCCGCCTTCGGCCTCACCGACGCGGTGGTGCTGGGCCTGAACCAGCAGGCGTGCACGGCGATGCCGGGTTCGGTGCGCCTGGCGGGCGCGCTGCTGGCCGCCGAGCCGAGCTGGCGCAAGGTGCTGTGCGTGACGGCCGACCGCTTCCCGGACGGCGCGATCTACGAGCAGGCGTACAACCTGATCTCCGACGGCGGCGCGGCCTGCCTGGTGGGCCGCGAGCCGGAGGGCTTCCGGCTGGTGAGCGCGCACCAGATCACCAACGGCGCGCTGGGCCAGGCCACCGACGACGAGACCGTCGGCTCCTACTTCTCCTTCACCCACCGGCTGTTCCGGGAGTCGCTGGACCGGGCCGGGCTCACCGTCGCCGACGTGGACTGGGTGGTCACCCAGAACACCAACGACAAGGCCTGGCAGATCCTCGCCCGGCTGCTCGGCGTGCCGCTCGACCGGGTGTGGTTCCCGTCCATGCCCGACGCCGGGCACATCATCTCGGCCGACAACATCGTCAACCTGGCGCAGCTGATCGCGTCCGGGCAGCTGCGGCCAGGCCAGCGGGTGGTGCTGATGATGGCCGGCTTCGGGCTGAACTGGCAGAGCCTGATCCTGGAGGCGGTGTGACCGTCACCGCCGCCGCGCGGCTGCGCGATGCCATCGCGTCGCTGAAGGAGACCTCGGACCGGCTCAGCCGGCTGTCGCAGCGCTCCTACCAGAATCCGTACACGGCCGTGGACTGGCCGGAGTCGGTGGACCCGGAGACGGAGTGGTTCAGCTCGCCGGAGCTGCTCAGCCTGTACGGCACGCCGGTCTGGGACACCCTGGACGAGCGGGCGCGCTGCCGGCTGGCGTTCCACGAGGCGGCCAACTTCTACAGCCTCAACATCCACGGCGAGAAGGGCCTCATGCAGGGGCTGGCCGCCCGGCTCTACCGGCGTGACCTCGCCGACGTGGCCGACTACCTGCACCACTTCCTCGACGAGGAGAACAAGCACAGCATCTTCTTCGGCGGCTTCTGCACCCGCTACGCCCGGGTCTACCCGACCAAGCAGGTGTCGTTCGAGGTGAAACGGCCGCGCGACGTGGAGGACTTCCTGTTCTTCGCCCGGGTCATGATCTTCGAGGAGATCGTCGACCGCTACAACTGGTGGCAGGGCCGCGACGAGCGCCTGCACCCGGTCGCCCGCTTCATCAACAACAACCACCACTTCGAGGAGGCGCGGCACCTGATCTTCGGGCGCCGCCTCGTCGAGGCGATGTGGCGGGCCTGCGCCCCCGCCTGGGACGACGAGCTGATCGAGGACGTGCGCGAGCACCTCACCCAGTTCCTCGTCACCAGCTGGCGCGAGTACTACAACCCCGGCGTGTACGCCGACGCCGGGCTGGCCGACCCGTACGACCTGGCCGAGCAGGCCTGGGCCGCGCCCGCGCAGCGCGAGCACCGGCGGCGCACCTCCACCAAGCTGCTCGGTCACCTCACCTCCACCGGAATCCTGGTCAAGGAGCCTGCCGATGCATTCTGAGCCCGAGATCCGCCAGGCGCTGCGGGAGTGGATCCTCGGCAAGGCCAGGGACCTGGACCCGGCCGAGCTGACCGGCACCACCCCGCTGTTCGAGCGCCGCTACCTGCGCTCGCTGCACGTGCCGGAGCTGCTGCTGCTCCTGGAGCGGCTGCGCGGCGAGCCGATCGACGTGGAGGACCTGGGCGCGGGCGACTTCCGCGACATCGACACGCTGCTGGCGAAGTTCGGCCCGGCGCGGGCGGCGTCGTGACCGTCACCGTGTCGGCGGGGCTGTCCTCGATCGGGCTGCGCTGGTACGAGACCGGCCAGGCCGGGCTGAGCGGCCCCCTGCTGCGCCTGGCGGAGGAGTGCGACCGGGCGTTCCGTACCCTCGCCTCGGTCTGGGAGGCGGCCGACGAGCGGCATCCGGCCGCGCTGCCCGCCGAGCGGCTGCAGCGGCTGGACTACCTGCACTCGTTCCCGCACCAGGCGACGTTCCCGGTCCGGCTGGACCCGGCCCATCTGGACGAGTTCCTGGCCGGGGAGCCGGTCACCGAGAGCGGCGCGGTGGACCTCACCCCGCTGGCCCCGGTGACCTCGGTGCTCACCCCGGCCGCCTGCTACCACCTCTACCACGCGCACGAGGGCAGCAGCTTCTCCGCGCCGGTGTACCTGACCACCCGCAACACCTGCTACCGGCACGAGGAGCGCTACGAGCCGCTGCGCCGCCAGTGGGCGTTCACCATGCGCGAGATCGTGTGCCTGGGCACGCAGGACGAGACGGAGGCGTTCCTGGCGCAGGCCCGCGCGGTGACCGACGAGTTCCTCGGGCTGCTGGACCTGCCGGTGGCGTGGCCGACGGCGACCGATCCGTTCTTCCGGCCGCGCGACAACCCGCAGTACCTGATGCAGCGGCTGCAGCCGAGCAAGCACGAGGCCACCTACGGCGGCGACCTGGCCATCGCGTCGGTGAACCTGCACCACGACCACTTCGGCGCGGCGTTCGGCCTGCGCCGGGCCGGGCGCCCGGTGAACACCGCCTGCCTGGCCTTCGGGATCGAGCGCTGGCTGTGGGCGATCACCGACCGGCACGGCCTCGACCCGTCCGACTGGCCGTCGCCCGCCCAGGCGGCGGTCACCGTGGCCACCCGCACGGTGGCCCGCGAGGTGCAGCTGTGAGCGAGGGAGCACGCGCATGCGCATCCTGATCACCGGAGCCGACGGCTACCTGGGCCGCCGGGCCGTGTCGGCGCTGCTGGAGACGACCGACGGCGAGTTCGTGCTGGCCGTGCGCGCCGCCGACGCGGCCGAGCTGGCCGCCAAGCGGGAGCGGCTGGACGCCGAGCTCGGCCGCGCGGCGCCGGGCCGGGTCACCGTGGTCGGCGCGGACCTCACCCGCGACGACGCGCTCGCCGAGGTGGACCCGCGCCGGGTGACCGCGATCGTGCACGCCGCGGCCGTCACCCGGTTCAGCGTCGACCGGGAGACCGCGCAGCGGGTCAACGTGGACGGCACGGTGCGGCTGGCCCGGTTCGCCCGGCGCTGCCCGGACCTGGGCCGCTTCACGCTGCTGTCCACGCTGTACACCGCGGGCCGGCACACCGGCGACGTGCCCGAGCGACGCCACGAGGACGCCGGGTTCGTCAACTTCTACGAGTGGTCCAAGTGGCGGGCCGAGCAGCACCTGTTCGACAGCGGGCTGCCGCTGTCGGTGCTGCGGCTGCCCACCGTCATCGCCGAGGACGACGGCGGCACGGTGGGGCAGTACAACGCCTTCCACAACACGCTCAAGCTGTTCTACTACGGCCTGCTGTCGCTGATGCCGGGCGAGCCGTCGACCCCGCTGGCGCTGGGCACCGCGGCGTTCACCAGCGCGGCCGTGGCGCACCTGGTCCGCCCGGAGGTCCCGGCCGGGATCTACCACGTGACCCCCGACCCGGCGCAGACGCTGACCCTGGGGCAGCTCATCGACCTGACGTTCGACGTGTACGAGCGGGACGACAACTTCCGGCGGCGCAACCTGATGCGCCCGATCTACTGCGACCGGCAGAGCTTCGACGACATGGTGGACATCGCCCGGCGGCTCAAGGGCGGCCCGATCGAGCAGGCGGTGGCCTCGGTCGCCCCGTTCGGCACGCAGCTCTACCTGCACAAGACGTTCCGCAACGAGGCGCTGCGCGCGGCCTGGCCGGGCTACGCGGCGCCCGATCCGCTGGCGCTGGCCGACGCGGTCTGCGACCACCTGGTCGCCTCGCGCTGGGGCCGGCAGCCGGTGACCCGTCAGCTGGAGGGCGCGCTGTGAACAAGCAGGCCGTGAGCGAGAACGAGCGCTGGCTGCTCAGCTACTACCGGGCCTCGGAGATCAACGGGGCGCTGTTCTTCGGCCGGGTGGCCCGCACCGTACGCGGCCCGCTGCTGGTGGACGTCACGCACCACTTCACCGACGAGGCCAACCACGCCAACTACTGGACCAGATGCCTGGACGACATGGACCTGACGCCGGTCCCGCAGAACCGCGCCTACCAGGACCAGTACCTGGAGGCGGTCGGCATGCCGGCCAACGTCATGGAGGTCATGGCGATCACCCAGGTCTTCGAGAAGCGGGTCATCGGCCAGTACGGCCGCCACCAGCGCTACGCGGGCACGCATCCGCTGGCGAAGGCGACCATCCAGAAGATCATGCTCGACGAGCGCTGGCACGTGAAGTACGTCCGCGACGCCCTGGCCGACCTGGCCGGCAAGTACGGCGCCGAGCTGATCGACACGACCCTGGCCCGGTTCACCGCCGCCGACGACGAGGTCTACGCCAAGACGCTGGCGGAGTACGGCCAGCGCCTGGAGTTCCTCGGCGAGACCACCGAGCACTACCACGGAACCGAAACGGAGTAAGCGATGCAGGCCACCTTCGCGGCCGTCGCCGAGCGGATCAGCGTCACCTCGGGTGTCGCGGTCGACCGGCTGCGCCCCGAGACGACGCTGAAGGAACTCGCTCTCGACAGCTTCCTGCTGGTCGAGATGGCCGTCGACCTGCAGGAGGAGTTCGACGCCATCTTCACCCAGGAGGACCTGCACCGGGTGAGCACCGTCGGTGACCTGGTCGAGCTGCTCAACACCACGCAGGCCGCCGACGTGCGGGCGCGGTCGGCGGCGAACCATGGCTGAGCGTTTCGCGCACGCGATCCGCCGGTATCGGTGGCTGCTGCTGGCCGCCTGGCTCGTGGTGCTGACCGGGGCCGGGGTCGCCGCGCTGCCGCTGGCCGGCAAGCTCAGCGGCGGCGGCTGGTACGTCTCGGGCTCCGACTCCCAGCTCGCCGCCCAGGCGCTGCGCTCCGGCTTCACCGGCCGGGGCGAGAGCAACCTGGTCGTGCTCGTGCACGACGAGCGGCACACCGCCGCCGACCCGCAGTTCGCCGAGCGCGCCGGGCGGGCGGTGCGGGCGGTCCTGGACGACGAGCGGCTGGACGCGGCCAGCTCGTACGGCTGGCTCAGCCTCACCGGCCCCGGCCGGGACGCGTTCGTCGGCGACGACCGGCGCACCGTGGTCACCCTGGTCGGCCTCGACGTCGACGACGGCACCGCGCGCCGGGTGCTGCCCGGCGTGCAGGGCGAGCTGGCCGACCGGTTCGCCGCCGAAGGGCTGCGGGTGTCGCTGGTCAGCGCCGCGTCGCTGTTCGGCGAGATCAACGCGCTGAGCCAGAGCAGCCTCACCGAGGCGGAGCTGATCGCGTTCCCGCTGATCCTGGTCATCCTGCTGTGGCTGTACCGCAGCGTGGTGGCCACCGCGGTGTCGTTCGTGGTCAGCATGACCGCCCTCGGCCTGACCTTCGGCCTGCTGTCCCTGCTGGCGAGCCGGTTCGAGCTGTCCATCTTCGTGCAGAACGCGGCCACGATGATCGGCCTCGGCGTCAGCGTCGACTACTCCCTGATCATCATCTCCCGGTACGCCGAAGAACTGCGGCGCGGCCGCGACCGCTTCGAGGCGCTGGTCACCACGCTGCGTACCAGCGGCGAGACGGTGCTGTTCTCCGGCCTGATCGTGGCCCTGTCCACGTCCGCGCTGTTCCTGGTGCCGCTCAACGTGATCGGCTCGATCGCGCTGGGCATCGTGCTGGTGGTCGCGTTCGCCGTGCTCAGCAGCGTGCTCGTGCTGCCCGTGGTGCTCTACCTGCTCGGCGACCGGGTGCTCAAGGGCGCGGTCAAGCTGCCCGGCGGCCGGGCCCGCTCGCTGGAGGTGTCCGAGAACCCGTGGTACCGGCTGGCGATGCGGATCATGCGCCGTCCGGTGCTGTGGCTGCTGCCCCCGGCGATCGCGCTCATCGCGCTGGCCGTGCCCGGCCTGGGCATGAGCACGTTCACGCCCGACGCCAGGGTGGTGCCCGAGTCCTCGCCGGTCCGCTACGGCTACGACCTGATGCGTGAGCAGTTCGGCTCCGGCGCCGCCTCACCGATGCAGGTGGTGGTGACCGTCGCGGGCGACCTGACCGACGCGCACGGGGCGGCGCTGACCGGCCTGGCCGAGCGCCTGCGCGCGCTGCCACACGTCGAGCGGGTCGACTCGCCGCTGGACGTGCTGCGCGCGGTGGATCCGGCCCGGCCGGTCGCGGCGCTGGCCGCGCTCGACCGGCTGCCGGCCGACGCCCGCCAGACCGTCGAGCACTTCGTCTCCGCCGAGCGCGACACCGTCGTGCTGGAGGTCATCCCGGACGACCATGCGGCCAGCCCGGGTGTCATCGCGCTCTACGACCGGGTGCGGGCCGAGGTCGCGAAGCTGCCGCAGGACAGCCTGCGCGGCGTCGTCGGCGGCGAGACCGCCGAGGGCGTCGACGCCAACCAGGCCATCAGCGACAAGCTGCCGTACGTCCTGGGCATCATGCTCCTGATCATCTACGTGCTGCTGCTGGTGACGTTCCGGTCGCTGCTGCTGCCGCTGAAGGCGATCGTGCTCAACCTGCTGTCCGTCGGTGCGACGTTCGGCCTGCTCGCGATCGTGTTCCAGCACGGCTTCGGGGTGGAGCTGCTCGGCACGGTCAGCCACGGGTACGTGCAGAACTTCGTGCCGATCCTGCTGCTGGCCATCCTGTTCGGGCTCAGCACCGACTACGAGGTGTTCCTGCTCAACCGGGTCCGGGAGGAGTGGCAGCGCACCGGCGACGACACCGTCAGCGTCGCCACCGGCCTGGCCCGCACCGCGCCGCTGATCTCCGGTGCGGCGGTGCTGATGCTCGCCGTGTTCGGCGCGTTCACCCTCACCGGCATCAACCCGATCCAGCAGCTCGGCTTCGGCCTGGCCGTCGCCGTCGCGCTGGACGCCACCCTGATCCGCCTGGTCATCGTGCCCGCCTCGATGCGCCTGATGGGCCGGTGGAACTGGTGGCTGCCGGGCCGCCGCCCCGCCGCCCCTGTCCCGTCACCCGCTCTGCCCGTACGAGAGGACGCCCTGCGTTGAACGAGCCCGTCCTGGTCCTGCTGACCCTGAACTTCGCGTTCATCGGCATCCTGCCGCGGATCTTCTTCCGGTCCGACGGCACGCTCAACGCCCGCTGGTGGGCGACGGCGAGCCCGTTCTTCGTCGCGTGCCTGTTCCTGGTCGGGGCGTACTTCGCCGGCTGGGCCGCGCTGGCGCCCGCGTCGTGGTCGCGGTGGCTCGCGGTGGCCGCGGTGCCGTTCAGCGTCGCGTCGGTGGCCCTGATCTGGATGACGCTCGGCACCCACCGCATCCCGATCTCGCTGTGGCACCAGGAGAACGACGCGCCGCGCAGCATCGTCACCTACGGGGCGTACCGCTGGATCCGGCACCCGTTCTACGCGTCGTTCATCTTCGCGCTGTTCGCCGCGCTGCTCTACCACCCACACTGGGTCACCGGCGCGACGTTCCTCTACGGCGTGATCGCGCTGAACCTCACCGCCGCCCGCGAGGAGCGCCGCCTGGCGGTCTCCGAGTTCGGCGCGGAGTACCAGGAGTACATGGGTCGCACCGGGCGGTTCACGCCGAGGCTCGGCGCACCCGTCAGGGTCGCCTGACACGCGGCTCCAGGGATGCGGGGGTGTCCCTGGAGCCGCCTTCTCCGCAGCAGAGCACACCGGCCAATCCAGGGGGGACGACGTGCCGGACATCCACACCGGATGGCTCACCGAGCCGCATCCGGACCGCGGGGTGCACCTCGCCGACGAGACCGGCGGCTGGACCTACGCCTCCTACCCGGAGCTGGCCACGGCCGCCCGGCGCACCGCCGCGCAGCTCGCCGCGGCCGGGGTGCGTCCCGGTGACGCGGTGTGCGTGCTGATGCCCACCGGCTACCCGGTGCTCACCGTGATCTACGGGGTGTGGGCGGCCGGCGCGGCGATCTGCCCCGTCGTGCCGCCCAGCTTCCAGCGCGAGGACGAGTACGTCGCACACGTGGCCGCGATCCTGGAGCAGGCGCAGCCGAGCCTCGTGGTGACCAGCGCCGGGCTGGAGCCGGTCGCGGTGCGGGCGATGGCCGCCGCCGGGCGGACCGACGCGCCGCTGGTGCCCCGCGAGGACGCCACCGAGGAGCTGACGCCGCAGCCGCGGGGTGAGCTGGCGCTGCTCCAGTTCACCTCCGGGTCCACCGGCCGCCCGCGTGGAGTGCGGGTGACCTGGGACAACCTGGCGGCCAACTTCCGGATCATCGCGCGGATGAACGCGTGGCGCGACGGCGACGCGATGGCCTCGTGGCTGCCGCTCTACCACGACATGGGGCTGATCGGGCTGTTCCTGTTCCCGATCTGCCACCAGGGCTCGCTGTGGCTGATGCGCCCGGACCAGTTCATCCGCGACCCGCTGCGCTGGCTGGCCTGCTTCGCGCCGGGCAAGGCCACGGCGTCGGCGTCGCCGTCGTTCGCGTTCGCGTACGCGACCCGGCGCGTGAAGCCGGAACGGCTGGCCGGCCTGGACCTCAGCGAGTGGAAGTCGGTCTGCATCGGGGCGGAGACCACCGACGTCGCGGCGCTGGCCGGGTTCGCCCGGTTCGCCGCCGGGACCGGCTTCCGGCCGCACACCTTCCAGCCGTCGTACGGCCTGGCCGAGTGCACCCTGGCCGTCACGTCACCCCCGCCCGGCGACCTGGCCGAGGTGGTCCGGCCCGACTGGGCCAAGCTGCGTTTCGGCGAGCCGGTCCAGCTCGACGCCAAGGGACGGCTGTCGGAGGCGGACACCCCGCCCGGCTCCGGCTGGATGATCGGCCACGGCCTGCCCGACCCGGCCGACGACCTCACCGTCCGGCTGGTCGACCATGACGGCGGCGAGCTGCCCGACGGCTGCCTCGGCGAGATCGCGGTCCGGGGCGGCTCCGTCGCCGCCGGATACCACGCGGGCCGGGCGGGCGTCTCGTCCCGCTTCGTCGACGGCGAGCTGCGCACCGGCGACGCGGGATTCCTCCACGAGGGACAGCTGTACGTGCTGGGCCGGATGGGGGAGAGCGTCAAGCTGCGCGGGCGCAACGTGTACGTGGAGGACCTCGACGTCAAGGTCGCCGCCGCGGCCGGGGTGGAACGCGGCAACGTCGTCGTGGTCGGCGCGCTGCGCGAGGGCCGCCCGGGGCTGGTCGTCTTCGTCGAGGCGAACCCCGGCCCGTGGACCGAGGACGTGGCCGCCCAGCTGCGCGGCGAGTTCGGCCCCGACCCGTTCCTGACCGTGGTCGCCGGTCGCCGCGGGCTGATCCACCGCACGTCCAGCGGCAAACCGCGGCGCCGCCACATGTGGGAGCTGCTCCAGTCCGGCGCGATGCCGCGCGCCACCGTCAGCCACCACTGAAGACGGCCAGGGAGCGGGCCGTCGATCGACCGCGGGACCGGGCAGCCCGCGGTCGGCCGGGCCGCCGCGGGCGGGCACCCGCGGCGGCCCGGTTCACTGCTTGAGCCGGGCGACGGCGTCGGCGATCACCTCGGGGCGCTTGCAGAACGCGAACCGCACCAGGTGCCGCCCCGCGTCGACGTCGTCGTAGAACACCTGCGCCGGGATCGCCACCACGCCGCTGCGCTCGGGCAGCCCCAGGCAGAACTCGATGCCGTCGGAGCCGCCCAGCGGCCGGATGTCGGTGGTGATGAAGTACGTGCCCTCGGCGGCCAGCACCCCGAACCCGGCCTCGGCCAGCCCCGCGCGCAGCTGGTCGCGCCGCTCCTGCAGGCCCGCGGTGAAACCGGTGAAGTAGTCGTCGGGCAGGTTCAGCGCCACCGCGACCGCGGGCTGGAACGGCCCGGCGTTGACGAAGGTGAGGAACTGCTTGACCCGCAGCACCGCCGACACCAGGGCGGTCGGCCCGCTGGCCCAGCCCACCTTCCAGCCGGTGCACGAGAACGTCTTGCCCGCCGACGAGATCCGCAGCGTGCGCTCACGCATGCCGGGCAGCGACGCCAGCGGGATGTGCGGCGTGCCCGCGTCGTCGAAGACCAGGTGCTCGTACACCTCGTCGGTGACCGCGTACGCGCCGAACTCCTGGCAGAGCTGCGCGATGAGGGTCAGCTCCTCGCGGGTGAACACCTTGCCGGTCGGGTTGTGCGGGGTGTTGAGCAGCACCAGCCTGGTGCTCGGCCCGAACGCGGCGCGCAGCTCGGCCGGGTCGAACCCGTAGCGCCCGCCGTCGCCCGGCCGCAGCGTCACCGGCCGCCGCACCGCCCCCGCCAGCGCGATGCTCGCCGCGTACGAGTCGTAGTACGGCTCGAAGCAGACCACCTCGTCGCCCGGCTCGCACAGGCCCAGGATCGCGGCCGCGATCGCCTCGGTCGCCCCGGCGGTGACCACGACCTCGCCGTCCGGGTCGTACTCCAGGTCCCAGAACCGCCGCTGGTGCGCGGCGACCGCCTGGCGCAGCACCGGCAGCCCCGGGCCGGGCGGGTACTGGTTGTACCCCTCGCGCAGCGCCCGCGCGGCCGCGTCCAGCATCTCCGCCGGGCCGTCGGTGTCCGGGAAGCCCTGCCCCAGGTTGACCGCGCCCGTCTTGAGCGCGAGCGCCGACATGGTCGCGAAGATGGTCGTGCCGAACGGGCGCATCCGCTCCACGAGCGGATCGGCCCCGGAGATCCCAGCCGTCATGACCACCATCTTCACCCACCGCCGGGAACGGTGCCCGCACCGGCCCGCACCGCCCGGCAGCAGCCGATCTTGTGCACTTCGTGTCGTCCGGACAGCAACAAACGCACAAGATCTACCAGCGCCGGGGCGTCGGGCGATCAGAGGCAGCCGGTCCGGCGGGCGGCCCGGCCGCGGTCACCAGACGTCGCCGGTACGCCAGTCGCAGGTCAGCGGCTCGGTAAGGTCGAGATCGGGGTCGCCGCCGGGGCGGGTGAGCACGAAGACGCCGCCGTCCTCGTCCGGCGTGGGCACGCGCCCGTCCGGGCCGTTGACGTGGGTCGGCCCGAGCCACAGCCGCCAGCCCAGCCGCCGGTAGAGCGGCATCGCCAGCTCCGCCGACGCCAGCGCGCCCAGCTCGTACTCCCGCTCGATCAGCGCCGCGACCTGCTCCATCACCGCAGTGCCCCGGCCGCGCCCCCGATACCCGTGCCGCACCGCGACCGCCTCGACGTATCCGGTGCGCAGCGGCCGCCCGTCGTACCACAGCGTGCGCCCCACCACCGACGCGTGCCCGACCAGCTCGTCCCCGTCGAACGCCAGCACGTGCGCCCCGCCCGTAGCGTGCGCCCAATCATCGTCGTCGAAGTCCCCGTCGAACGCGCCGTCGAGCATCGCCCGCAGCTCCGCCCGCCCCGCCGCCGTCAGCTCCGCCGCCCCCACCACCATCACCCGCATGCCCGCAGCATGCCACGCCCCGCTCCCGTCCCCAAGATCGCGTCGATCTTGCGCGAACTGTTGCCCATTTGCCCCGTTGGTGCGTGTCGTACCCACGCTTCGCGCAAGATCGGCGGGGGAGAGGGGGGACCAAAAAGGGGCGCTGCCCCGGCGGGAGGGCCGGGGCAGCGCCGTGGGGGGGTGGGGTTAGAGGGTGAGGGTCCAGGTGTTGATGTAGCCGGTGTCGGCTGAGGCGGCGTCCTGGACGCGGAGGTTCCAGGTGCCGTTTTTCACCTCGCTGGACAGGTTGACGGTGTATGTCTGGTTGATGTTGTCGGCGCTGCCGCCGGCGCGGTTGTGCAGCACGTACGTCGAGCCGTCCGGCGCGACGAGGGTGACCACCAGGTCACCGATGTAGGTGTGCACGATCTGGACCGCGACGGTGGACGTCGACGAGGCGTTGCCCGAGCAGCCCGCGAGGGTGATCGGGCTGTTGACGGTGGTGTTGTCGGGGATCGACACGTCGGTGCCGTTGGTGCCGGTGCAGGCCGGGGTGCCGCCGCCGACGAGGTTCAGCGTCCAGGTGTCGATGGTGCCGGTGTCGGCCGACGCCGCGTCCTGCACCCGCAGCTTCCAGGTGCCGTTCGCGACCTCACCGGACAGGTTGACCGTGTACGTGGTGTTGATGTTGTCGGCGCTGCCGCCCGTGCGGTTGTGCAGCAGGTAGGTCGAGCCGTCCGGCGCGACCAGGTTCACCACCAGGTCACCGATGTAGGTGTGCAGGATGTTCACCGCGACCGTGCTGCTCGCCCCGGCGTTGCCGGTGCAGCCGCTGATCGTGATGGACGACTCCACGGTGGTGTTGTCGGGGACCGCCACGTCGGTGGAGTTGGTGCCGGAGCAGCCGGGCGGGCCGTTGACGGTCAGGTTGAACGTCGTGGTCCGGGTCGAGCTGGCGCCGGTGCCGGTGATGGTCACCGCGTACGTGCCGGGCGTGGTGCTGCCGGTGGTGGCGATGGACAGCGTCGAGGTGCCGCCCGCCGAGTTGATCGACGTGGGGCTGAACGACGCGGTGGCGCCCGACGGCAGGCCGGAGGCGGTCAGGTTGACCGTCTGGGCGCTGCCGTTGGTCAGCGTGGACGTGATGGTGCTGCTGATCGAGCTGCCCGGGTTGACCGAACCCGACGACGGCGCGGCCGCCAGCGAGAAGTCGTTGCCCGCCGGGCAGGCGGCGTCGTTGCCGGCCACGTTGACCGAGGTCCAGGCGGCCTGCACGGTCTTGTACTCCAGCGAGCACAGGCCGTAGAGGTCGGTGGCCGCCGACAGCGTGTACGCCCGCGCCGTGTTACCGGGGTTGCTGGTCAGCACGTAGCGGGTGCTGGAGGTGAAGTACACGTCCAGCGCGCGGTACCAGATCTTCTCGGCCTTGGTGCGGCCGATGCCGACCACGGCCGGGGCTGAGCCGCACGGGGTGCTGGTGCCGTACGCGGTGGCGCCGGTGCCCTCGGCCAGGTTGAAGAAGAAGTGGTTGCCCGGACCGGACGAGTAGTGCACGTCGACGTTCTGCGTGCTGGTGGACCAGCAGCTGTGCGACGCGCCGTCCAGCGACGGGTTGTACATGTAGCGCAGCGGCGTGCCGTTGCCGTTGATGTTGATCTTCTCGCCGACCTGGTAGTCGCCCGGGTCGCTCGGCGCGGCGGCGTAGAACTCCACCATGTTGCCGAAGATGTCCGAGGTGGCCTCGTTCAGACCGCCGGACTCACCCGAGTAGACCAGGCCCGCCAGCGCCTCGGTCACGCCGTGGCTCATCTCGTGGCCGGCCACGTCCAGCGACACCAGCGGACGGCTGTTGCCCGAGCCGTCGCCGTAGGTCATCTGCGCGCCGTCCCAGAACGCGTTGACGTACGCGTTGCCGTAGTGGACCCGGCTGGGCACGCCCTGGCCGTTGCCGAAGATGCCGTTGCGGCCGTGCACGTTCTTGAAGTAGTCGAACGTCTTCGCCGCGCCGAAGTGCGCGTCGACGCCGGCCGACTGCCGGTTGGCGTTGGTGCCGTCGCCCCAGACGTTGTCGGCGTCGGTGAAGGTGGTGCAGGTCGAGGTGCCGTTGTTCATGTCGCAGGTGCGGCCGTTGCCGTGCGACGGGTCGATCATCGAGTACGTCGAGCCGGACAGGGTCGTGTCGACGGTGACGGTGCCGGAGTAGACGCTGTTGCCGGTGCCGTTGACGTGCTTGATCTCGTCGAAGGAGCCGAGCACCGCGCCGCTCACCGCGTCGGTGATGACGTGCAGTTCGGACGGGGTCTGGCCGTCGGGGCGCATGCCCGAGACGACGGTCTCCCAGGCCAGCCGACCCTTGCCGCTGCTGGCGTCGACGAACAGTTCGGGCGTGCCCACCGTGGCGACGGTGCCGCTGAACTGGCCGCGGGCGGTCTGGGCGGCCTTGGCGCTGGTGACCTTCGGGGTGGTCGACAGCGTCAGCGGGGCCTCCAGGCCGACCGAAGATCCCTTGTAGACGCCGTTGGCGCCGGTGTGCACGACGAAGTCGCCGCCGTACACCCGCAGGCCCTGGAACGTGCGCTCGTAGCGCACGTGGGTGCCGCCGGCGTCGCTGATGCTGCGGTCGATGCGGTAGGCATCGCCCGATGCGGCGCGGACGTCGGACGGGTGTTCCGCGAGGGCGCGTTCGGCGGCGGCGACGCCGACGGGCGAGGCGCCTGCGGGCGCCGCGCTGCCGGAGGTTGCCGACACCGACAGCATGGCGCCCACGAGTAGGGCGACACTGCCGGCCGCGAGGGTTCTTTTCACGAGTCCTCCCCGACTCAGTGGAGTGTGACGGTAGCCACTGAGGCCTATGTATATAGAAGCTGTGAGAACTTTGGAAGTGCCAGGCATCTCCGTCCTTCGATGAAAGAACTTTCGTGAGTGCTGCTGAGCGCGGGGTACTCGGCGGTACCGGCCTCGACACATGATCGACTTACCTCGATCGAAGGACCGGTATGTCAGATACGCGACGGTGGGGGCCGGATTTCTAGAGGAATCTTTCTAAAGATATCTTTAGCAAATGTCCGAGCGTCCTGCCGTCGCCCTCAGCGACCCCCTCGCCCTGCGCGCCTACGCGCACCCGCTGCGCATGTCCCTGGTCGGCCTGCTGCGCCGGGAGGGCCCGCTCACCGCGACCCAGGCCGCGGGCCTGCTCCGGGAGAGCGTGCCCAGCTGCTCCTTCCACCTGCGCCAGCTCGCCAAGTACGGCCTGGTCGAACGGGTCGAGGGGGCCGACGCACGGGAGAAGCCGTGGCGCGCGACCGCGCTGTCCACCACCTGGACCGCCGCCTCCGACGACCCCGAGATGCGGGCCGCCGCCGACCACCTCGACGCGGTCGTCATCCGCCGCCTCTACGACCGCGCCATGCAGTGGCTGGGCCGCCGCGACGACGACCCGCCCGCGTGGCGGTCCGTCACAGGTCCAGGTGACGACCTCGCCTACCTCACCCCCGAGGAGCTGGGCGGGTTGTCCCGGCGCATCGACGCGCTGTTCGACGAGTACCGGCCGCGCCAGGCAGACCCGTCGCTGCGGCCGCCCGGCGCCCGCCCCGTGCACCTCGGCTACTACGTGACGACCATCGAGCAGCCCTGACCCCCGGAGGCACCCCTCATGACCGCCACCGCCACCCCCGCCACCCGCGGCTGGCTCCCGCCGCTGCTGCGGCAGACCCCCTTTCGCCGGTACTGGACCGGGCAGAGCGTCTCGCTGCTCGGCGACCAGATCACCGAACTCGCCCTGCCGTTGTTCGCGGTGCTCGTCGCGGCGGCCGGCCCCGCCGAGATGGGCTACCTGACCGCCGCCGCGCTCGTGCCCAACCTGCTGTTCTCCCTGCTGTTCGGCGGCTGGGCCGACCGCCGGGCGTACAAGCGGCAGATCATGGTCGCCGCCGACGTGGCCCGCGCGGTCGCCCTGCTCGCCGTCCCGGCCCTCTACCTGCTCGGCACGCTGGACATGACGCAGCTCTACCTCGTCGCGTTCACGGTCGGCACGTTCAGCGTGCTGTTCGAGGTCTGCCGCAGCACACTGTTCGTGTCGCTGGTCTCCCGGGACGACTTCCTGCAGGCCAACGCGCTGCTCAACGGCTCGCGCGCGTTCTCCACGGTGGCCGGGGCCAGCGTCGGCGGCGTGCTGGTGCGCCTGGTCGGCGCGCCGTTCGCGCTGCTGCTCGACGCGCTGTCGTTCGCCTTCTCCGCCGTCATGATCGCCAGGGTCGAGGTCGTGGAGCCCGTGCCCGTGCCGCGGCGCGGCCTCGGCCTCAAGGAGGGCCTCACCTTCATCACCCGGCACCGGATCATGCGGGCCGCGGTCAGCGCGAGCACCACCATCAACCTGTTCAACTACATGTACGCGGCGCTGGTCATCCTGTACCTCACCACCGAGCTGCACATCACCGCCGCCGTCCTGGGCATCGGGCTCGGCCTCGCCGCCGTGGGCGCGCTGATCGGAGCCGCGATCGCCCGGCGCGCCGCCGAACGGTTCGGCGTCGGGCCCATGTACGTCTTCGGCTACCTGATGTTCCCGGCCCCGCTGATCCTCATCCCGCTCGCCGAGGGGCCGCACTGGCTGGTGCTGGCCATGGTGTTCACCGCCGAGTTCCTGTCCGGGGTCGGCGTCATGCTGCTGGACACCGCGGCTGGGTCGTTGCAGGCCAGCGTGATCCCCGACGAGCTGCGGGCCCGGGTCACCGGCGCGCACCGCACCATCAACTACGGCATCCGGCCCGTCGGCGCGCTCCTGGGCGGTGCGCTGGGCACGGCGATCGGGGTACGGGAGACGCTCTGGATCGCCACCGTGGGGGCGCTCGCCGGGGTGTTGTGGCTGCTCGCCTCCCCGATTCCGCGAATGCGCCGGTTGTGAGCATGATTCATATATCCCGATCGATGGGACAGTGGTTGCTTGATTCAACTGTCTGAATCTAATGTGGAATGCATCCGGGCAAACGACATCCAGATCTCTACCCTGAGGAGACCTCCATGTCCTCCGCCCGTTCGGCTGCGCTCACGCTAGCCCTCTTCCGGGTCGTGACCGGCCTGCTGTTCGCCTTCCACGGCGCGAGTTCCCTGTTCGGCTGGTTCGGCGGCAACCGTGGCTCCGGCCAGGCCGTCGAGTTCGCCGCCTGGCCCGGCTGGTGGGCCGCGCTCATCCAGCTCGCCGGCGGCCTGCTGGTCATCGCCGGGCTGGGCGCCCGCCCGGCCGCGCTGCTCTGCTCCGGCTCGATGGCGTACGCCTACTTCGTCGTGCACCAGGAGATCGCGCTGCTGCCGCTCAACAACGGCGGCGAGACCGCGGCGCTGTTCTGCTGGTCGTTCCTGATCATCGCGGTCCTCGGCCCCGGCGCCTTCGCGCTGGACAACCTGCTCCGCCGCCGCCCGGCGGAGGCACGCCAGGCACTGGCCACGGCGTCCTGACGCCCGCCGCCCCTCGGCTGGGGGCATGATCGCCGTCTCGTGTCGAAAGCTCTGGTGACGCCTTAGGTTTCGACACGAGACGGCGATCTTCACGCGCGGCGCAGCCGCGCCGGGTCAGCGGACGCCGAGGAGGTGTTCCAGGGCGAGCTGGTTGAGCTGGACGAAGGCGCCGCCCTTGGCCGCCTGGGCGTCGACGTCGAAGTCCTCGAACGCGGTGCGGTCGGCCAGCAGGTCGTCGTAGCTCTCGCCCGCGCCCAGGGTCGGCACGGCCAGTTCGTGGTAGCGGGCCGCCTCGCGCGCCTCGGCCACCCGCGGGTCCGCCCGGAACGCCGCCGCGCGCTCCTTGAGCAGCAGGTACGTGCGCATGTTGGCGGCCGCCGAGGCCCACACGCCGTCCAGGTCCTCGGTGCGCGAGGGCTTGTAGTCGAAGTGGCGCGGGCCGGTGTACGCCCGGCCGCCGTCGGCGCCGCCGAACTCCAGCAGCTCCACCAGGAAGAACGCGTTCACGATGTCGCCGTGGCCGAACACCAGGTCCTGGTCGTACTTGATGCCGCGCTGGCCGTTGAGGTCGATGTGGAACAGCTTGCCGTGCCACAGCGCCTGCGCGATGCCGTGCAGGAAGTTCAGGCCGGCCATCTGCTCGTGCCCGACCTCCGGGTTGAGGCCGACCATGTCCTTGTGCTGCAGCGACTCGATGAAGGCGAGCGCGTGGCCGATGGTGGGCAGCAGGATGTCGCCGCGCGGCTCGTTCGGCTTGGGCTCCAGCGCGAACTTCAGCCCGTAGCCCCGGTCGGTCGAGTACTGCGCGAGCATGTCCAGGCCCTCGCGGTAGCGCTCCAGCGCGGTGCGCACGTCCTTGGAGCCGTCGTACTCGGTGCCCTCGCGGCCGCCCCACAGCACGTACGTCTGCGCGCCCAGCTCGGCGGCCAGGTCCATGTTGCGCATGACCTTGCGCAGCGCGTACCGCCGCACGGCGCGGTCGTTGCTGGTGAAGCCGCCGTCCTTGAACACCGGGTGGGTGAACAGGTTGGTCGTCGCCATCGGCACGACCAGGCCCGTCTCGGCCAGCGCGGCCTGGAAGCGCTTGATGACGCGCTCCCGCTCGCTGTCGTCGGACCCGAACGGGATCAGGTCGTCGTCGTGGAACGTCACGCCGTACGCGCCCAGCTCGGCGAGGCGGTGCACGGTCTCCACCGGGTCGATCGCGTCGCGGGTGGCGTCGCCGAACGGGTCACGCCCGGCCCAGCCCACGGTCCAGAGGCCGAACGTGAACTTGTCGGCCGGAGTCGGCTGCGTCATGTCATCTCCCTGAAATCTTGTTTGTTCAGCCATTGAACTTATAGGGTGTGGCATTGTCAAGACCATGCCCGCCCGCCCGCCGCGCCGTGATGATCCGGTGCGTCAACGCAGCCTGCGCGACCACAACCTGGCCCTGGTGCTGCGCCAGGTCACGGCCGCACCCCGGCCGCCGTCGCGGGCCGACATCGCCGCCGCAACCGGCCTGACCAGGGCCACCGTCTCCACCATCGTGGACGAGCTGATCGCCGGGGGCCTGGTCGCCGAACTGCGTCCCGTGTCGCGCTCCGGCGTGGGCCGCCCCGGCACCGGCATCGTGCCCGCCGGCACCGGCCCGGCCGGGCTCGGCATGGAGGTCAACGTCGACTACCTGGCGGTGTGCGCGGTCGACCTGACCGGCGCGGTCCGCCACCGCGAGCTGCGCCACCTCGACCAGCGCGAGCGCACGCCCGCGCAGACCTGGCGGGCGCTGGCCGGGCTCGCTGACCGCACCGCCGCCGCCGTCGGGGCCCTCGGCCTCGTCCCGGCGGGCGCGGTGATGGCCGTGCCCGGCCTGATCGAGGGCGACACCATCCGCGTCGCACCCAACCTCGGCTGGCAGCAGGTCGCTCTGCCCGCCGCGGCCGAGTTCCCGGCGTTGCACGGCCTCGACCTCGGCGCGGGCAACGAGGCGACCCTGGCGGCCCTGGGGGAGCGGCACGCCACCGGGCTGGACAGCTTCCTCTACGTCTCCGGCGAGATCGGCGTCGGCGGCGGCATCGTGCTCGACGGCGAGCTGTTCGGCGGCTCGCACGGCTGGGCTGGAGAGATCGGCCACGTCACCATCGACCCCCAGGGCCCGCCGTGCCACTGCGGCGCGCGCGGCTGCCTGGAGCAGTACGCCGGGGAGGAGGCGATCCGCGCCGCGGCGGGCCTGGCCGCCGACGGGGACCGGCCCGTGCTCGCCGACCTGGGCGACGGCGCCCGCGCGGGCCGCGCGCCCGTGCTCGCCGCGCTGGAGCAGGCCGGGACGGCCCTGGGTGTGGCGCTGTCCGGCGCGGTGAACCTGCTCGACATCGCCACCGTGGTGCTGGGCGGCCACTACGCCGAGCTGATCGACTGGCTGCGGCCCGCCCTGGAACGGGAGCTGTCCCGCCGCGTGCTCACCGCGGCCTGGTCGCCGGTCGAGGTCCGCGCGTCCGCCCTGGGCGCCGACGCGGCCATGATCGGCGCCGCCCGCGCCGTCGTCCAGGGCATCCTCGACGACCCGGCCCGCTTCCTCGCCACCCGCGTGCAGCCCTCCCAGCCGGGGTAATCGGCGTAGCGCGGGCGGCGGGGCGCGGTCCGGCATAGCCTGGTGGCATGGGCGCGATCGCCGTACTGCGGCCGCTGGCGCTGGGCGTGGCCACCGGCATGCGTTCCCAGCTGGGCCTGGCCGCGCTGGCGGTCGCCGTGCAGAGCCGCGGCAAGGGCCGCCGTGCGAAGTCCGGGTTCGCCAAGCTGGTGCAGACGCAGCTGCTGGCCAGCCCGGCCGTGCGCAAGAGCCTGGTGGCCACGGCCGCGGGCGAGATCGTCGCCGACAAGCTGCCGACCACCCCGAGCAGGCTCAACAAGGGGCCGCTGCTGGCCCGGCTGGCGCTGGGCGGCCTGGCCGGCGGCGTCATCGGCTGGTCCGACGATCGCGGGCTGCGGCGCACCCTCGCCGGCGCGGTGCTGGGCGCGGCGGGCGCGGGCCTGGGCGCCTACGGCGGACACCACGTGCGCGCGCTGCTGGACGCCCAGACCGGCGTGCCGGACCGATACTGGGCCATCGCCGAGGACGTGACCGCGATCGGGCTGGCCGCGTTCGCCGTCGCGGTGACCGAGGACGCCGACACCGCCGCGATCGAGGCGCACGACGTGGAGCCGGCCGAACTGACGGTCTGAACCGGCCGACGGCGGACCGGCGAACGCGGGGGTGTAAGGAGTCAACCGGGGTACGGTACTGTCTGCGCCATGGCCGAGCAGCGATTCCACACCGGTAGTCACGACCTGCCCGTCTCCGCGGCGCTGGACGAGTTCATGCGCACGGGCTGGCTCGACTCCGAGCACCACGACCTGCCGCGGGCGGAGGTGGCCGGGTGGACCCCGGCCCGGCGCGCCGCCCTGCACCGGGCGTTCCCCGGGCACCGGCTCGTGGTCCCGGCGGGCACCTTCAAGACCCGCGCCAACGACCAGGACTACCGCTTCCGGCCGCACTCGGCGTACGTGTGGCTGACCGGCGACCAGTCCAGCGACGGCGTGGTCGTGGTGGAGCCGGACGGCGACGCCGTGCTCTACCTGCGCCCGCGCTCGGCTCGTGACAACGGCGAGTTCTTCCGCGACCGCCGCTACGGCGAGCTGTGGGCGGGCCGCCGCCCCACCCTGGGCGAGAGCACCCGGGCGCTCGGCATGGCCACCCGGCACCGGGACGAGCTGCTCGCCGCGCTCAAGCCGGACACCCCGACGCTGGTGCTGCGCGGCCTGGACGCCGAGGTCGACACGGCGGTCGCGCCGTCGCCGGGCGACGCGGAGCTGAAGGCGGTGCTCGCCGAGCTGCGGCTGGTCAAGGACGCCTGGGAGATCGCGCAGCTGGAGGAGGCCGTCGCCATCACCACGCGCGGCTTCGAGGACGTGGTGCGCGCGCTGCCGCAGGCGAAGGCCACCTCGGAGCGGCTGCTGGAGGGCGTGTTCTGGCAGCGGGCCCGGCTGGAGGGCAACGAGGTGGGCTACCACTCGATCGTGGCCGCCGGGGCGCACGCCGCCACGCTGCACTGGATCGACAACGACGGCCCGGTGCGCGACGGCGACCTGCTGCTGCTCGACGCGGGCGCGGAGACGCGCTCGCTCTACACCGCCGACATCACCCGGGTGGTGCCGATCTCCGGGCACTTCACCCCGCTGCAGCGCGACCTGTACGAGCTGTGCCGCAAGGCCAACGACGCGGCGCTGGCCGCGCTGGTGCCGGGCGCGGCCTACCGGGACTTCCACCGGGCGGCGATGCGGGTGTACGCGTACGGCCTGGCCGATCTCGGCATCCTGCCGGTGTCGCCCGAGGAGGCGCTGGACGAGGAGAGCGGCCTGCACCGGCGCTGGACGCTGTGCGGCTCGGGCCACATGCTGGGCCTGGACGTGCACGACTGCGCGGCGGCCCGCGCCCAGACGTACCTGGACGGCACGCTGACGCCGGGGCACGTGCTGACCGTGGAGCCGGGCATCTACTTCCAGCCCGACGACGGGCTGATCCCGGCGGAGCTGCGGGGCATGGGCTTCCGGATCGAGGAGGACCTGCTCATCACCGAGACCGGCTACCGGATGCTGTCGGACGGGCTGCCGCGCACCGCGTCCGACGTGGAGTCCTGGATGCACCGGCTGGCATCTTGACAGTTCGTTCACAGGTCCGCAATGGACACCCGCGGTCAGCATGCTGACTGCGTGACCGGCGCTTCACGGGGGACCGTGGGTGCACGCCGTCACACGGCGTGATGTCCACCGTCCCCCAGTGAGAGCGAGCGCCCGTGAAGACACTCCGCCGGACCATGTCCGCCGCGGCCGCGGCCGTCGTGCTGGCCGTGTCGCCGACCGCCGCCCCGGCGGCGGCGAGCGGCGGCCTGCACGCCGTCGACCTCGGCACGCTGACCGGCACCTGCTGCAGCGTCGCGCACGACATCAACGACCAGGGGGTCGTGGTCGGGGCGAGCCAGGTCGGCACCGGTGAGAACCCGCCGGAGCGGGCGTTCCGGTGGCGCAACGGCACCATGACCGATCTCGGCACGCTGGGCGGCCCGAGCGCCTCCGCGCAGGCCGTCAACAACAACGGCTGGGTGGTCGGCTACAGCATGCTCGCCGACGGCGTCACCACGCACGCGTTCCTGTGGCGTCCCGCGCTGGGCATGATCGATCTCGGCTCGCTCGGCGCCGACAGCGTCGCCGTCGACGTCAACGATGCGGGCGTGGTCGTCGGTTACTACGTCGACAGCGGCACGCTGCGCGGCTTCCGCTGGGCCGGCGGTGTGCTGAGCCGGCTCACCACCGCGTCCGGCCAGCCGTTCGTGCCCTCCGGCGTCAACCGGTACGGCATGGTCTCCGGCACCGCCGAGGACCAGCCCGCGACGTGGCAGGCGGGCACGGTGCGGCTCTACGGGCTGCTCGGCGCCGAGGGCACCGCGATCAACGACTACGGCGACGTCGCCGCGGTGACGGGTCACCCGTACTACGTGCCGTTCGTCTGGCGGGCCGGTGACATGAACGAGCCGCTGTTCACGCCGTCCGGCACGCTGTTCGCGGGCACCACCGACATCAACGAGGCGCGCCACGTCGTCGGCTGGCGGCAGGACGCGTCCGGGGTCCGCGCGGTGTTCTGGTCGCCCACGGGCACGCCGCACCTGCTGCCGGGGCTGGTCCCGGGCGCGCAGTCCCGGGCGCACGCGGTGAACAAGCACGGCCAGACCGTCGGCCAGGGCAACCTCAGCACCACCACGGGCGGCTACCACGCCGTGCTCTGGACCCGCTGAGCCCCTGATCGAAGCTCCCGTCATGCCGTGCCCGAGCGGCATGACGGGAGCTTCGATCACTTAGGCTCCACGGCTGTGTCCTTTGTGTTCTGCGCCGATCCGCTGACCCCCGGCCGCGTCGACCCGCACTTCGCCGGGCAGGCGCGTGCGGTGCGGGAGGCGGGCGGCACCGTCGCGCTGCTCGACCACGACGCGCTGCTCGCCGGCGATGTCGCGGGCGCCGTGCGGCGCATCCCGCGAGACCTGGGCGAGGTCTGGTATCGCGGCTGGATGGTCCCCGCCGGCCGTTACGCCGAGCTGGCCGTGGCGCTCGCGGCGCGGGGCGTGACCCTGCATGTCTCGCCGGCGGCCTACCACGCCGCGCACGAGCTGCCCGGCTGGTACGCCGCGCTGGCCGAGGTGACGCCGCGCAGCGTGTGGACACCGTGGGAGCCCGGGGTGGTCCCGACGACGGAGCAGGCCGCCGCGCTGGCCGCGCCGCTGGGCGGCGGTCCGGCCGTGGTCAAGGACTACGTGAAGTCCCGCAAGCACGAGTGGGCCGAGGCGTGTTTCGTGCCCGACCTCGCCGACGCCGCGCACCTGCGGCAGGTGCTCGCCAGGCTGGTCGAGCTGCAGGAGGACACCCTGCAGGGCGGCCTCGTGGTACGCCGGTTCGAGCACTTCGTGCGCCGGGACGGCCGCACGGTCGAGGCCCGCGTGTGGTGGGTGCACGGCGAGCCCGTCCTGACGGGCCCGCACCCCGACACCCCGGACCTGGCGGCCGCACCCGACCTGTCGGCGATCGCGCCGCTCGTGGCGGCGTTCGGGCATCCGTTCGTCACCACCGATGTCGCGCTGCGTGACGACGGCACGTGGCGGGTGGTGGAGCTGGGCGACGGGCAGGTCAGCGATCTGCCGTCCGGGCTGGACCCGGCGGCCCTGCTCGCCCGTCTGGCCTGATCCGCGCAGGTCAGCGCTCCGGAACCGGTTCCGGGAACGGTGCCGCGGCGCCGATCGTGGGCAGCTGCTCGGCGCGCGCCCGGCGGGTGCGCTGGCCCGGGACCCGGCCCACCGGCGGGGTGCTGCCGCGTACCACCAGGGCGGTCGCCAGCGGCGCGGGCGGCGCGGCCGGGCACCCGCCGTCGAGCCGGCTGACCAGGTCACGAGCTGCGGCGGCACCGAGTTCGGCCCAGGGCACGCGGACCGTGGTCAGCGGCGGCGACGTGTACGCGGCGGGCGCGACGTCGCCCAGCCCGACCACCGCCACCTCGCCCGGCACCTGCCGTCCCGACTCGTGCAGCGCCCGCAGCGCCCCGGCCGCCATCGCGTCGCCGTGCACGAACAGCCCGTCGAAGAACAGCCGGGCCCGCAGCAGCCGCTGCACCGCGTCGTATCCGCCCTGCTCGGAGCCGTCGGCCTCGGTCACGTGGCTGGCCCGCAGCACCGCGCCGGTGCCGGTCAGCCGGTCGGTGAAACCCTCCGCGCACGCGTCGCCGAACCCGTCCGCCGCGGGTCCTGTGATCATGGCGATGCGCAGCCGGCCCGCGGCCAGCAGCAGATCCGCCGCGCCCGCGCCGCCCCCGGCGAAGTCGGCGCCGACCGACGGCAGCCCGGTCGGCCGCCCGCCGGTCTCCACCACGACCACCGGCAGGCCGCGCTCGTGCAGCTCACACAGCTCGGCGGCGGCCTCGCCGGGGTCCACGGCGAGCACGCCGTCCACCGCGTGCGCGCGTACGCTCGCCGCGAAGCGCTCCAGCGCCGGGCCGTCCCCGGCGGCGGCATGCAGCAGCAGCCCGTAACCGGTCGGCGCCAGCCCGTCGGCGACACCCTGCAACAGCTCGGGCATCCACGGGGTGTGCAGCGACGGCGCGAGCACGCCGACGGTGCGGCTGCGGCCGCTGGCCAGCCCGACCGCGCGGGCGCTGGGCACGTACCCGGTCTCGGCCATGATGTCCTGGATGCGGGCCTGGGTGGCCTGGTCCACGTCGGGCCGGCCGTTGAGCACCCGCGACACCGTCGCCTTGCTCACCCCGGCCAGGCGGGCGATGTCCGCGATCGTCACGCGCATGTGGACCTCCGCAGCACTGCCGCCTCACGGAACCGGTTCCGGGACCGGTAGCGGCTACACACGGTAGGCGGCCGCCAAGGCGTCATGTCAAGGCCGATCGGTTATTCGGTCGGCCGTGCCCGCCTACCCGGCTACGGTGTCGCCCATGCCGTACATCTCCTCGGTAGTCATCCACTGCCGCGACCCGTACCTGATGGCGCCGTTCTGGAGCCTGGTCACCGGCCTGCCGCCGGTCGACGGGGATCGCATCGCGCTGGCCGAGCGCTCGCTGGAGGAGGGCGAGTCGGTGCTGCTGCGCCATCCGGGCGCGGGGCCGGACGTGTGGATCGCGCAGGCGGTGGAGCTGCTCCCGGTGGGGCGGATCCACCTCGACATCGTCGCCGGCGAGGCGGAGCGGGCGGCGGTCGTCGCCGCCGGTGCGACCCTGGTGCGCGAGCAGGAGGACCTGTCCGTCTACACCGACCCCGAGGGCAACGAGTTCTGCCTGCTGCACGAGCGCCACTGAGCACCGGGCATCGCGCTGACCCGGACAACCCGCCCGACTAGGATCATCACATGCGCGCAGCCGTGATCCACGCCCCGCACGACGTCCGCATCGAGGACGTGCCCGACCCGGTCCTGCAACACCCCACCGACGCGGTGGTCCGGGTGACGCATGCCTGCATCTGCGGCAGCGACCTGTGGGCGTACCAGGGCGTCGCCAAGCGCGAGCCGGGCCAGCGCATCGGGCACGAGTTCCTCGGCGTGGTCGAGGCGGTCGGCGCCGACGTGACCGGCGTACGCGCGGGCGACGTGGTGGTCGCCCCGTTCGTGTGGTCGGACGGCACCTGCGACTTCTGCCGCGAGAGCCTGCACACCTCCTGCCCGGTCGGCGGCTTCTGGGGGCAGCCCGGCTCCGACGGCGGCCAGGGCGAGGCGGTGCGCGTCCCGTACGCCGACGGCACCCTGGTCAAACTCCCCGCCGGGCTTTCCGACGCCGAGCTGGTGAAGATCCTGGCACTGTCCGATGTGATGTCCACCGGCCACCACGCCGCGCTCGCCGCCGGGGTGCGCAGGGGCGGCACCGTCGCCGTGGTCGGCGACGGCGCGGTGGGCCTGTGCGGGGTGCTGGCCGCGCACCGGCTGGGCGCCGAGCGGATCATCGCGCTGGGCCGCCACGACGCGCGCACCGCGCTGGCGCGGCGCTTCGGCGCGACCGACGTGGTGCCCGAGCGCGGCGACGAGGCGATCGCCGTGGTCCGCGAGCTGACCGGCGGCCAGGGTGCGCACGCCGTCATCGAGGCGGTCGGCACCGAGCAGTCGATGCGCACCGCGATCGGCGCGGCCCGCGACGGAGGGGCGGTCGGGTTCGTCGGGGTGCCGCACGGCGGCTCGGCCGGCGTCGACATCGGGGACATGTTCGGCCGCAACGTCGCGCTGCGCGGCGGGGTGGCCCCAGCCCGGGCGTACATCCCGGAGCTGCTCGCCGACGTGCTGGCCGGGACGCTGGACCCGTCGCCGGTGTTCGACGTGTCCGTCGGGCTGGACGGGGTGCCGGGCGGATATGCCTCGATGAACGATCGTAAGGCGCTGAAAGTGCTGGTGCGCCCGAACACGACGGCGGTGTAGCTTGAGCGCCGTGGAAGAGACCGACCAGGCCATCGTTTCGGCCCTCACCGCCGACGGGCGTATGTCGTACACGGACCTGGCCGAGAAGGTCGGGCTGTCCGTGTCCGCCGTCCACCAGCGGGTGCGCAGGCTGGAGCAGCGCGGCGTGATCACCGGCTACGGCGCGCGGGTGGACTACAACGCGATCGGCCTGCCGCTGACGGCGTTCGTGGCGATCCGCCCGTTCGACCCGGCGCAGCCCGACGACGCCCCCGAGCGCCTGGCGCACCTGTCCGAGATCGAGTCGTGCTTCTCGGTGGCCGGTGAGGACTTCTACATCCTGCTGGTCCGCGTCGCGTCCCCGGCCGACCTGGAGCGCCTCCTCCAGGAGATCCGCACCGGGGCCAACGTGACCACCCGCACCACGGTCGTCCTGTCCACGCCCTTCGAGCAGCGCGCCCCGAAGATCCACCTCGCCGACTGACCGCCCTGGTCAGACGGCTGCGCACGTGCCGGGGAAGCGGCCGGTGGTGTGGCGCCGCCCGCCGGGCTCGATGAGCAGGGCCTCGTAGCCCGTGCCGGGCAGCAGCGTGAGACCGGTCGCGCCCTTCGCGGCGGCGGCGGTGGCGTAGACGTCGGCCCAGAGCAGCGACGGCCCGGTCACGGTCACCCCGGCGACGCCGGTGGCGGCCGCGCCGCGGTACGGGTCGAACAGGTGCGCGCCGCGCCGCGCGGTGCCCGAGGTGGCCACCGCGCCGCCCGCCAGCGGCAGCACCGCGGCCAGCCGGGACGGGTCGGCCGGATCCTCCACTCCGACCCGCCACGGCGGGTGACCGGGCAGCGTGGCCACGACCACGTCCCCGCCCGCGTTCAGGCAGAAGTCGTGCCCGGACAGCAGCCGCGCGGCCGCCTCCACCGCCCAGCCCTTGACCAGCCCCGTCGGGTCCCAGCTCGGCGCGCCGCCGGGATCGGGCAGCATCGCGTCGAACCAGCCGCCCGTGCGCCCGCGGGCCTGCTCGCACAGCGCCGCCACCTCGGCGACCCACGGGTGCGCGTCGGCCACCGCCAGCTCCCCGCGCCGGATCCGGCTCACGTCGCTGTCCGCGCGGTACGTGCTGAACACCGCGTCGGCCTGCCGGAGCAGCGCGAACACCGCATCCACCGCCGCGGCGACGGGTGGCGCGGACAGGCCGGGGCCGCGCAGGTGCAGGCTGACCGGCATACCCATGATCTGCTCGACCCAGGCCCGGCGCGGCGGCGCGCTCATGCTCGGTGCGCCTGGTCGATGGCGTACTGCAGCGAGTCCAGGTACGCCCGGCTGGTGGCGGTCGCGCCGCTGACGGTGTCCACGTCGGCCGACTGGGCGGCCAGCACCCGCTGCCTCAGCTCCGGCAGCGCGAACTCGTTGAGCACCAGGGAGTGCTCGTGCGCGGTGTGCAGCTGCAGGGTGACCACGTCGGCGATCCGGCCACCGGCGAAGACGACCCGCACCTGCATCACGCCGTAGTCGGTGGTCACCGCGACGCCGTCGACGACCTGGCCCTCGGCGTACCGCGTCGGCTGCGGCGCGGCGGACGCCAGGGACTGGCCCGGCCGGGGGACCGCCGCGCCGAGGCTGGTGCGGTAGCTGAACAGGCCCACCAGCCCCGCCAGCGTCGCCAGCAGGAAGAACGTGATCTTACGCATCGCTCACCATCCGAACCGCTCGTCGTGGACCTGCCGGGCGGAGACCCCGGCCGCGCGCAGCGCCGCGCGGGCCGCGGCCATCCACGGCGGCGGCCCGCACAGGAACACGTCCCGCCCGGCCAGCTCCGGCACCAGGTGTGCCAGGGCCTCATGGTCGGCGAAGCGCTCCGCCAGCTCCGCCGTCAGCCATGACACCCGTCCCGTGGGCGGCGGGCCGGGTAGGTAGATCACCTGTGCGCCGCGCTCGCGGGCGATGCCGTCGATCTCGGCGCGCAGCACCAGCTCCTCGTCGCTGCGCGCCCGGTAGATCAGGGTCACCTCGCCGGGGGCGTACCGCATCCCCTCCAGCAGCGCCCGCAGCGGGGTGATGCCGATCCCGGCGGCCATCAGCAGCACCCGCTCGCCGCGGCGGCGGCCCTCGGTGAGCGTCCCGTACGGACCCTCGATCAGCACTGCCGTGCCCGGGGCGGCCCCGGCGAGCCGGGCGCCGTCGTCGCCCGCGGCTCGGAAGGTGAACCGCAGCCGGTCCGCGCGCGGCGCCTCGGACAGCGAGAACGGGTGCGCCCGGCTCCAGCCCCGCCCGGTGCGCAGCCGCCAGGTCAGGAACTGCCCCGGCCGCGCCGCCAGCCGGTCGAGCCGGTGCCCGGCGAGGTAGACCGAGTACACGTCGGACGCCTCACGGCGCACCTCGGCGACGGTGAGCCGGTGCCGGCGGCTCAGCCACAGCGGCCGCCCGACCCGGAACACCAGCAGCGCGGCGAACGCGGCGCCCCACAGCGTCCACCAGTACGCGGCCGCCGCGGGCGAGGTGACGAAGTGCGCGCCGTTCCACAGCTGGTGCGGCACGGCGAGACCGACACCCAGATACGCGTACAGGTGCAGCAGGTGCCAGTTCTCGTAGCGCACCCGCCGCCGCGCCGCCCGCACCGACAGCGCCGCCACCAGCACCAGCAGCGTGGTGCCCGCCGCCGCGAGCAGCATGCCCGGGTAGCGCACCACCAGGTCGGCCAGCTGGGCGAGCACCCCGGTGCCGGCGGGCGCGGCGTACCCGTACGCCACCAGCACGACGTGCCCCGCCATCAGCCAGCACGAGGTGAAGCCGAGCAGCCGGTGACCCCGGGCCAGCCGGTCCTGCCCCCAGGCGCGCTCCAGCCACGGCACCCGCGCCATGGCGAGCACCTGCAGCAGCAGCAGGTCGGCGGCGACCAGCCCGGTCAGCCGGGCCGCGGCCAGGATCGCGGTGCCCTCGGCGAGCAGCGCGGCCGGGCCGCCCGCGGCGGCCCACAGCACGAGCACCACCAGCACGGACGCCACGGCGAGCGCACCGGTGAGCACCCGGCCGAGGACACCGTCACGGCGGCGGGGGAGGGGAGAGCGGTCAGGGGTCACGCCACGGCGAGTCCGGGGGACGCCGCCCGGTTCCCGCCGGGGCCGGGAAATCCGCGGCGCGCTGACGGATGGGGGACAGCCCTGCCGCCCCGGCCCGTGATCCGCTTAACCTCGCCGCATGACCTACCTCGCCACCCCCGCCGACTCCCCGCTGTTCGCGAATCAGACGGGCCACATCCCGAACTACCTGAGGGTGTTCGCGCTGCAGCCGGGCGCGTACGCGGCCTGGGAACAGCTGTCCGCCAGCGTCCGCGACGGCATGGACCTGCACCGGTACGAGCTGGTCACCCTCGCCGCCGCCCGCCGCCTGGGCTCGGAGTACTGCACCCTGGCCCACAGCAAGGTGCTGCGCGACCGCTTCTACGACGCCGACCGCCTGCGCGCCATCGTCGAGGACCACCGCGACGCCGGACTGTCCCCGCTCGACGTAGCCGTCATGGACTTCGCCGACCAGGTCGCCGCCGACCCCACCGCCATCACCGACCGGCACGCCGCCCCCCTGCGCGCCCATGGCCTGTCCGACCAGGACATCTTCCAGATCGTCCTGGCCGTCTGCATCCGCCGCTTCTTCAGCGGCGTCCTCTCCGCCGTAGCCGCCGACCCCGACCCCGCCCTCCTCCCCCCGACCGCTGACCGCTGACCGCTGACCCGCGTTGATCATGAACTTAGGGGCGTGTTCGAGGGCGTGTCACGACCCTGGCGCCGTGATCACCTAGCGGTAGCGGGCGAGCGCGGCGGCGATGCGGTCGAGGAAGGGGCGGCCGAAGGCCGAGGTGCCGTCGACGGCGACCACGGCCAGGTAGCCGTGCAGCCGCCACAGTTCGCGGCGCTGCGCGAACCCGCGATCGATCGGCAGCACGTCGCGGTATCCGTCGAACACCTGCTCGGGCACGGGCGCGAAGTAGTCCAGCAGCGCGAGGTCCAGCTCGGGATGCCCGTAGTAAGGGCCGGTGTCCAGCAGGTAGGCCGCGTCGGCGGTGGTCAGGAAGTTGTTCTGCTGCGCGTCGCCGTGCAGGAGGGAGGGGACCGGCTCGGGCCCGCACCACCGGGGCAGGTCGGCGGCCAGCCGCTCGACCCCGGTGGCCAGCTCGGCAGGCAGGTTCCCGGAGCCGACGGCGTCGCGCAGCCGGGGCAGCAGCCGCCGCTGCGCGTAGAAGCCGGCCCAGCCCGTGTCCGTCGGGCGGTTGTCCTGGGCCAGCGGGCCGAAGAACCCGTCGAACTCGGCCAGGCCGAACCGGTCCCCGCGGGCGCTGTGCAGGGTGGCGAGGCTGCGGCCGATCGCGCGCCATTGCTCGGGGGTACGCCGCTGCGCCGGCACCTCAGGCAGCGCCTCGAGCAGCAGGAGCGTCCCGGCGGGGGAGCCGGCCGTGCCCGGCCCGACGGGCAGGGGTGTGCGGACTCCGCCGCGCTCGCGCAGCAGCCGGTGCCCGCGCAGCTCCACGCCGAACCGGTCCGCGCCGCACGCCGAGCCGTCGAGCTTCGCGAACACGGAGAACGGCGTGCCGTGCAGGATCCCGCACCGATGGGAGGCGCGCTCGTCCAGGTCGGTGAAGCCGGTCGCGGACCAGGGCCGTCCACGATGGCCGGAAGCGGCCCGCTCGACCACCGCCCGCACCCCGGCCTCCCACAACGGATGCGTCACCACCCGGCCGATCCTACGGACCGCCCCGGACGCGTGAAGGTCGCTGGTTCGTGTCAGAGACTGCGGCCGGACCACATGTTCCGGCACGAACCAGCGATCTCCGCCCGCAGGCGATTCAGAGGGTGACCGCCTCGCCGAGGGGGATGCGGGCGTAGTCGGTCTCGCCCTTGAAGCCCATCCAGCGGTCGAAGTTGTCGTAGCCGACGTCCGGCGACAGCATCCGGTCGTGGATCGGGAAGGCGCGCGCCGGGGCCACGGCCCGCGTGAAGTCCAGCGCCTCCCGCAGCTTGAACCAGGGCGCGCCCGCCGGCACGAGCAGCGCGGTCACCGGCTGCTCGGGGACGAAGAACGAGTCCCCGGGGTGGTAGACGCCCTCCACGACGTAGCCGAGGTTGGCGCAGCCGGGCAGGCCGTCGTAGATCTCGGCGTGCGCTCCGCCGACGGCGTGCACCGCGAAGCCGCCCGCGGTGAACGCGTCCCCGGCGGCGACCGGCGTGATCGCGGCGGCGACCGCGGGCGCGTCCTCGGCCGCGGCGACGTCACGCACCGCCTCCGGCGCGTACACCCGCAGCTCGCGGGACTTCAGCAGGGACTCCAGGTGTGCGAAGTCCACGTGGTCGTAGTGCTCGTGGGTGACCAGGATGTCGGTGACGCCCTCGTACGCCGCCGGCTCCGTCCAGACACCCGGGTCGATCAGCAGACGGCGCGCGCCGTCCTCGAGGCGTACGCAGGCATGGGTGAATTTGATCAACTGCACGGCCTCACCCTACCGGCGGTCAGAGGTTCCAGCGCAGCAGCACGGGGGTCTCCCGCTCGAAGCCCAGCACGCTCAGGGTGCCCGTCTCCAGCCGGAACAGCGCCCCGCCCTGTGGCGGCAGGCCCAGCCAGCGCGCGGTCAGCACGCGCAGCTGGTGCGCGTGGCCGACCAGGGCGACGTCTCCGGCGGTCAGCATGGTGCGGGCGCGCTCCAGCACCCGGTCGGCGCGGGCGCCCACCAGCTGGGCCGTCTCGCCGCCCGGGCCGGGGCAGCCCTGGTCCCACAGGCTCCAGTCGGCGCGCTGCTCGCGGATGTCCGGCGTGGTGCGGCCCTCGTAGGCGCCGTAGTTCCACTCCAGCAGGTCGTCGTCGAGCGCGGTGACGTCCAGCCCGGCGAGCTGCGCGGTGCGAACGGCGCGTTGCAGGGGACTGCACAGCACGGCGGCGAACGCGCGCCCGGCGAGCAGCTCGGCGAGCCGGGCCGCCTGCCGCTCGCCCTCGGGGGTCAGCGGCAGGTCCGTGAACGAGGTGTGCCGGCCTGCCGCACTCCACTCGGTCTGCCCGTGACGGACCAGCACGATCTCACGCATGGCGCCGATCCTCCCAACTAGGCGGTCTTCACGGCCACGTTAGCGGTGGTCACGGCGTCGCCGGGCGATTTCCGCCCCGCAGTTCTATTCCTAGCGTCCTAGGATCCAGTAGGGGGTGTGCGGTCCGCGACAAAACCGCAGCCAGCACCGGGTCAGGCAAGTTTGTTGATCATGGTCGGCTCGCGACGCGGCAGCCCGGCAGCTCACAGAATTGAGGTATGACGGACGACCCGCTCACGCCGCACTACGCACGGGTCGACCAGAGCCCGCCGCAGATGCAGGCCCGGCTGGTCGCGTACCTGGACCGTGCGGCGGTCCAGCCGGCCATCGCCGAGGCGCGGGCCCGGGCCGCTGAGGCGATGCACGTCAAGCCGGGACACCACGTGCTCGACGGCGGCTGCGGGCTGGGGGAGGAGGCCTGCTCGCTGGCGCTGCTGGTCGGGTCCGAGGGGCGGGTCGAGGGCGTGGACAACTCGCGCAGCATGCTGGCCCTGGCGGCGCACCGCCACGCGCGCTGGCGCGAGACCCATCCGGACGCGGGCGAGGTGCGCTTCACCGCCGGCGACCTGGCCCGGCTGGACTATCCCACGGGCACGTTCGACGCGGTGCGGTGCGAGCGCACGCTGCAGCACCTGCTCGACGCCGAGCGGGTGATCGCCGAGCTGGTGCGGGTGACGCGCCCGCAGGGCCGGATCTGCCTGGTGGACACGGACTGGGAGTCGCTGGTCTTCGACGGCCTGCCCGCCGAGGTCATGACGCCGATGCTGTGGCGGCTGCGGCACCACAGCGTGATGAGCAACCCGTCGATGGGCCGTACGCTGCGCAGCCGCCTGCGCCGGGCCGGTGTCCGGGAGCTGGAGTGCCATCCGCTGACGGTGTGTTTCACGGAGCCGGCGCAGGCGCAGCACGTGGTGCCGTACTTCGAGCGGGACCTGCTGCTGCACATCGTGGGGGAGGAGGACGGTGACGCGGCGTCGACGGTGGACCGGTGGCTGGACGCGGTGGCCGACGTCGCGGCCCGCGACGACTTCCTGATGGCGCTGACGTTGTGGGTGGTCGCCGGCACGGTGCCCGCCTGACGGGCGGTCAGGGCAGGTCGATGCTGAGGACGCGGGTGCGGGTGCGGAAGCCGGCGGCGTCGTACAGGCGGCGGGCGGGGTTGCCGTCGGCGACTTCGAGGCCGAGGCGGGGCAGGCCGGCCGCGCGGGCACCGTGCAGTGCGTGGGTGAGCAGGGCACGGCCGAGCCCGCGGCCCTGGGCGTGGGGCGCGACGCCGATGTTGAGGATCCAGGCGCACAGGTCGTCGGTCCAGGGGGCGGGTCCGGCGCAGAGCACGTGCCCGGCGCTGCGGCCGTCGGGCCCGACGACGCGGGCGGAGGCTGCGGCGAGGGGCGGCACGGGTTCGCCGCGTTCGAACATGCCGCGGACTTCGCGGGTGTCGTTGTCGGTCCAGCCGCCGTCGGGGTGGGGTGGGCGGTAGGCGGCGGCCAGGCCGGCGGCGAGGTCGTCGTCCCAGCCGGCGGGGGCGAGGGTCCAGCCGTCGGGCAGCGGGGGAGCGGGAGGCAGGTCGGCGAGGTCGTGGCGCATGTCGGTGGCGGCGCGGCGGAGTTTGAGGCCGGTGGCGACCAGGGCGAGGGCGAGCTGGTCGTCGGGGGTCTGCAGGCGCCGTCCGGCGAGGTCCTGGCGGGCGTGGGCGGCGATCAGGGGCAGGGGTGCGCCGGGCAGGGGGCGGACGTCGTCGGCGAGCGGGGTGCCGTCGTCGTCGCGGAGCCGGAGGCGGGCGAGGGGGGTGCCGTCGGTGGCGGTGAGGGTGGTGTGGTCGGTGTCGTGGTGCAGGGGCATCCAGGCACCCTATGTGATCTTCGTGGTGGGCGCGCGGGTATATGGCGGAGGCCCCGGCCGGCTGGGGCGCAGCGGCGGCCGGGGCCTCGTCGTTCGGGTCAGGACTGGTCGGCCTGCTGCTCTGCGAGCTGCTTGCGCCACCATTTCTGGCCGGACTCGGGGAGGGTGTCGATCGGGTCGTAGTAGGCGTAGCGCTTGGTGAGCACGTCGGCGTCGTGGTCGGCCTCGATGGAGGTGCGGTAGTTCTTGGTCCAGTACGAGATGCCGTTCTCGCGGTCGTATTCGGTGACCATGTGGACCCAGCGCTTGCCGACGAAGGGGACGTCGCAGACGATGCGCGGGGTGGCGTATCCGGGCAGGTAGCCCATGATGTCGTGCTGGAGTGCCTGGGCGTGGGCGACGGAGACGCGCCAGTGCTCGGCGTTGGGGATCATGTCGCACATGTAGAAGTAGTACGGCAGGATGTTGGCCTCGCCCTGCAGTGCGAAGCAGAGGTCGAGCAGGTCGGGGCTGGTGGCGTTGACGCCGCGCATGAGGACGCCCTGGTTGCGTACGTCGCGGACGCCGACTTCGAGTGCGGTCTTGGCGGCCTTGGCCACGGTCGGCGTGATCGAGTTGGCGTGGTTGACGTGGGTGTGGATGGCCAGGTTGACGCCGCGGCGGCGGGCGGTGCGGGCGACGCGTTCGAGGCCTTCGACGACCTCGGGCTGCAGCCAGTGCTGGGGCAGGCCCATGAGGGCCTTGGTGGCGAGGCGGATGTCGCGGATGGTGTCGATCTCGAGCAGGCGCATCAGGTAGGACTCGAGGTTCTTCCACGGGACGTTGGCCACGTCGCCGCCGGAGACGACGACGTCACGGACGCCGGGGTGGGCCTTGAGGTAGCTGATGTGCGCGTCGTAGCGGTCGACGGGCTTGAGGCTGAGTTTGAGCTTCTCGACGGCGGGGGTGCTGTTGCCGACGAGGTCCATGCGGGTGCAGTGGCCGCAGTACTGCGGGCAGGTGGACAGGAGCTCGGCGAGCACCTTGGTGGGGTAGCGGTGGGTGAGGCCTTCGGCGACCCACATGTCGTGCTCGTGGAGGCTGTCGCGGCTGGCGTGGGGGTGGCTGGCCCATTCGGTGAGCCGGTCGCTGGCTACGGGGATCATGTAGCGGCGGACCGGGTCGGCGTAGAACGCCTCGGTGGTCAGTGCCTCGCGCGCCATGGTGTTGAGCATCTGCGGGGGGACCAGCATGGACATCGTGGCCAGGGCTTTCTGGTCGGCCTCGAGGTCGGTGTAGAAGGTCTCGTCGACGGTGTCGCCGAGGACTGCGCGCAGCTGCTTGACGTTCTTGATGCAGTTGACGCGCTGCCACTGCGCGGACTCCCACTGTGCGGCGGTGACGTCGCGCCAGCCGGGGAACCGGGTCCAGTCCGGCTCGATCAGCTCTACGCGTCGGTATTCGTAGGGTTGCCCAGCGTTCATCGGTGGCCCTCTCCTTTGCGGTCGCCGTTGACCATACTGGAAGTTCTCCGGCGTACCAACTAGTCTGCCGTAGGATTTCCCGCGGAGTACAGATCTAACCGCAGATTTGGTTCTGGCTTCCCTGGGAAGACGGCACTTTTTGAGGGAGAACCGGACAATGACGTCACCGATCGGGCTGCACCGCGCGCTGGAGCCGGCCGGGGTGCTGCCCCAGGCCGCACTCCGTCTGGACAATTCGCCAGAAATCGGGGCAGACGAGGTGCGGATCGCCGTGGAGCGGCTCAACCTCGACGCGGCCAGCTACCGCCAGCTCGCCACCAAGCACGCCGGGGACGGCGCGGCGGTCCGCGCCGAGGTCCTGGAGATCATCGGCAGCCGCGGCAAGATGCAGAACCCGGTGACCGGCTCCGGCGGCATGCTCATCGGCACCGTCGAGGCCGTCGGCCCCGAGTCGCCGCTGGGTCTGCGCGTGGGCGACCGCGTCGCGACCCTGGTCTCCCTCACCCTCACCCCCCTGAAGATCACCGACGGGCTCAAGCACTGGGACGGCGGCGGCGAGCAGGTCCCCTGCGAGGGGCACGCGATCCTGTTCGCGCGTTCGATCGCCGCGGTGCTGCCCGCGGACCTCGACCCGGAGCTGGCCCTGGCGGTGATGGACGTGTGCGGCGCCCCGGCGCTGACGGCGCGGGTGGTGGAGAAGTACGACAGCCCGACGGTCGTGGTGATCGGCGGCGCGGGCAAGAGCGGCTCGCTGTCGCTGGCCGCGGCCCGCAAGGCCGGCGCCGCCCGCACCGTGGGCGTCGTGCCGGTCGAGCGCGAGCGCGCCGCCCTGGCGCAGGCGGGCCTGGCCGACGTGGTGGCGCTGGCCGACGCCCGTGACCCGGTGGCGCTGGCCGACGCGGTGCGGGAGGCGCTGGGCGGGCGGGCCGCGGACGTGACCGTGGTGTGCGTGGACGTGCCCGGCTGCGAGCACGGTGCGATCCTGTCGACGGCCGACGGCGGTACGGTGGTCTTCTTCTCGATGGCGACGAGTTTCGCGGCGGCGGCGCTGGGCGCGGAGGGCCTGGCCGCGGACGTGACGATGCTGGTCGGCAACGGGTACGTGCCGGGTCACGCCCCCTATGCGCTGGATCTGCTGCGGCAGGTGCCGGCGGTGCGGTCGATGTTCGAGTCCCGGCTGGCGCACGACGCCGCGCGGCCCGCTTCCGGCACGGCAGACTGACGTCATGCAGATCTCCGCCATGCCTGCCGAGCGCACGACGCTCTGGCACAACGCCGTCGTCCGCAGCCCCGCCGACCCCGGCGCGACCGCGCTGCTGACGCGTGGGCAGCACATCGTGTGGCTCGGCCCGGTGGCCGAGGCGCCCAGCGCGGACGTGCGTGTCGATCTGGACGGGGCGCTGGTGACCCCGGCGTTCGTCGACGCGCACGTGCACGCCACCGACACCGGCCTGGCCCTGGCGGGCCTGGACCTGTCGGGGGTGCGCGGCGCCGCGGAGCTGCTGAAGGCCGTCGCCGAGTTCGCCGCCGGGCTGGGCCCGGACGCGGTGGTGCTGGGGCACGGGTTCGACGAGAGCACCTGGGGCGCGGCGCAGACCCCGCCGTCCGCGGGCGAGCTGTCGCGGGCCGCGGGTGGGCGCAGCGTGTACCTGTCGCAGGCGTCGATCCACTCGGCGCTGGTGTCGCCGGACCTGCTGGCCCTGGCGCAGGGCACGGCGGGCTACGACGGGTCGGGGTGGGTGCGCCGCGACGCGCACCACGTGGTGCGGGAGGCCGCGTTCGGGCAGATCACGATCGTGCAGCGGCGTGACGCGCAGATGCGGATGCTGCGGCACGCGGCGAGTCTGGGCATCGCGGCGGTGCACGAGTGCGGCGGGCCGGGCACGTCCAGCGAGGAGGACTTCACGGAGCTGCTGCGCCTGTCGGGGCAGGGGCTGCCGGAGATCTTCGGGTTCTGGGGCGAGCTGATGGGCGCGGCCAGGGCGCGGGAGCTGGGCGCGGTCGGTGCGGGCGGTGACCTGTACGCCGACGGCGCGCTGGGTTCGCGCACGGCGCACCTGTCGGGGGAGTACCTGGACGGCGAGCGCGGCTGCGGCCACGGCTATGTGACGGCCGAGCAGGTGCGTGATCATCTGCTGGACTGTCACCGGCACCGGATGCAGGGCGGCTTCCACGCGATCGGCGATGCGGCGATCTCGACGGTGGTGGACGGGTTCGCGATGGCCGAGAACGTGCTGGGCGTGGACGCGATCCGCGATGCGCGGCACCGGGTCGAGCATGCCGAGATCATGGACAAGCGGCTGATCGCCGGGTTCGTGGAGTACGGCATCGTGGCGAGCATGCAGCCGGCGTTCGACCGGCTGTGGGGCGGCGAGCAGCAGATGTACGCCCAGCGCCTGGGGGTGGCGCGGAGCCTGGCGTCGAATCCGATGGGGCAGATGCACCACACGGGGGTGGCGCTGGCGTTCGGGTCGGACAGCCCGGTGACGCCGCTGGATCCGTGGGGCAGTGTCCGGGCGGCGATGTGGCATTTCAATCCGCAGCAGCGGATGAGCGCGAAGGCGGCGTTCGCGGCGCACACCCGGGGCGGGTGGCGGGCGGTGCACCGCGACGACGAGGGCGTGCTGGTGCCCGGCGCGGCGGCGACGTTCGCGGTGTGGCGCACCCCGGCGGGGGTCTCGGGGACCCTGCCGAGTCTTGAGCAGCACGATGAGCTGCCGGTCTGTGTACGTACGGTTCTGCGTGGAGATTGCATTTATGAGCAGCAGTAAACTCGGTCTGGACCCGGCGCTGGTGCACCGGGCTCGGGCGCTGGCCGCACGGGCCGGGCGTCCGGTGGTGGACCTGGCCCGTTCCCACACCACCGTGTCGGTGGAGCGTGCCGTCCTGCGCCTGTCCGGGATGATCGGCGCGGACCCCGACGGGATCCCGTGGGTGAACCGCCTGGTCGACGCGGTACGTGAGGACGTGGGTCTGGGGCACGGGGTGGCGCTGCCGGTGTTCCACAGCCTGGCCCAGCACGGCCTGGAGTATTCGGCCGCCGACCTGACCCTGCTGGCCCAGAAGGCCGCGTCGGGGTCGGTGCGGTTCGAGGTGCCCACCGGCAGGGCCGCGACCGCGGCGAAGCGGGCGTCACGGCGCATGGCGGCGGCCGGGATCCGGCAGATCGACCGCAACCGCGCCGAGCGCGACCGGATGGTCAAGCGCTACGGCGACCCGAAGCAGCGGCCGTGGATCTACCTGATCGTGGCGACCGGTGACATCTTCGAGGACATCCCGCAGGCGCAGGCCGCGGCCCGCGCCGGGGCGGACGTGATCGCGGTGATCCGGTCGACGGGCCAGTCGCTGCTGGACTACGTGCCCGAGGGCGCGACCCGGGAGGGTTTCGCGGGCACGTACGCGACGCAGGAGAACTTCCGGCTGATGCGGGCGGCGCTGGACGAGTCGAGCCGCGAGCTGGGCCGGTATGTGCGGCTGACGAACTACGCGTCGGGGCTGTGCATGCCGGAGATCGCGACGCTGGCCGGGCTGCAGCGGCTGGACATGATGCTCAACGACTCGATGTACGGGATCCTGTTCCGTGACATCAACCCGATCCGCACGTTCGTCGACCAGCGGTTCTCCCGGCAGGTCCACGCCCGCGCGGGGATCATCATCAACACCGGTGAGGACAACTACCTGACCACCGCCGACGCGGTCGAGGCCGCGCACACGGTGACGGTGTCGCAGCTGCTCAACGAGTACTTCGCGCACGAGGCCGGTTTGGCGGACTGGCAGCTGGGGCTGGGGCACGCGTTCGAGATCAACCCGGATCTGCCGGAGTCGTTCCGGCTCGAGCTGGCGCATGCGCTGCTGGCGCGGGAGCTGTTCCCGGACGCGCCGCTGAAGTGGATGCCGCCGACCAAGCACATGACCGGTGACGTGTTCCGGGGCAACCTGCTCGACGGGTTCTTCAACCTGGTCGGGGCGCTGACCGGGCAGGGCATCCTGCTGGTCGGGATGATGACCGAGGCCGTGGTGACGCCGTGGCTGTCCGACCGGGACATCGCCCTGCAGAACGTGCGGTACGTGCTGGGCGCGGCCGGGAACCTGCACGAGGACTTCGTGCCGGCGCCGGACGGGTTCATCCAGCGCCGCGCCCACCAGGTCCTCGACGAGGCCATTTCGCTGCTGGAGCGGATCGAGGACGACACCCTGCTCAACGCGATCGCCGACGGCACGTTCGGGATCATGAAGCGGCCCGCGGACCGGGGCAAGGGCCTCGACGGCGTCGCCCGGCACGCCGACGGCTACTACAACCCGGCCACCGACATCCTCGAGACCCCCGCCCGGCAGGAGGAGGACCAGTGAAGAGCGTCGTGCGCCCGTACGGCGACACCACCGGCGACGGCATGACCCAGGTCAGTTTCACGCTGCCGCTGCCGCACGACAAGAAGGCCGAGGGCGCGGCGCTGCAGCTGGCCGCGAAGATGGGCCTGGAACCGGCGATGCTGGTGCACGCCAAGCAGATGGGCGACGGGTTCACCTTCTTCGTGGTCTACGGCAGCGTCCGGCACCTGGTCGAGCTCGACAAGGTCCAGGTCGTCGAACGGGACTTCCCGCTGCTGACCGCCAAGGAGGTCAACACCCTGGTCAAGCAGAGGATGCGCCGCAAGCTGTCGGTCGTCGGGGCGTGCATCGGCACCGACGCGCACACCGTCGGCATCGACGCGATCCTCAACGTCAAGGGCATCGCGGGGGAGAAGGGCCTGGAGTACTACCGCGAGCTGAAGGTCGTCAACATGGGCGCGCAGGTCACCGTGCCCGAGCTGGTCGCGGCGGCGAAGGCGGAGAAGGCCGACGCGGTGCTGGTGTCGCAGGTCGTGACGCAGCGCGACGCGCACCTGCACAACACGCGGGAGATGTCGGCGGCGTTCCGGGAGGCGCTGCCGGCCGACAGGCGGCCGCTGCTGATCGTCGGCGGGCCCCGCTTCGACGAGCTGATGACCGGCGAGCTGGGCGTCGACCGGATCTTCGGCCGGGGCACCACCCCGCGTGAGGTAGCCAGCTACCTGGTGCACGCGCTGATCACCAACAAGGCCGAGCGGAAGAAGGCAGCAGTCGCATGAGCGTCGGGTTCACCGTCGTGCACCGGAAGTATGTGCCGTACAGCCACGCGCACTACGCGGGCAGCCTCGTCGACGGCGCGTACGCCCTGGCCGCGTTCGGGGACGTCGCCACGGAGGTGTGCATCCGGCTCGACGGCGACGAAGGCCTGTTCGCGTCGTACTCCGACGTGCAGTTCAAGGCCCCGATGCGGGCCGGGGACGTGCTGGAGGTCGTCGCGACCGTGTCCCGGATGGGCACCCGCTCGCGGACCATCGACTTCGAGGCCCGGGTCGTGTGCCGGGGCCGGCCGGACAGGTCCGAGTCCGCCGCCGACGTCCTCGACCCGCCGGTCGTCGCCGTGACCGCGACCGGCACCGTGGTGGTCCCGCCCAAGTGAGCCTGCTCTGCTGTGTCGACGTCGGGTCGACGTTCACCAAGGCGGCCCTCGTCGACACCGGCAGCGGCAGGCTGGTCGCCACCGGCGCGCACCGCACCACCGTCGGGTCCGACGTGCTGCACGGCCTGGACGCGGCCGTCGCCGCGACCGGCCACACCCCCGACGGGGTGCTGGTGTGCTCGTCGGCCGGCGGCGGCCTGCGGCTGGCCGTCGTCGGCTACGAGCGCCTCGTCACCGCGCAGGCCGGGCACCGGGTCGGGCTGTCGGCCGGGGCGAAGGTCGTGCACGTCGCCGCCGGCCGGCTGGACCGGGCGGGGCTGGCCGAGCTGCGCGCCGCCCGGCCCGACGTGGTGCTGCTCGTCGGCGGCACCGACGGCGGCGACACGGACACGATCAGCCACAACGCGGCCCGGCTCGCCGCCGCCCGGTGGCGGGTCCCGACGGTGCTGGCCGGCAACGCCGACGCCCGCGAGCAGCTCCAGACGCTGCTCGCGGGCGCGGGCGTGCCGGTGGTCGCCGTCGGCAACGTGCTGCCCGCGATCGGGGTCCTCGACCCCGGCCCGGCCCGGGCCGCGATCCGGCAGATGTTCCTGCAGCACGTCATCGGCGGCAAGAAACTGTCCCGCGGGCCCCGGTTCGCGTCCCTGGTCCGGGCCGCGACCCCCGACGCGGTCCTGACCGGCGTCGAGCTGCTGGCCGGGCGCAGCGGCCAGGACCTGCTCGTCGTCGACGTCGGCGGGGCCACCACCGACGTGTACTCGGTGCTGGTCCCCGACGCCGAGCAGCTCGCCGGGGTCCGTGACGAGGTCGCCGGGACGATGTGGGCCGCCCGCACCGTCGAAGGCGACCTCGGTATGCGCTGGTCCGCGCCCGGGGTCGTCGCCGCGGCGCTGGCCGAGAAGCTGCTCGCCCCCGACGAGGCCACGGCGCTGGACGCCGCCGCCGAGGCACGGGCGGCACACCCGGGGTACGTCGCCGACGACGGCACCGAACGGGCCGCCGACCGGCGCCTGGCCGAGCTGGCGGTCACCGTCGCGCTGCGCCGCCACGCCCGCGGTGAGGCCGCCGTCGCGGGCGGGCCCCGCCGCGGCGGCCGGGACCTGCGCGACGTGGCCCTGGTCATCGGCTCGGGTGGGGTGCTGCGGCACAGCCCGCCCGACGTCGCGCAGGCCGTGCTCGGCGCGGGCCTGGGCGACACCGCCGGTGGATGGCCGCTGCCACGTCACCCGCACGTGGTCGTCGACGCGTCCTACATTCTGGCCGCCGCCGGGCTGCTCGCCGCCGATCATCCCGCCGCCGCGGCCGCGCTGCTGGCCGCTGAGCTGCGCTGACGCCACCGCATGCGGTGATCGTCACGCTGCGTGGCCGGGCGGTGAAATTGACCGTGCCCGCGCGCCGCCGGTACCGTCGTAGGGTCCTCCACCGTGCCGTCGCCGACCGGCGGTCGTGCCCGGCAGGCGGGGTCCGCGATCAGTAGAAAACGACCGGCGGTGGGCTGCAGACCGACGCCGATCGGCCCGAAGGTCGCAGGCCCGTGCCGTGGAGTTGGGAGTGCGGGGCGCGGCCGTCTGGCCGCGCCCCGATTCTTGTAACCTTGCACCGCCCCCGGCCAAGATCTCTCGGCGTGGGCCGCGCCGCGCGCCCGCGCGGCGCACCATAGTGCTTGTGAGATGGGGTGGACCGGTGACCGTGCAGGCACAGACGCCGCAGACCGCCGCGCCCGGCGACACCGCCGAACCGGCCCCGGCCGTCGGCGACACCACCGAGCCCGGCCAGGGCACACCGCCCGCCGCGGCCGCACCCGGCGACACCGCGGCCGCGCCCGGCACCGCGGCGCCGCTGCGGCTGCCCGTCGCCGCCGCGCTCGCCGTGGCCGCCGGGCTGGCGCTGCTGGCCGCGTTCCCGCTGTACGGCCTCTGGTGGGCCGCACCGATCGGGGTGGCGCTGCTCGCGCTGGCCGTACGCGGGCGGCGGCTGCGCGCCGGGGCCGGGCTCGGCCTGCTCGCCGGGACCGTGTTCTTCGGGCCGCTGCTGGCCTGGACGAACCTGCACGTCGGCAACACGCCGTGGCTGCTGCTCACCCTGTTCCAGGCCGGCTACCTGGCGCTGCTCGGCCTCGCCCTGGCCTGGGTCAGCCCCCTGGCCGCCCGCCGGCCGTGGCTGTGGCCCGCCGCGATCGCGCTGCTGTGGGTCGCGCAGGAGGCGCTGCGCGACCGGGCCCCGTTCGGCGGGTTCCCGTGGGGCCGGCTCGCGTTCAGCCAGGCCGACGCCCCCGGCCTGGCCCTGGCCGCGCTCGGCGGCGCGCCGCTGGTCACCCTCGCCGTCGCCGCCACCGGCGGGCTGCTCGCCTGGGCCGCCCACGACCTGATCGCCGACCGGCGCGCCTGGCGCCGCCCGGCCGCCGCGCTGGCCGGGGCCGCCGTGGTCACCCTCGCGGGGCTCGCCGTGCCCACCGCCACACCCGCCGGGCAGGCCGTCACCGTCGCGATCGTGCAGGGCAACGTGCCCCGCCTCGGCCTGGACTTCAACGCCCAGCGCCAGGCCGTGCTCAACAACCACGTGTCCGCCACCGTCGCCCTGGCCCGCGACGTCGACGCCGGGCGGCAGCCCCGCCCCGACCTGGTCGTGTGGCCCGAGAACGCCTCCGACATCGACCCGCTGCGCAACAGCGGCGCCGCAGCGGCCATCGACACCGCCGCCCGCGCCATCGGCGCGCCGATCCTCGTCGGCGCGGTCCTGTCCGGGCCCGAAGCAGGCCAGTCCCGCAACGCCGGCCTCGTCTGGCCCGCCGACCGCAGCCCCGGGGCCGCGCCGGAGCAGATGTACCTCAAGCAGCACCCCGTCCCGTTCGCCGAGTACCTGCCGCTGCGGCCCGTCGTCGAGCCCATCGCGCAGGCCATCACCAACCAGGCGAAGCTGCTGCGCACCGACTTCGTCGCCGGCACCGCCCCCGGCGTGCTCACCCTCGGCCCGGCCCGGGTCGGTGACGTCATCTGCTTCGAGGTCGCCTACGACGACGTCGTGCGCGACACCGTACGCTCCGGCGCGCAGCTGCTGGCCGTGCAGACCAACAACGCGACCTTCGACGAGTCCGAAGCGTTACAGCAGATGGCGATGGTCCGGTTGCGGGCCGTCGAGCACGGACGCGACAGCCTCATGGCGTCGACCGTCGGTGTGTCCGGGTTTGTAACTGCTGACGGGACTGTGCATGATGCATCTGGTTTCAACACCGGCGCGGTGCTGGTGCGCCGGCTGCGTCTGGGCGACACGGCTACCCTTGCCACGAGCCTGGGACCGTGGCCGGAGGCCGTGCTGACCTTCGCCGCGGCCGGGTTGCTGGTCGCGGCGGGCGTGGCGCGCAGGCGCCGCGCCACCCAGGTGCGAGACACTGAACAGGCAGGAGCGGCATAAGTGGAGGCCCCCGTGAGCGGCAACGAGGCGGACAGCGGGTACCCGGGCGTAGGCCGGGTGCTGGTGATCATCCCGACGTACAACGAGTCGGAGAACGTCCGCCTGATCGTGCCCCGGGTGCGTAAGAGCACCCCGCAGGTCGACATTCTCATCGCCGACGACAACAGCCCCGACGGCACCGGCGCCATCGCCGACGAGATGGCCGCCGCCGACCCGCGCATCAAGGTCCTGCACCGCGAGGGCAAGCAGGGCCTGGGCGCGGCGTACATCGCGGGCTTCAACTGGGCCCACGAGCACGGCTACGACGCCGTCGTCGAGATGGACGCCGACGGCTCCCACGCCCCCGAGGAGCTGCCCAGGCTGCTCGACGCGCTGCGCGGCGCCGACGCGGTCATCGGGTCGCGCTGGGTGCGCGGCGGCAAGGTCATCAACTGGCCCGTACGGCGGCTCATCCTGTCCCGCGGCGCGAACTTCTACACCCGCGTTGTCATGGGCATGGGCGTCAAGGACGCCACCGGCGGCTACCGCGCCTACCGGCTCCCCGTCCTGCGCAAGATCGACGTGGACACGGTCACCTCGCGCGGCTACAGCTTCCAGGTGGAGCTGACCCACCGCACGCACCGCCACGGCTTCCGCATCGTGGAGGTCCCGATCACGTTCGCCGAGCGGGAGCACGGCGTGTCGAAGATGAGCGGGTCCATCATCAAGGAGGCGCTGTGGAAGGTCACCGTGTGGGGTGCGCAGTCCCGGCGTGACTCGATCCGGCGTATGTTCAAGCCGGGCGACCGCTGGCCGTGAGGTGATCTCCGGCCGGCCCGGCTGGAGGTGATGGGGTGCGCAGACTGCGGTGGATACCGGCGGTCGTGCTGCTGCTCGGGCTGATCGAGTTCGGCGTGTTCGTCGGGGTGGCGCGGCTGATCGGGCTGCCCCTGACACTGCTGATCGCGGTGCTGCTGATGCTGCTCGGCGCGGTGCTGCTGCGCCGGGAGGGCCTGTCGGCGTGGCGTCGGCTGCGCGAGGCGCGGCTGGCCGGGCAGGCCCGCGGCGACCAGGCCCTCGACGGGGTCGTCGGGCTGGCCGCGGCGCTGCTGCTGCTCATCCCGGGCCTGCTCACCGCCGCGGTGGGGCTGCTGCTGCTGATCCCGCCCGTGCGCCGGCTGGCCCGCGGGCGCATCCGCGCCGCGACCGAGAAGCGCATCCCCGCGTCGGCCGCCAACAGCGTGTTCGGGCCCAAGCGGGTGCGGGTCAGCACCCCGCCCGGCCACGGCACCCCACCGGGGCACGGCACGCCGCCGCCCGGCCCGCAGCAGCCGCCGCAGGGCCCGCCCGAGGTCATCGAAGGCGAGATCGTCGACTGACACGCGAAGGCGCCCCACCCGTGACGGGTGGGGCGCCTTCGCGTGTGTCAGCGGCCGCGGCGGGCCCGGACGTCGGCCAGCCGCTCGTTGAGGATCTCGTCGAGCTCCTCGATCGAGCGCCGTTCCAGCAGCATGTCCCAGTGCGTACGCGGCGGCTTGACCTTCTTCTGCTCCGGCTCGGAGCCGTCGACCAGCCGCGCGACGCTGCCGTCGAACTTGCACTCCCAGGTGGCGGGCGCCTCGGCGTCGACGGCGAACGGCACCTCGAACCGGTGGCCGTGGGCGCACAGGAACTCGCGCATCTGCCGCGGCGCGAGTTCGGTGTTGCGCTCCGATTCGTAGCTGACGGCCCCCAGACGGCTTCCCCGCAGCATCCGATCGCCCATGTCAGCTCCCTCACGTCGTATGGCCTCGGTGATTGAAACGACCCGGCGGGCCCGACGATTCCCCGGCGTGACCCACGCCGCCCTTCCGGGCGGATTCGTGAGAGCCGCTCACCGGCCACCCTCCAGGGCGATATCGTCCGATTGGACCTTCTTTGCGGGGAACATCACATCCGGGGGTACGCCGATGGCCACCACGACGGCACCGCAGGGCCCGCCCGTCAAGACCTGGATGGGGCACCCCGGCGGCCTGGTCGTGCTGTTCCTCACCGAGATGTGGGAGCGGTTCAGCTTCTACGGCATGCGGGCCATCCTCACCCTGTTCCTGGCCGCCGAGCTGACCGACGGCGGCTTCGGCATGACCGACGTCGCCGCCGCCGCCCTCTACTCCATCTACAACTCGATGGTGTACTTCATGGCGCTGCCCGGTGGCTGGATCGCCGACCGGCTCATCGGCACCCGCCGCAGCGTGCTGTGGGGCGGCATCGTCATCGCGCTGGGCCACTACGCGCTGGCCTTCTCCAGCCACGCCATGTTCTACCTCGGCCTGGTCCTCATCGTGCTCGGCACCGGCCTGCTCAAGCCGAACATCTCCGCGATGGTCGGCGAGCTGTACGACAAGCACCCCGAGCTGCACGAGTCGCGGCGCGACGCCGGGTTCACCCTGTTCTACCTCGGCATCAACCTGGGCGCGTTCATCGCGCCGCTGCTCACCGGCTACTTCGCGGCGAAGAACGACTGGCATGTGGCGTTCGGCATCGCCGCGGTCGGCATGACCGTCGCCGTCATCCAGTACGTGCTCGGCGGGCGGCGGCTGGAAGGCGTCGGGCTCAGGGCGCACAAGCCGCTGCAGCCCCACGAGCGCGGCAAGATCCTGCGCATCGGCGCGATCGTGCTGGTGATCGTGCTGGCGCTGCTGATCGCCGACATCGCCGCCGGGACGTACCGCGCCGAGCACGTCATCACCGCGCTGACCGTGATGGCGCTGGTGGTGCCCGCGCTGTACTTCGTCACGATGTTCCGCGACCACACGCTGACCCACCAGGAACGCTCCCGGATCAGCGCCTACGTGTGGATCTTCGTCGGGGCGATGCTGTTCTGGATGATCTACGACCAGGCCGGCAGCCTGGTCAACCTGTTCACCGAGAACGACGTCGACCGCACGGTCGGCAGCTTCGAGATCCCCACCGCCTGGTTCCAGTCGATCAACCCGGTGCTGATCCTGCTGCTCGCGCCGGTGTTCGCGTGGCTGTGGACGAAGCTCGACCGCCGCCAGCCCACCACCCCGGTCAAGTTCTCCATGGCCCTGGTCGGCATCGGCATCTCGTTCCTGGTCATGGGCGTGGCCGGGGCGCTGGCCGGGCGCGGGCTCATCTCCCCGCTGTGGATCGTGCTCGTGTACTTCATCCAGACCTGCGCCGAGCTGCTGCTGTCGCCGGTCGGCCTGTCGGTCACCACCAAACTCGCCCCGCTGCGCTACGCCAGCCAGGTCATGGGCCTGTGGTTCCTGGCCACCGCCGCCGGCAACGCGCTCAACACCTGGGTCACCCCGCTGAGCGCGAAGGTGCCCGCCGGGGTCTACTACGGCGGCCTCGGCCTGCTGGCCATCGGGGTCGGCATCTGCTTCTGGATCGGCGCCCGCAAGATCGGGCAGCTGATGGCCGGCGTGCACTGAAAGGCGGACACCCATGGCACCGACCACCACCGTCGCCGAGCAGCTCACCGTCGAGCAGCTGCGCGACGACGTCGAGCAGCTGGCCCGCCGCTGCCTGTGCGACCCGGTCACCGAGCTGTTCGGGCCGCTGCTGGAGGCCCAGGAGCGGGTCTTCGCGAAGCTGGAGACCGACCCGCGGCCCGAGCACTCCGAGCAGCTGCACCTGCTGGCCGCGCTGGTGTCGGCGGCGCTGGCCCGCGCCAACCACGACCTGGGCCGCGGCCACCAGGCGATGACCCTGGCGCGGATGGCGTTCGAGTGCGCCGACGGCATCGGCCACCACCCGCTGCGGGCCTGGATCCGCGGCCTGCAGAGCCAGCTGGCGTACTGGGCCGACCGGCCGCAGGAGGCCGCCGCGTTCGCCGACTGCGGCGTCGCGCTCGCCGGGGAGCACACCGGGTCGGTCGCGTCGTGGCTGGCATGCGCGCAGGCCAGGGCCCTGGCCCGGCTCGGCGCGGCCGAACCCGCCCGGCTGGCCCTGGTCCGCGCCGACGACCTGCGCGAGCGCCACGAACGTGACGACCTCGACGCGATCGGGGGCCTGTTCGTGTTCCCGCCGCCGCGCCAGCACTACTACGCCGGGGACGTGTACGGCTGCCTGGACGGCATGGGGGAGCGGTCCGTGCACGAGGCCACCCGCGCCCTGGCCCTGTACGCCGCGAGCCCGCCGGCGCAGCGCTCGTTCGCCGACGAGGCCGGGGCGCGGTGCGTGCTGGCGCTGGCGCAGGTGCGGGCCGGGCAGCCCGGCGCGGCGCGTGACACGCTGCGGCCCGTGCTGGCCCTCGACCTGCCGCGCCGGGTCACCGAGGTGATGGGCGGGGTGAACCGGGTCGCCGCCGCGCTGCGCGACCCGCGCGTGGCCGCCGACGCGGACGCCCGTGACCTGCGCGAGCAGGTCGAGTGGTTCGCCCAGCGGCCCGCGTCGGCGCTGGCGTCCTGACTCAGCGCGCCTGCAGGATCGCGTCGATGAGGCGCAGCAGCTCGGCGGTGTCCTGCGGGCCGCCGAGCAGCATCACGCGCAGCCGGGCCCGCTCCTCGTCGTAGGCGGCCTGCACCCGGATCGGCTCGCCGCCGTCGCGGGGGCCGCTGATCGCGGCGGTGACCAGGGTGGTGACCCGGTCGGCGTCGTGGCGCGACACGGCGTCGACGGCGACGACCGTGGACACCTCGACGTGGCGGGTGCGGCGGGCGTCCTCGCGCGGTGCGGCCGGGACCGGGCCGCCGGTCAGCGCGGCCAGATCCTCGGCGGCGATGCGGTACTGCTTGCCGATGCGCACCGCCCTGAGCCGCCCGTCGCGCACGTAGTTGCGCACGGTCTTGACGTGCAGGCCGAGCCGCTCGGCGACCTGCTCGACGGAGTACAGCTCGGACATGTCAGCCGTCCTTGAGGCGTGCGGTCAGCTCGGCCAGGTCGGCGGTGAACCAGATCTGGCGCCCGCGGTTGGACTCCAGCACCAGCGCGCGCAGCGCGGAGCTGGCGTCCAGCCAGGTGGTGATGTCGCCGACGACCGCGAGCCGGATGCGGTAGTTGACGAACTTCTGCATGATCTCTCCGGCCAGGCCGGTGCTCAGGGTGAAGAAGTCGCCGGTGAGCCGGGCGGCGGGCAGCGCGACGACCTCGGCGCCCTGGAACGCCGCGCCGATCAGGTCGAGACCGTCCTGCACGGTGGCCACGGGCGGCCCGTCGGGGTCGGCGACGAGCACGGTGACCCCGTGGTGCTCCTCGATACGGTCGGGCACGTCGTTTCCTTCCCTACATGATGCGTGGTCGCCACCGTACCACTCCGTTTCAGGGAACGTTAGGGAAGGATCGGGTCATCCGGATCACGGCGGCGTGGGCGTCGGCGGCGATGTCCGCGTCGGAGCGCGCCGGATCGTGCAGGGCCTGTGCCGCGTCGCCGCCGGCCAGCAGGGCTAGCACGGGCTCGCCGAGCCCGCCGGTCAGGTCCGCCCACTCGCACCAGGTGGCCCGGTCCTCGCCCCACCACAGGCAGCCGCCGGGGGAAACCGGCCACCAGCGCTGCGGATAGCGCAGCAGCACCTTCTCGGCACGGCCGGTCCCGATCCGGGCCAGGGCCGCACGGTGCCCCGGCGGCAGCGACGGCACGCGCAGTGCCGGCAGCACCGCCAGCGGCACCGCGAGCACCGCCCGGCCGGCCACGGCACGGCCCCACCGGCCCGTCACCTCGACCCCGCCCGGACCCGCGGTGACGGCGGCGACCGGGCGGCCCAGCCGGACGTCCAGGCCGTCGCCGAGCGCGGCCGTGAGCCGGTCGAGGCCGCCGGGCAGCCAGCGGTCGCCCTCGCCCACCCCGGGTTCGCCGAACACGCCCCGCGCCGACGCCAGCCGCAGGTCCAGCCCGGATTCCGGTACCAGGCCGCAGTCCACGGCGTAGGCCGACGTCTGCCGGGCGGCCGGGTCCAGCCCGGCCAGGTGGGCGGCGAGCACGTCGGCCACCGGCAGATCCGTGTCGGCGGTCAGGCGGGCGGCGGTACGCGCCAGCGCCGACAGCGCCTCGGCCGCGCCCGTGACCGGCCCCTGCTCCGACACGGTGAGCGGGGCGGTGAAGTCCGTCGCGGCCACGGGCAGGCCCAGCTCACGGGCCAGCGCGGCGAGGCTGTTGCCGGCGTACTGCTGCAGCCAGGCCGCGCCCAGGTCGGCGCGTACCCCGCCGCCGAGGTCCACGGTGTGCACCCGGCCGCCGATCCGGTCGCGAGCCTCCAGCACCAGCACCTCGCGGCCGTGGCGGCGCAGCTCACCGGCGGCGGACAGGCCCGCGACCCCGGCCCCGACCACGGTGACGCGCTCGCCGGGCACGCCCGCCGACAGCAGGTGCCGGGCGGCGGCCAGGCCCGACTCGTGCGCGCCGTGCAGCATCGCCGGGCGGGCCGGATGCACGCCCTCCCCGGCCAGCACCAGCCGGCCCTCGGCGAACGGCGCGGCGAGCGCGGCCCGGTCGGCGCCGCTGCCGCCGGTGAGCAGGCCGGTCCAGGCGCCGCGCGCGTACGGGTCGGCGCCCCACCGCGACACCGCCCAGCCGGCCGGCTCCGGGATCCGCACGGCTCAGCCCAGGGTCAGCCAGGTGACGCCGAGCCCGTCCAGCCGCTCGCGCTCCGCCCCGGTCGGCGCGACCCGGCCGGTGGCCCGGCGCAGCAGCCCCGCCGCGTCCACGCCGAGCGCGGCGCGGGCGGCGGGCGCGGACAGGCCGAACAGCAGCCCCTCGACCACGGCCGCGGCGTGCTCGGTCAGCCACGGCGCGACGCCGAGCGCGTCGGCCAGGTCCAGGCCGTGCACGGCCAGCTCGACCACGCGGGTGACCTGGAAGTCGGTCAGCCGCATCGGGTCCCCGTGCCGGGTGGTGACCAGCCGCTCCGGGCTCGCCCCGACCCGGTCGGTGACCTGCTCGGCCTGCTGCTCGAACCAGTCGATCAGCTCCGGGCCGGACCGTGCCGCGGCGAACTCGGCCGCCAGGTCGACCCGGGCCCGGTCGGCCTGCGGGGCGAACCGGTGGTCAGGCGCGTAGTAGCGGGCGGTGTCGACCGGCGGGCCGGGCGGCGGCGCGGCGTCGAGCATCTCCAGGGTGCGCGACACCGCGATCGCGGCATGCGCGAACTCGTCGCGCACCGTCCACGGCGGGCAGCACGTCGGCCGGTCCAGGGCGGCCTCGGGCACCGCGCGCAGCCCCGCGACCAGCGCCGCGGCCTCCGCCGCCAGGGCCGCGTTCACGGCCTGGGCGCCGGGGATCACCGAGGCGACCCGGAACCGCTCGGCCACCGCCACGGTGTCGTCGTCCACGGTGAAGCCCGGGTCGCCGAGGTAGCCGCGCATCTGGTCGGAGTGCCAGAAGCGCTCGTGCGCGGCCCGCCAGCCGGCGACGCTCGGGTACCCCTCGCCCTCGTCGGCGGCGTGCGCGAGGTCGACCTCGCCCAGCGGCACCAGGCGCACCTCGGTCAGTTCCAGGATCGCCAGGGGCTGCCCGGCCGAGCCGATCATCGTGCTGCGCTGCCCGGCCTGCGGCAGCGGCTCGGCGTCGTGCTCGTACCCGATGAGCAGGCCGGTGGTGGAGGTCTTGTGCCCGGCCAGGACGGCGCCGGTGAGCTTGTCGCGCAGCGGCCCGGGGAACGCGAACTCGTAGTCGGACAGCCCGTCGTAGATCATGACGCCACCCTAGACGCCCCGGCCGCGCTCGCCGTTGACACCGATACCACGCACTGCGATGCTACGTACAACGTAGTAAGGGAGGTTCGATGGCCGGACTCGCCGACCTCGGCCGGTTCTCCGAACCGGCGCTGCACATCCTGATCAGCCTCGCCGCCGGGCCCAGACACGGCTACGCGATGCAGGACGACATCGGCGAGCTGACCGGCGCCCGCCCCGGGCCCGGCACGCTCTACGGCGCGGTCCGGCGCCTGGAGGAGCACGGTTACATCGAGGCCCTGCCCGAGCAGGACCGGCGCAAGCCGTACCGGCTCACCGACGCCGGCCGCGCCGCGCTCGGCGCCGAGCTGCAGCGGATGCGCTCGCTGGCCGCGACCGGCCTGCGCCGCCTGGCGGTGGCCTGATGCGCGCCCGGCTGGCCCGCGCCGTGCTGGCGCTGTACCCGCGCCGGGTCCGCGAGCGCTACGGCGACGAGATCGCGGACCTGCTCACGAACTCGCCCCGCCCCTGGCGTGACCTGGCCGACGTCGCGCGTGCCGCGCTCGGCGAGCGCCTGTCCGGCGGCCGTGCCGCGCTGGGCGAGGCGCGCGCCCGGACCGTGCTGTGGCACCTGGTCCGGCTGATGCTCATGCCCGCGGCGCTCACCGTGGTCCTGGTCGCGCTGACGGCGGCCGCCGGGCCGGTGCTGTTCCTGGCCGATCGGTGGGTCGACGCCGAGCGCGGCGCGTCCGTGGCGTACGCGGTGATGGTCCTGCCCGCCGCGCTGCCGGCCTGGCCCGCGGGCCTGCTGCTCGGCCGCTGCGCCAGGCTGGCCGCGCCGTGGCTGGCGGTGCCGGTCGCGCTGGCGCTCGGGCTGCTCGTGATCGCGGCCGTGCCCGGCTTCGGCATGGTGCTGGGGGAGAGCCTGCCCGGCGCGGCCGCCGCGATCGCCGTCTGGTGCGCGGGCACCGCCGCCCTCGCCCGCTGGTCGGGGGCACTGAGCCGCGTCCGGGCCGCCGCCGTCCGGGTGTTCGGGACGGTGCTGCTGCTGCAGGCGGCCACGATCGCGTACGTGCTCACCGCGCTCGCGCCCGGCCGGGCTCCGCGCCACCTCGCGGCCTGGTGGTTCCCGTCGGCGATCTCCGGCGTCGACCCCGGCCTGGTCGACGGGGCCTACCTGCAGCTGTCCGACGCGATCAAGTTCCTGCCCGCGGTGCTGGCCGTGTGCACCGTGTTCGCGCTGACGGTGACCGCCGTCACCCGGACCCGGCCCCGGCAGGCCCCGTTATCGGCTTGACTCTCACGTAACGGCAGACTCGAACCTGGTTCTCGGAAGGGAGAGAACCGTGGCATACACCGTGGGCAAGGTCGCCGACGTCGCCGGGGTGACCGTGCGGACGCTGCACCACTACGACGAGATCGGCCTGCTGTCGCCCAGCGAGCGCTCGCACAGCGGCTACCGCCGCTACGACGACGCCGACCTGGAACGGCTGCAGCAGATCCTGTTCTACCGGGAGCTGGGGTTCTCACTGGAAGAGATCGCGGCCATCCTCGACGACCCGCAGGCCGTGCCGGCGACGCACCTGCGCCGCCAGCACGAGCTGCTGACCGGGCGCATCAAGCGCCTGCAGGAGATGGTCACCGCGATCGAGTTCGCGATGGAGGCGAGGAAAGTGGGCATCAACCTCACGCCCGAGGAGCGTTTCGAGGTCTTCGGTGACTTCGACCCCGACGACCACGCGGAGGAGGCGGAGCAGCGCTGGGGCGGGACGGACGCCTACAAGGAGTCCACCAGGCGCACCGCCGCCTACACCAAGGACGACTGGCTGCGCCACAAGCAGGAGAACGAGGACTGGGGCCGCCGCTTCACCGCCCTCATGGACGCAGGCGCCGCCCCCGACAGCCCCGAGGCCATGGACCTGGCCGAAGAACACCGCCAGCTCATCAGCCGCTGGTTCTACGAGTGCAACTACGAGATCCACACCGGCCTGGCCGACATGTACCTCGCCGACGACCGCTTCACCGCCACCTACGAAGCGATCCACCCCGGCATGACCCAGTACCTCAACACCGCCATCCACGCCAACGCCATCTCCCGCGCGTAACCCCCATGACGCGGCGATCTTGCGTGGACTGTGGGGATGACACGCCCCTACCGGGCATATCCCTGACGGTTCGCGCAAGATCGCCGCGGTCTCGGGGCCGCACGGCGGCCGGGTCAGCGGTCGGTCTTGAGATGGGTGTCGGGGCCGGGGTAGAGGATTCCCTCGTGCTGGTCGTCCTCCCAGCGCACGGTGTACGGCGGGCTGCCGTCCTCGTGCGGGACCGCCGTGATCACGCCGATCCGGCGGTGGTCGCCCACTCGCGTGCCCTCGACGACGATGGTGTCTCCGACTTTCGCCTTCATTGCTGAACACCTCCTCGTCCATTGTCCGGACGAATCCCCGCGAGGTGCACGTTTCGCCGAACCGGGCTCAGGTCAGCGGCCGCGCCCAGCACAGCGGCGCCGTCCGCGTGAAACCGGCGCGGCGCAGCACGTTCGCGCTCGGCGGGTTGTCGTGGGCCAGCTCGGCCACCACGCACCTGGCCCCCAGCCGCGCGGCGAAGTCCACCAGGGCCAGCGCCGCCTCGGTCGCGTAGCCGTGGCCGCGCGCCGCGGGCACCAGTCCGTAGCCGATCTCGACCGTGCCCGCGGCGTCGGGCGGGCCGTGGAAACCGGCGCCGCCGATCACCTGCCCGGTGGCGCGCAGCTCGACCGTGTACGGCACCCACGGCCCCGCCGGGGCACCGGCCTGCAGGAACATCCGGGCCGCGAGCTGCTCGCCGTCGCCGGGGAAGCCGTCGGCCCAGCGCGGGTCCCGCGGCGCGCCGTCGGCGATGCGCGCCGCCAGGATCGGCCGGTACGGCCGCAGCACCAGGCGCTCGGTCTCGATCACAGAACGGGCAGCGTACCCGCTGCCGCCCGCCCGCGCACCAGACGGCCGCGACCGGCATCATGGTCGCCATGACGTGGACCGCGCCGCAGGCGCAGCGCAGCAGCGAACCGTACGTCGCCGACGAGCGCGCCATGCTGGAAGGCTGGCTCGACTGGCACCGGGGCACGCTGCTGCACAAGTGCGCCGGGCTCACCGGCGAGCAGCTCGCCCACGCGTCGGTGCCGCCGTCGGGGCTGAGCCTGCTCGGGCTGGTCCGGCACATGGCCGACGTGGAGCGCACCTGGTTCCGCCGGCGCGTCCGCGGCGAGCGGCTCGACGCGCTGTACACCCGTCCCGAAGGCGGACCCGGCGCCGCGTTCGACCTGGCCGACCCCGCGCGGGCCGAGGAGGACTTCGCGATCCTGGCCGCCGAGGTGGACGCGTGCCGGGCCGCCGTGGCCGGGGTGCCGCTGGAGCACACGTTCGTCCACGAGCGCACCGGCGACACCATGTCCCTGCGCTGGGTGTACGTGCACATGATCGAGGAGTACGCCCGCCACAACGGCCACGCCGACCTGCTCCGCGAGCGCGTCGACGGCGCCACCGGCGAGTGACCCGCCCCGGCCGATAGGCTCGGACCCGCACCCGCCCTCTCCTGCGTACGGGGGTTCCACCGCTCGTGTCCGAGCAGACTCCGCAACCGGCCGGCTGGCGCGAGCGGCTGCACGCCGACTGCTCCCGCTGCTTCGCGCTGTGCTGCGCCGCGCCCGCGTTCGCGCGCTCGTCCGACTTCGCCATCGACAAACCCGCCGGTCAGCCCTGCCCGAACCTGCGAGGCGACTTCCGCTGCGGCATCCACACGCAGCTTCGCGAGCGTGGCTTCGCCGGGTGCACCGTGTTCGACTGCTTCGGCGCCGGGCAGCAGGTGGCGCAGGTGACCTTCGGCGGGCGGGACTGGCGGGCCGAGCCCGGCTCGGCCCGGGACATGTTCGCCTCGTTCACGGTCATGCGGCACCTGCACGAGCTGCTGTACTACCTCGCCGAGGCCCGCTCGCTGCGGCCGGACGCGTCCCTGGACGGCGAGCTGGCGCGGGCTCAGGCGCATACCGAGCAGCTGACCCGGGGCACGCCGGCGGAGCTGGCCGCGATCGACGTCGGGACGCTGCGGGGCGAGGCCGCCGGTCTGCTGCGCCGCACCAGCGCCCTGGTGCGCGCCCGCGGCGGGCGGCCCGGCCCCGACCGTTCCGGCGCCGACCTGACGGGCGCGGACCTGCGGGAGGCCGGGCTGCGCCGGGCGAGCCTGCGCGGGGCGTACCTGATCGGCGCCGACCTGCGCGGCGCGGACCTGAGCGGGGCCGATCTGCTGGGCGCGGACCTGCGCGGCGCCGACGTACGCGGCGCGGACCTGACCGGCTGCCTGTTCCTGCTCCAGTCGCAGCTCGACGCGGCTCGCGGCGACCTCGGCACCCGCGTGCCGCCGGTGCTGACCCGCCCCGCCCACTGGCCCGCCACCCACCCCACCACCGCCGCCAGCCCGGCCCGCCCGCCCCGCCCGCCCCGCGGCACCCGCCGCTGACCCGCGCCTCCCGCGACGGCCAAGATCGCCGGACTTGCCTGGCACCTGGGCGTATCTTGGCCGGCCATACCCCCGTGTGCCTGGCAAGTCGGATGACCTCGGCCGTCGCGGGAGGCGCGGGCGGATCGCAGGGACGCCGCCGCTGTCGGCGCGGACACAGCAGCCCTTACTCTTGACATGTGGACCGCCGCGACCGCCGCAGCGCCGCGCCCTCCAGCGCGCGGCCCGGCCGCCGTGCGCTCGTCGCGCCGGACCTGACCGCGCTGCACGGGCCGACCACCGGCACCGCCGTGCTGCCGCACCGGCTGTTCTGGCAGGCCGACCGGCGCGTGGACCTCGACAACCCGCACCTGCTGCGCTGGATGTACGAGACGGTGCTGCGCGAGGCGGGCACCCTCGACGAGCTGCGCACCTGGCTCGACGGCCCGACACTGGTCCGGCTCTGGCCGGAGCTGTTCCTGCCGCGCGCGCTGCGTGCGGCGTGGGAGGAACGCCACCCGGCGCTGCGTACGGCCGTACCCGTCGGATGACCGTCGAGGAGCTGCAGGCCGAGGTCGCCAGGATCGCGCTCGGCGTGGCGCAGGCGCACGGGTTCGCCCTCGGCGGCGGGCACGCGCTCAACCTGTACGGCATCGTGCACCGCGCCACCGAGGACGTCGACCTGTTCACCGATGTGGACGGCGGGGTGCGCGCCGCCGGTGACCTGGTGGTGCGGGCGCTGCGCGCGGCCGGGCTGGACGTCACCGGATACGGCGACGACCTGGGCGAGGTGTTCGGCGGGTTCGACGACGAGCTGGTCGAGTTCCAGATCGCGCGGGGCGCGGCGGTGATGCGGCTGACCCTGGCCCGGTTCGACCGCAACCGAGGCACGGTCGTCATGGACGTGGGCCCGGTGCTGCACGTCGAGGACGTGCTCGGCGGCAAGGTCGCGGCGCTGGCCAACCGGGCCGAGCCGCGCGACTACGTCGACGTGGCCGGGGCGCTGCGCCGCTACAGCCGCGAGCAGCTGCTCGAGCTGGGCCGCCGGGCCGACCCGCTGCTGGCCGACGAGGACTTCGCCGCGGCGATGGCGCGCCTGGACCGCCTCGACGACATCGTCTGGCGGCAGCTCTACGGCCTGACCCCGCAGGCCTGCGCCGCCGTCCGCCAAGCCTTCACCGACTGGCCCCGCTGAAAGCAAGGGCACCTTCTTGACGCTTTCCGTAGAGGAAGGTGCCCTTGTTAACCCTTCTCTTCCGCAGGCTCGCCGCGCGGCCCCGGGACGGCCGCGGCCGTGGTGCTACTCCAGCGCGTCCGTGGTGCGCATGCGCTCCAGCAGCTGCTCCAGTGCGGCGATCTCCCGGCGCAGCGCGGCGCCGCCCTGGCGGGTCAGTTTCAGCCAGGTGCACGGCTTGCGGCCCTCGTACCCCTTACGGATCTCGACCAGGCCGGCCTCCTCCAGGACCCGCAGGTGGCGGCTGAGGTTGCCGTCGCTGAGCTGGAGCTGGTCGCGCAGCGTGGTGAACGCGCACTCGGCGGTCTCGGCCAGCACGGTCAGGATGCCCAGCCGGATGCGCTGGTGCACCGTCTCGTCCAGGGCGAGCGCCGGATGCGCCGGCTGTGCGTCGGTCATCGCAGGCCGCCGCCGGTGCGTACGGCCCGGACGGCGGCGAACACCAGCAGCGGCAGCGCCATGAGGATCAGCGTAGGGCCCGGCCGGTTGAGGCCGAACAGGGTCCACTGCCCGCCGAGCGCGGGACCCTCGAAGCCGTTCAGGATCCAGGTGGCCCAGCCGGGCAGGCTGCCCATGCCCTGCGAGCACTGCCAGAACGTGATCAGGCCGACCCAGAGCCCGGACAGGATCAGGGCGCGGCTGCGCTCGGCCCAGCCCAGCACGATCGTGGCCAGTGCGATCGGCAGCAGCGGCGTGTACAGGCCCCAGCGCACCTGGTCGAACAGCGGCGGCTCGACGTACATCTTGACCAGGTCCGCGTCGGCGGGCCGGTCCACCGGCATCGCGGCCAGCACCGCGAGCGCGAGCAGCGCACCCAGCGCGGTGATCGCGAACCAGCGCCACGGCACCCGGACGCCGACGCGCCGGGCGCGCAGCCGATACCACGCTCCGATCAGGGCGATGGTCAGCGGGGTGCCGATGAACCAGAACAGGTAGGACGCGAGCGTGCTGCGCTGCATGTCGGGCAGCCCGGCCCAGGGCGGGCCGGTGATGATCAGATCGGCCTGCGCGAACGGCGCCTGGTAGAGGGCGATGCTGGCCAGCAGCAGCGCGGCGAGCGCGGCCACCGGGAACCAGGCGCCGGCCCGGGCCCGGCGGCGGGCCTGCTCGCGCAGGCGGCGTACCTCGTCGAGCATCGCGCCGGGGTCGGCGGTTGCGGGTGTCGTCATCGGATGATCTCCCGTCGTGGATGTGCGCGGCATCAACTTTGTATCGCAAAGTCCACGCGTTCAGCAAGTGCGGGGCGTGCCGCGTTAAACGGGGCGACCCGGTGCGAGGCAGCCGGTAGCCTGCCCGGCGTGACCGAAGACTTGCTGAGCCGCCTGGAACGCTTCTACGACGCGGTGCCGCGCGACCGGGCCGCCGTCGAGCGGCATGGCACGTTCGAGCTGTTCCTCAACCAGGGCACGCCGTACCCGTTCTACGCCCGCCCCGTGCTCGGCGGGCCCGCGCCGACCGCCGCCGACCTGGACGCCGTACGGGCCCGCCAGCGCGAACTCGGCCAGCCCGAGTCGTTCGAGTGGGTCGACCAGACCACCCCCGGCCTGCTGCCCATCGCCGAGGCGGCGGGCCTGTCCGTGCTGCGCGCGCCGCTGCTGGTGCTCGACCCGGCACGGCTGGCCGATCCCGGCGGCACCGCCCGGATCGTGGCCGCCGACGCGCCCGACGCCGACGCGCCCGACGCCGCCGCGCTGCTCGCCGCTGTGGCGGCCGTGGCGCAGGTCGGCTTCGGCGCGCCGGGCACCGCGACGGGCGAGGGCGGACCCGCCGAGCGCGATGCGGTCCTGAAGCTGCCCGACGGCGGCGCGCTGGACCGCCAGCTGGCCGACATCCGCGGCGGCGTGCGCGTGTACGCCTACGCCGAGCTGCCCGGCCAGGGCGTCGTGGCCAGCGGCATCGCGCAGCGGGCGGGGGACGTCGCGGAGATCGCCGGGGTGGCCACGCTGCCCGCCGCGCGCCGCCGCGGCCTGGCGGGCGCGGTCACCGCGCTGCTCGCCCGGCAGGCGCTCGAACACGGCGTGCGCACGGTGTTCCTGTCGGCCGCCTCCGAGGACGTGGCCCGGGTGTACGAGCGCCAGGGCTTCGACCGCGTCGCCACCGCCTGCATCGCCGAACCGGCCGCCTGACCGCCGCGTTAGGAAGGGCACCTTCTACATCGGAAAACGATAAGAAGGTGCCCTTCCTTCAGATGGGTTCTACGCCGGCGGGCAGGCGGGACCAGGCCGATTCTTCGTGTACGTAGGCCAGCAGCACCTCGCGCAGGGCGCGGGCGGCGTGGGTCGGGGTGACGTCGCGGCGGTGTGCGAGGGCGATGGTGCGCTGCACGCCCGGCGGGGCGAGCGGGGTGGCCCGCAGCCGGGGGCGGCCCGACAGCACCAGCGACGGCACGAGCGCGACGCCGAGGCCGGCCTCGACGAAGCCGAGCACGGCGTCCATCTCGCCGCCCTCGATGGCGAACGTCGGGGTGAACCCGGCCCGGCGGCACGCCTCCAGGGTGGTGTCGCGCAGGTCGTAGCCGGGCCGGAACATGACCAGGGGCTGCCCGTCCAGCTCGGACAGGCTCAGCTCGGCGGCCTCGGTCGGGGCGGGCAGCGTCGCGGCGGACGCGACCACCAGGCTCTCGCGCAGGATCGGCTCGGCCCGCAGCGCCGGGTCGGTGCCCTGCTCGGGCAGCACGATCAGGGCCAGGTCGAGGCCGCCGCGGGCGAGCTTGCCGACCAGGTCCTGCGAGCCGCCCTCCTCCAGCAGCAGCCGCACCCCGGGATAGCCCTCCTGGTAGCGGCGCAGCACCGGGGCGACCAGGCTGGTGCACAGGCTCGGGGTCGCGCCCAGCCGCAGGCGGCCGCGGCGTACGCCGATCAGCTCCTGCACCTCCAGGCGCGCGGTCTCGACGTCGGCGAGGATGCGCCGGGCGCGGGGCAGCAGCGCCTCCCCGGCCGGGGTGAGCATGATGTTGCCCCGGGAGCGGGTGAACAGCGGCGCGCCCAGCTCGGTCTCCAGCACGCTGATCTGCTTGCTCAGCGACGGCTGGGTGACCCCGGCCTGCTCGGCGGCCTGGGTGAAGTGCCGCGTCTCGGCGACGGCCACGAAGTACCTGAGCTGCTGCAACTGCACGGCCGATAGCCTATCGCCATCGGTATCGGGGCGGTGATGCCTCGTGGGGTGGTGGGTCGATCGGAGTCTCGTGTCAGAACATGAGGTCTGACCACAGGCTCCGACACGAGACTCCGACCATCCGCACGCGGATCGCTACGACACGCAGAACTCGTTGCCCTCGGGGTCGGTCATGGTGGTCCAGGTGTGCGGGCCCTGGCGGCCCTCGTGCAGGAACTTCGCGCCGCGGGCGGTCAGCGCGGCCACGACCTCGGCGACGTCCCCGCCGCCGGTGCGCACGTCCAGGTGCATCCGGTTCTTGACCGTCTTGGCCTCGGGAACGAGCTGGAACAGCACGCGTGGGGCGCGCTCCAGCCCGTCGGGGTGCCGGATCGCCTGGCCCTCACGCCACACCAGGGTGCCGTTGTGGACGGTCGTGTCGGCCTCGCTCGCGTGGCCCTCGGCCACCATGCGGCGGATGAAGTCCTCGTCGGAGGGCTCCACCTGCCAGCCGAGCGTCTCGGCCCACCAGTCGGCGAGCCCGTGCGGGTCGGCGGCGTCCAGGACCACCTGGAATTCGTAAGCCATCGCCATCATCCTCGTTTCCGGTAGAGGTCACGCAGCAGGGAGATCTCGGCCGCGTGGTGGATCGCCTCGCGGTTGATGTGCAGCACCAGCGCGGCCATGGGGTACGCGGCGTACGGGCCCTCGGCCGGGCCGCACGGGCGGGCGAGGCCGTCCTCGCCCAGCTCGCGCATGCCCGCCGACCAGCCGGCGTACGCCTCGTCGAGCTGCTCGAGCGCCCGCTCGGCCGTGCCCGCGTAGTCGAAGCGGTCCGGGTGGCACGGCGGGCCGCCGAAGTGGTTCGCGGTGCGCTGCCCGAACACGCCGACGATGAGGTGCGCCAGCCGCCACGCGATCGTGGTGACCGGCGGCGGGTCCGGCTCGGGCCAGGCGAACTCGATCCCGTACGCGCCGCCGCCGTGCACCGGGGTGCCGGCGGCCTCGGCGCGGGGGCGCACGCTCCAGCAGCCGGCCACCGGCTCCCACAGGTACTCGGCGTCGGTCAGGCCGTCCAGGCGGGGCCGCGCCTGCTGCTGCCAGTGCCAGTCGAGCTGCTCGGCGAGCTGAGCGTTCCAGTCGATGCTCATGGTCCGACGCTAACCCGCATCGAGGACGGTTCCGGTCCGCAATCGCTGCGAGAATCGGATTCATGCTCGACACGTCGGCCCGCCTGCTGCGCCTGCTGTCGCTGCTGCCCACCCGCGCCGCGTGGACCGGCCCGGAGCTGGCCGAGCGGCTGGACGTCACCGGGCGCACGTTGCGCCGCGACATCGCCCGGCTGCGTGAGCTGGGGTATCCGGTGCAGGCCACGCCGGGGGTCGCGGGCGGTTACCGGATGGCCGCCGGGTCCACGCTGCCGCCGCTGCTGCTGGAGGACGACGAGGCGGTGGCGGTGGTGCTGAGTCTGCGTACCGCGGCGGGCAGTGCGGGCGCGGCGGAGACCGCGGCCGCGGCGCTGGCCAAGCTCGAGCGGATCCTGCCGGCTCGGCTGCGCCGCCGGGCGGCCGCGCTGCGGCAGGCCACCGTGCCGCTGCCCGGCGGCGCCCCGGCGGTGGCCGCCGAGGTGCTGACGGTGCTCGCCGAGGCGTGCCAGGAGCGGCAGGTGCTGGCGTTCGGCTACCGCGACCGGGACGGGGCGGTCACCGGGCGGTGGGTGGAGCCGCACCGGCTCGTGCACGCGGGACGCCGGTGGTATCTGGTGGCCCGCGACCGGGACCGCGACGCGTGGCGCACGTTCCGAGCCGACCGGATCGAGGACCCGCGCCCGGCCGGGTTCGGGTTCGTGCCGGCCGATCCGCCGGACGCGGCGGCGTTCGTCGCGGACGCGGTCACCACCGCGCCCTACCCGGTGCGGGCGCGGGTGCTCGTGCACGCCCCGGCCGAGGCGGTCGCCGCGCAGGTCCCGCCGTCGGCCGGGGTGGTGGAGGCCGTCAGCGCCGACACCTGCCTGCTGCTCACCGGCGCGCATACGCCGGGCCACATCGCCCTGCACCTGGCGCTGCTGGGCCACCCGTTCACCGTGCTGGAACCCGCGGACCTGATCAGCGAGCTGGCCCGGCTCGCCGACCGCCTGGCCGCCGCCCACCGGGCGTCCGTCCGGGCCCGCGAAGGTTAAGAAGGGCACCTTTTACTACGGAAAGCGGTAAGAAGGTGCCCTTGCTTTCGGGCAGTGAGTTTGACCACGCCTTGAGTGATGCATCACAGGTCAGCGGGTGGTGCGGGGCACGCCGCCGCTGGTCGGCGGACGTTTACAGCGTGTGTTCAGGTCTTCAGGGACCTTGCACATAGCCGGCGGCTATGGTGAGCGGCGCAGCGATGCATTGGACGCCTGATCCACTTCGCCCTAGCCTCCGTGACGTGGCAGTAGCGACTCAGACCCTCTCCCGACCTGGACTTTTCCGTTCCACGGTCGGTCAAAAGGTCATCATGGCGATCTCCGGCGCAGCTCTGGTGCTGTTCCTGCTCGCGCATATGATCGGCAATCTCAAGATCTTCTTCGGCGCCGACGCGTTCGACCACTACGCGCACTGGCTGCGCGACATCGGCGCCCCCATGCTGCCGCACTCCGGCTTCCTCTGGATCCAGCGCGTGGGCCTGCTGGTCGCGCTCGTGCTGCACATCTGGTCGGCGGCCGTGCTGACGATCCGCGCCCGCAAGGCCCGCCCGGTCAAGTACGCCCACCGCAAGCCGGTCCAGGGCAGCTACGCCGCGCGCACCATGCGCTGGGGCGGCGTGATCGTCTTCCTGTTCGTGGTCTACCACATCCTGGACCTGACCACCCGGCACCTGAACCCGGTCGCCGACACCAGCAAGGCGCACGCCGCCGTCGCCGCCGACTTCGGCCCCGACCGCTGGTACGTCACCGCCTTCTACACCCTCGCCGTGGTCACCCTCGGGTTCCACCTGCGCCACGGCATCTGGAGCGCGCTGCAGACCCTCGGAGTCAGCAACGCGCGCCGCGAGCGCGTGCTCAAGGCCGTCGCGTTCGCCGTCGCCTTCGTGATCTGCGCGGGCTTCCTCGCCGTTCCGTTCGCCGTACTCACAGGGTTGGTGAAGTGACCATGACGGACTACTACAGCCTCGGCGACCCGGTCGCCGACACCAAGGCCCCCGACGGCCCGATCGAGACCCGCTGGGAGCGCCGCCGCTTCGGCGCGAAGCTGGTCAACCCGGCCAACAAGCGCAAGCTGTCGGTGATCGTGGTCGGCACCGGCCTGGCCGGCGGCTCGGCCGCCGCGACGCTGGGCGAGCTGGGCTACCAGGTCAAGTCGTACTGCTACCAGGACTCCCCGCGCCGGGCGCACTCGATCGCGGCGCAGGGCGGCATCAACGCCGCCAAGAACTACCGCAACGACGGCGACTCGGTGCACCGGCTGTTCTACGACACGGTCAAGGGCGGCGACTTCCGCAGCCGCGAGTCGAACGTGCACCGCCTGGCGCAGATCTCGGTGCAGATCATCGACCAGTGCGTGGCGCAGGGCGTGCCGTTCGCCCGCGAGTACGGCGGCCTGCTCGACACCCGCTCCTTCGGCGGCGCGCAGGTGTCGCGCACCTTCTACGCCCGGGGCCAGACGGGCCAGCAGCTGCTGCTGGGCGCGTACCAGGCCCTGGAGCGCCAGATCGCGGCCGGCACCGTCACGATGCACGACCGGCACGAGATGCTGGAGCTGATCGTCGTCGACGGGCGGGCCCGCGGCATCGTGGTGCGCGACCTGGTCACCGGTGAGATCACCACCGAGTTCGCCGACGCGGTCGTGCTCGCCTCCGGCGGCTACGGCAACGTGTTCTTCCTGTCCACCAACGCCAAGGGCTGCAACGTCACCGCGTCGTGGCGGGCGCACCGCAAGGGCGCGCTGTTCGCCAACCCGTGCTACACGCAGATCCACCCGACGTGTATCCCGGTGTCCGGCGACCACCAGTCCAAGCTGACGCTGATGTCGGAGTCGCTGCGCAACGACGGCCGGGTGTGGGTGCCCAAGGCCAAGGGCGACACCCGGATCCCGGCCGACATCCCCGAGGACGAGCGCGACTACTACCTGGAGCGCATCTACCCGGCGTTCGGCAACCTGGTGCCGCGTGACATCGCCTCGCGCGCCGCGAAGAACGTGTGCGACGAGGGCCGCGGCGTCGGCCCCGGCGGCCTGGGCGTCTACCTGGACTTCGCCGCCGCCATCGGGCGGCTGGGCCGGGACGCGGTCGAGGCCAAGTACGGCAACCTGTTCGACATGTACCAGCGCATCACCGGCGAGGACCCGTACACCACGCCGATGCGCATCTACCCGGCCGTGCACTACACGATGGGCGGGCTGTGGGTCGACTACGACCTGCAGTCGAGCATCCCGGGCCTGTTCGTGATCGGTGAGGCGAACTTCTCCGACCACGGCGCCAACCGCCTGGGCGCGTCCGCGCTGATGCAGGGCCTGGCCGACGGCTACTTCGTGCTGCCCAACACCATCGGCGACTACCTGGCGGCGGGCCCGTTCGAGAAGCTGTCCGCCGACAACGCAGAGGTGGCCGCGGCCCGTAAGCAGGTCGAGGACCGCATCGCGAAGCTGCTGTCGATCGACGGCGACCGGACCGTCGACTCGTTCCACCGCGAGCTGGGCCGCATCATGTGGGAGTACTGCGGCATGGAGCGCACCGACGCGGGCCTGCGCAAGGCGATCAGCGAGATCCGTGAGCTGAAGGCCGAGTTCTGGCAGCGGGTCAAGGTGCCCGGCGACGGCGAGGGCCTCAACCAGTCCCTGGAGCGGGCCGGCCGGGTGGCCGACTTCTTCGAGCTGGCCGAGCTGATGTGCATCGACGCGCTGCACCGCGAGGAGTCCTGCGGCGGCCACTTCCGGGCCGAGAGCCAGACCGACGAGGGCGAGGCCCAGCGCGACGACGAGCGCTACAGCTACGTCGCCGCCTGGGAGTTCACCGGCGACGCCCCGGTCCTTCACAAGGAGGACCTGACCTTCGAGTACGTACACCCGAGCCAGCGGAGCTACAAGTGACCGAGAAGCTGATGAGCCTGAAGCTGCGCATCTGGCGGCAGGCCGACGCGCGGGACAAGGGCAGCATGGTCACGTACCAGCTGCAGAACGTCTCCCCGGACATGTCGTTCCTGGAGATGCTCGACGTGCTCAACGAGCGCCTGACGCTGGACGGGGAGGACCCGGTCGCGTTCGACCACGACTGCCGTGAGGGCATCTGCGGCATGTGCAGCCTGGTCATCAACGGCGTCCCGCACGGGCCGGAGAAGGCGACGACCACCTGCCAGCTGCACATGCGGCACTTCTCCGACGGCGAGACGATCGACATCGAGCCGTGGCGGGCCGCCGCGTTCCCGGTCGTGAAGGACCTGGTCGTGGACCGCCGCGCCTTCGACAAGATCATCCAGGCGGGCGGGTTCATCTCCGCGCCGACCGGCTCGGCCCCGGACGCGCACGCCGCGCCGGTGCCCAAGGCCGACGCCGACGCCGCGTTCGAGGCCGCGACCTGCATCGGCTGCGGCGCGTGCGTCGCGGCGTGCCCGAACGGGTCCGGCATGCTGTTCACCGCCGCGAAGATCACGCACCTGGGCCTGCTGCCGCAGGGCCAGCCCGAGCGCGACACCCGCGTGATCGACATGCTGCACGCCCACGACGAGGCGGGCTTCGGCGGCTGCACCAACACCGGCGAGTGCACCTCGGTGTGCCCGAAGGGCATCCCGCTGGAGACCATCTCCCGGCTCAACAAGGACTACCGCAAGGCACTGCGCGCGGCGTCCTGACCCGGCACGAGGGCGGCCCGCTGTTTCGGCTCAGACCGAAACAGCGGGCCGTTTCACGTCCGTCCGCCGCCGGGGGCGATACGCGAGGCCGCGGACCGCTACCGTGTGCCGGGTTCGTTCCCTCTCAGCCTGGAAGGGCGGGTATGAGCCGGCCACGGATGTCCCCGGTCGCGGCGATCCTGACCGCGCTGCTCACGGCCCTGCTCGCGGTCGGGTTGTGCCTGCTGGCCCGCGAGCTGATCGGCGGCCTCACCGACCTGGGCGGCGAGGTCCCGCAGAGCCTGCGCTGAGTCAGCGCACCGCCAGCCACACCGCCCAGCCGAGCAGGCCGCCCAGCAGCAGCCCGCCCGCGCGGCGGGTGTGCAGGAACGCGATCGGCGCCCACCACAGCGGCCACACCGGGTTCTCCGGCGGCGGCTCGGCCGGCACCGGCTGCCCGAACGCGCGGACGACCTTGACCAGCATCGGCAGCGCCAGCATGACCAGCAGCGCGGGCCACGGCAGCGCCCGCACCGCGACCAGCGCGGCCGTCCCGGCGTAGAACGCGATCATCATGGCCTGGGTGAGGCGCTTGGCGGCCCGCTCGCCGAGCAGCACCGGCAGCGTCCTGGTGCCCGCCGGGCCGTCGTAGGGCAGCTTGTCGATGTGCTTGGCCATCAGCACGGTGGTGGGCAGCAGCGCGTACACGGTCGCGGCGGCGAGCACCTGCCACGGCAGCGTGCCGGTGCCCGCGTAGTAGACCCCGCCGACCATGAGCGGCCCCCAGGTGAGCAGCACGTCCAGCTCGCCCAGGCCGATGCGCTTGAGCCGCAGCGGCGGCGCCGTGTACGCCCAGGACAGCAACAGCCCGGCGAGCGCGAACGCGACGATCCACCAGTCCCGCCGCGCCACCAGCACCGCCATGATGACCAGGTCCACCACCTGGCACAGCAGGATTCCCGCCACGAGCTGGCGCTTGGTGACCAGCCCGGCCAGGATCGGATGCGGGGCGTACAGCGCCCGCGGATAGTCCTCGGTGTCGTTGCCGCTCTGCGTGTCGGCCAGGTCGTTCATCAGGTTGTTGGCCAGGTGCGCCACCACGATGCCGGCCACCGCCAGGCCGACGTTGAGCCAGTCGGCGGCCGTCTCGGCGATCGCGGCCAGCAGCACCGCCAGCAGGCCCGAGGTCAGCGTCATCGGCAGCACCCCGGCCCGGGTCACCACCAGCCAGCGCGTCACCTGGTCCACCACACCCTGCTCGGGCGGGTTGGTGGTGAGGAACGCGTACCGCCACGCCGCCAGCCGGGCCTGGAGCGTCAGCGAGGATGATTCAGCGCTCACGGCCCGGACTGTACGCCGCCCGCGGCGCTCACAGCACGTTCGGCACCAGCAGCTCGGCCAGCCAGCCGGGTACCGCGTCACCCCACTCGGCCAGCTCCTGCTCGTCGGCGTCGGCCAGGGAGCGCTGCCAGGACAGGGCCCGGCTCACCTTCGCCGCCTGGATCGCCGGCTCGACCTCGGTGGCCAGCTGAGCGCGGGTGCCGTAGGCCGTCCACGGCTCCAGGTACGCGTCGCGCAGCCGGGCCAGGACCGGGTCGCCGGGTCGGAGCCCGTACCGCTCGGCGGCGACCCGCAGCGCGATGAGCAGCACCGCGAACGGGTGCGCGACCGACGCGTCACCCCAGTCGAAGAACCGGTACCCGTCGCCGACCAGGACGTTGCCGTCGTGCAGGTCGTCGTGCTGCACGGACACCGGCACCGCGCTGCCCCCGACCCGGGCACACAGCCGCTCGTACTCGGGCTGGTAGGCCCGCAGCCGGGCGAGATCGTCGCCGAGCGCGGCCGCGACCGCCGGGTCGTCGAGCAGCGCGGCGAAGTGACCCGGCAGCACCCCGGCGCCCATGTCGGGCACGCCGAGGACGACCATGTCGGCCGCGTGCGGGGCGAGGTCGCGCTGCAGCTCGGCGTGCCGCGACAGCAGCTCCTCCCAGTGGGCCGGGTCGTCGGCCGCGACCGCGCGCAGGGTCTGCCCGCCGTCGGGCAGCAGCGACCAGCCGCGCTGCGCGTCGATCGCGATCGGCTCCAGCACCCGCCCCGGCGCCCACCGGGCCAGCGCGGCCAGCAGCCGCGCCTCATACGTCGAGCAGTGCCCGTTGGCCTTGAACCAGACCGTGCGGTGCCCGACCGGCACCTTGGCCAGCACCGACCAGGGCCGCACCCGGGTCTGCTCGGCCGGCCCGGTGGGGCGCAGCCCGGCGCCGGTCAGCGTGTCGTCGATCCAGGCCAGCGCCTGCGACCAGTCGGGCACCACGGTGGAGTCCATGCCGGGCAGGCTACCGGCGCGACGGCCGCCACCGCCCGGAGGTCACGGCTCAGATCGCGACGATCAGCAGCGCCGACACCAGCAGCGCCAGCAGGTGCAGGGCCTGGTCGGCGGCGTACATGCCGCACACGGGGGTGGTCAGCTCGGCGAAGCGCGGCGAGCCGGTGGCCCGCAGTATCGCCCGCACCGGCCAGCGCCGGTCCAGGATCGCGTGGGTGCCCGCCGAGAACGCCAGCCCCGCGGCGATGCCCCACGGCGACAGCGGCAGCCCCAGCAGCGCGGTCGTGGCGACCAGCAGCACCGCGACGGTCAGGTGGTAGCCGGCCAGGTGCCCGGCCATCGCCGCCCAGCCGCCCCGGCCGGGCCCGGACTTGCCCTCCGCCTGCCGGTCGGTCTGCGCGACGTGGTCGCCGAGCTGGTGCCCGACGTACAGGACGAGCAGCACCACGGCGAACGTGGCCGCGCGGGCCACCACCAGCGGATCGGGTACGGACGACATGCCATCCATCGTTGCTCGCCGAAGCCTGCGGTGCTGCGATCCAGCCGACAGTTTCGATGTGTCGTCCACTACGGGGTGAGCGTGGAATGTGACCTGGTTCTCGCCCTGCGCGCTCGGTAGTGTGTCGGGCCGGTCCGGATCACGACACACGGGGAGTCCACCGATGCAGTACGCCGCGCTCGTCCGTCCCGCCCTCGACCGGGTCTACAGCGGAATGCGGATGGCCGCCCGGGAGCAGTGCCGCCGCGTCAGCGAGCAGACCGGCCTGCGGCCCGGCCTGAACACCAGCTTCTACTTCGGGCTGCTGGCCCGGCCGATGCCCGCGGCGGCGTTCGCGGCGGTCACCGCCTACGGCGGCGGCGACATGAGCGACGAGCTGGCGCAGGGAGTCATGGCCGTAGACGAGCACGGGACCTGGTCGCTGACGCCGCTGGGGCGCGAGTTCACGCTGGCGTTGCAGCAGGCGGTCGCCGACGGCGCGCAGGAGCACTGGGGCCGCACCCACATCGCGACGATGCCGGGCCTGGGCGCGCTGCCGCGCCTGGCGGAGCTGCTCGCGGTGCTGCTGGAGGCGGGGCAGGCCACCGGCGGGCCCGCGTTCGCGGCGGCGGCGCCGGTGTACGAGCCGGCCGGTGCGTCGTACGCGCTGCAGGTCAGCACCCGGATGGGTGCGCTGCGCCACCACCGCGGCGACGCGCACCGGGCCGCGTGGGCCGCGGCCGGGCTCACTCTGGACCGGCTGCGCGCCCTGGACGCCGCCGACCCGCTGCGCACGCAGGTCGAGGACGACACGAACCGCCGCGACGCCCCGGTCTACGAGGCGCTCACCGAGGCGCAGCGGTGGGAGTTCCTGGCCCTGCTCGCGGCGCTGCCCGGCTGAGCGGCTCAGACGCCGAGGGACTCCAGCACGGTGGCGCCGGGCAGCCCGGCCAGCACCTTGCCCGGGACGAGGAGCTTGCCGCGCCGGTTGCCCGAGCCGATGACCACGTACGGGGTGTCCGCGACGGCGGCGTCGACCAGGACCGGCCAGCCCTCGGGCAGGCCGATCGGGGTGATGCCGCCGTACTGCATCCCGGTCAGCGCCACGGCCTCGTCCATCGGCGCGAACGACGCCTTGCGCGCCCCGAGATGCTTGCGCACCAGGCCGTTGACGTCGGCGCGGGTGCTGGCCAGCACCAGGCACGCGGCGTAGGTCACGTCCTGGCCGCGTTTGGCGGCGACGATGACGCAGTTGGCGGACAGCTCGGGCGCGACCGCGTACGCCTGCCCGAAGTTGCCGGTGTCGGCCAGGTCCGGGTCGGTGTCGACGACCAGCACCGACTCGGCGGGCTCGGCGCCCGTCCAGCCGGCCAGGGCCTGGGCCACCGGCGCGGCGACGAGGTCGGCGCGGTCCACGGCGGGCCAGGCCGCCTCGAAGTTCCCGATCGGTGCGGCAGACATGGGCCCGATGCTACCCACGGCCGCGATAGGCTCGGCGGACTGATGGACGGCTGCCTGTTCTGTGAGATCGCCGCCGGGGACCGCCCGGCGTTCCTGGTGCACGCCGACGAGCACATCGTCGCGTTCCTGGACACCCGCCCGGTTTTTCCCGGGCACACCCTGGTGGTGCCCCGCGCGCACGTGCCGACCCTGCACGACCTGCCCGCCGAGGCGGTCGGCGGCTACTTCCAGCAGGTGCAGCGCATCGCCGGGGCGGTCGAGTCGGCGCTTGAGGCGCAGGGCACGTTCGTGGCGCTGAACAACCGGATCAGCCAGAGCGTGCCGCACCTGCACACGCACGTGGTGCCGCGGCGCAAGGGCGACGGGCTGCGCGGCTTCTTCTGGCCCCGCACCAAGTACACCGACGACGCGCAGGCCCGCGAGCACGCCGCCGCGATCGCGGCCGCGCTGGCCGCCGGCTGACCGCTCAGCGGGCCGTCTGGAACACGGCGGTGGTGGTGGCCAGGAAGTACACGATGAGCAGCACCGCGGCGAGCATCGCGCCGCGGGTGGCCAGCAGCCATGCGGTGCGCGCCGACTTGACCGCGGCCTTGGCCTTGGGCACGCCCGCGACGGCGCCCCTGTATCCGGCGCGCGCCTGCTGCATCTTCAGCCACCGGCGGCCGACGAACAGCCCCAGCAGCACCCCGATGATGCCGATCATCAACGCGTCCCCGGACATGCCCCGAACCTAGCCGCTGCACCACCGGTGGGCGATAGCTCATTCATCCACATCGGGCGTACGGGCCGCGGGTCAGTGCGGGAACGTCCGGGGGATGCGGGTGTCGGTCTGGGCGCGGAACCCCTCGATGATCCGGCTGACCTGCCGCATCAGGTGGGTGTCCTCGATGCGGGGCAGCAGCAGGTTACGGGCGGCCAGCCCCGGCAGGTCCACGGTGAAGTACACGGCCATCAGCGGGTTGACGAACAGCCTGCTGCCGGCGGTGCGGGCGGTGAACCGGACGTCGCCGTGCAGGCCCTGCAGCGCGGCGGCGATCTGCCCGTTGACGATGCTGGGCCAGCCCGGGGTCAGCGCCCGCGCGTGCACGACCGCCTCGACGTAGTCGCGGGCCTGCGGCGAGCCGCCCGGGATGGACAGCGCCCCCAGGTACGCCCCGGCGCGTTCCAGCTCGGCGAGGTTCTCCAGCACCTGCACGTGATTGACGCCGTGATGGGCGTCGACGCCGAACCCGAGGCAGGTGACCAGCCGCACCGGCACGTCCAGGCCGTTGACCGCGCGGCGTGCAGCTGCAGCGCCAGCGGCAGGCCCGCGTACACGTCGAACCCGCCGCCCGCCCCGGCGATCAGCACCCGCTCGCAGCCGGCCAGGGCCTCGAACAGGCCCGGCGTGCGCAGCGACGGCATCAGACGGGGTCGGAGGGGAAGAACCGGCCGGCGAGCGTCAGGTACTCGTTCGAGTCGAGGAACCGGCCCAGCACGAACCCGGACGCGGGCGTGAACGCCCGCCCGGACAGGGCGTCCTCGCCGGGCACGAACTCGGCCAGCACCCCCTGCTGCGCCACGATGTCCGGGCCCCACGCGGGGGTGCCCACCGCGAAGCAGTACACGTCGATGCGGGTGCCGGGCAGGAACCCGTGCCAGAACAGGTCCGGCTCGCCGTCGACGGGCAGGCCGGTCTGCTCGGCGATGTGCCGCTTGGCCGCGTTGACGGGCGTCTCGCCCGGCCGGATCGCACCGCCGGGCAGGCTCCACCGGTTGGCCCGCACCGCGGACTGCTCGTCGCGCATGCGCAGCAGCACGGCACCGGTCCGGCCCACCAGGGCGGTCAGCGCGATACGGGTGGTCATGTGGCCGAGCGTACTTCGCCGCGTCACCCCCGCGCTGTCCCCGCACGCCGTCGTACGGTCGGCTTAGGCTGTCCGCATGGCCGAAGCCGGCGCGACCCCGAAAACCACCAGGAACGACGCGAGCGTCGAGGAGTTCCTCGCCGGTGTCGCCGACCCGCGCCGCCGTGCCGACGCCCAGGCCCTGTGCGAGCTGATGGAGCAGGTCACCGGGCAGCCGCCGGTGATGTGGGGCGGCGCCATCGTCGGCTTCGGGCAGTACCGCTACGAGTACGCCTCCGGCCGCACCGGCGACTGGCCCGCCGTCGCGTTCTCCCCGCGTAAGCAGAACCTCGTCGTCTACCTCGCCGAAGGCTTCGCCGACGACGCCGCCCTGCTCGCCCGGCTGGGCCCGGTCACGACCAGCAAGGCATGCCTGTACGTCAAACGCCTCGCCGACGTCGACACCGCCGCGCTGCGGGAGCTGGTCTCGTCCGGGTTCACCCTGGTCCACGGTAAGACGATCACGAGCTGAGGACCGTGCCGCCGCCGGGCGGACCGGCCCGGTCGCCTATGGTGTGGCGGTGCTGATCCTGCTGCCGCCGTCGGAGGGCAAGGCCGCGTCCGGCTCCGGCAAACCGCTCGACCTGGACGCCCTGTCGCTGCCCGCGCTGCGCACCGCCCGCGAGCAGGCCCTCGACGCGCTGGTCGCGCTGTGCTCCGGCGACGCGGTGCAGGCCGCCGAGGTCCTCGGCCTCAGCCCGGGCCTGGCGGGGGAGACGGCCCGCAACGCCGCGCTGCGCACCGCGCCCGCGCTGCCCGCCGCCAAGCTCTACACCGGCGTGCTCTACGACAACCTCGGCCTGGCCGACCTGCCCCCGGCGGCCCGCACCCGCGCCCGGCGCACCCTGCTGATCTTCTCCGGGCTGTGGGGTGCGCTGCGCATCGACGACCGCGTCCCGCCGTACCGCTGCGCCATGGGCGTACGCCTGCCCGGTGCCGGCCTGCTGTCGGCACACTGGCGCGAGCCGATGGCCCAGGCGCTGCCCGAAGCCGCCGGCCGCGGCCTGGTCCTGGACCTGCGCTCGTCGATGTACACCCCGGCGTGGACCCCGCGCGGCGACGTCGCCGCCCGCACCGCGACCGTGCGGGTGCTGCACGAACGCAACGGCGCCCGCACCGTGGTCAGCCACTTCAACAAGGCCACCAAGGGCCGGCTGGTGCGTGACCTGCTCGCCGACGGCGGCACCCCGCGCGACCCGGCGGAGCTGGCCGTCGCGCTGCGGGACCTGAAGTACACCGTGGAGACCCAGGCCCCGGCCCGCGCGGGCCGCCCGTGGCAGCTCGACGTCGTCGTCACCGAGCTGTAGCGAAAATCCTTTGTGGCGGCCGGGGCCGCCCCGTTACGTTATGCCGGTCAGCGAGCACGACGGACATCCGAGGGGGCAGGCATGTGGCGCGACACCGATCCGCCTGCCCGGGGTGACCGGCGCCGCTGAGCGCCACGTGAACGGCTGACGCCGTCCGCCCCGCACACCGGGGACGGGCGGCGTTTCCGTTTCGCACGAAGCACGCGGGTGTAGCTCAACGGTCAGAGCACCGGCCTCCAAATCCGGCGGTTGCGGGTTCGAATCCTGCCGCCCGTGCTCCCACAACTTCATACGCACTGCCGGTGTGGCTCAGTGGTGAGAGCACCCGCCTGTCGAGCGGGGGGCCGCGGGTTCGATTCGGCGTCACCGGCGCGAGATCACACGGTTTACCGCCGTGAAAAGGGGTATCTGCCTGCTCGAAGGAGGTACCCCCGATGGACACCGGACAGATCATCATCGTGGCGGTCGTGCTCGTGGCCGTGGCCGCGGGCGCGTTCGTCGCCTGGCAGGCCATGCGCCGCCGGGAGCTGCGCAACCGGTTCGGCACCGAGTACGACCGGGCCGTGGCCGAGTTCGACTCGCGCGGCGAGGCCGAGCGGGAGCTGCGTGAGCGCGAGCGCCGCCACGGCGAGCTGGAACTGACCGAACTCTCCCCGGAGGATCACGCCCGGTTCGTGGTCCGCTGGCACGCGCTGCAGGCGCATTTCATCGACGCCCCGGCCGACGCCGTCGGTGAGGCCGACGAGCTGGTCACCGACCTGATCGCGGCCCGGGGTTACCCGACCGGCGACGCCGACGAGCAGCTGGCGCAGCTGTCGGTGGACCACGCCGCGACCCTGGAGTCGTACCGCCAGGCGAAGGCGATCGCCGACAAGAACCGCGACGGGCAGGCGAGCACCGAGGAGCTGCGGGTGGCGGTGGTCCGCTACCGCGAGCTGGTCGCGCAGCTGCTGGGCGAGGAGCCCGTGCCCGCCGAGCCCACCCCCGCACGTCAGGACCAGGAGATCAACGCATGAGCCACGACACCAGGACCCACTTCGGACAGGACCTCACCGACGAGGCCGACCGCGACGAGCGGCTCGACGGCGTGCCGCACGCGCGCCGCGACGACGACCGTGACGGGTTCGACGACGAGCGGCCGGCCGACGACCGCGACGTGGTCGACGGCGAGCTCGTCGACCCGGCGGACGAGCCGGAGCACCGCCACGACCAGGACGGCGTCGTGGCCGCCGACCGCGCCGACGACGAGCGTGACGACGTCGAGCCCGTGGACCTCGACGGTTTCGGCGGCACCACCCGCGGCGGCCACGACGTGGCCGTCCCGGACACCGACGCCACCGACGACCCGGTGCACCCCGAGGCCCGCGTCGGCGACGAGACGCCCACCGCCGACGCGCACACCGAGCCCGGCGAGCAGGCGTACGACGAGCAGACCCGCACCCTCGACGACCTCGCCGACGTCGAGGTGGCCGACGACGCGCTCGCCGACCAGGCCGCCGGCGACGACGACCTGACCGGCGCCGAGCGCGACGCCGTCGAGGCCGAGGCGGTGGACGCCGAGGACGTCACGCCCGACGCCGACCCGGTGGTGGGCGGCCCCGACGCGGTGGACCCGCCGGCGGACGTGGACGCGGTGGTCGCGGCCGCGTCGCTGTGGGGCGCCGGCGCCGCCGACGACCTGCGGGAGCGGTGGCAGGCCGCGCAGCTGCGCTTCGTGGACGACCCGGCGTCGGTCGCGGCGGAGATGCGTGACCTGATCGGCGAGACCGTGGACCGGCTGCAGCAGACCCTCGCCGAGCGGCGGCAGGAGCTGGACGAGGCGTTCAGCTCGGCCGGCACGGACACCGAGCAGCTGCGCCAGGCGGTGCAGCGCTACCGCGACTTCCACCAGCAGCTGCTGAACCGCTAGCTGTGATGCCCATGAGCGTTGTTGACACTGGGCCTTGATCAATAAGAAGACCTCCGGTCGGGTGTGAGTTGCTGACGCCCACCCCGACCGGAGGTCTTCGTGCACCACCGTAACGCCCGCCTGACTCTGCACGGACGCCGCCTGCTCATCACCCGCGTCGTCCACGACCGCAGGCCCGTCGCGCACGCCGTCAAAGAACTGGGCTGCTCCCGCGCCACCGGCTACAAATGGCTGGCCCGCTGGCGTGCCGAAGGCGACGCCGGCCTGACCGACCGCCCCAGCACCGCCCACAACCTGCCCCGCAAGACCCCCGCCACCACCGAGGACCGCATCTGCCAGCTGCGGACCGAACGCAAACTCGGCCCGGCCCGCCTCGGCGCGATCCTGGGCATCGCGGCCTCCACCGTGCACGCCGTGCTCACCCGCCGCCGCCTGCACCGGCTGGCCTGGCTGGACCGGCCCACCGGCCAGCCCGTCCGCCGCTACGAACGCGACCACCCCGGCGAACTGCTCCACGTCGATGTCAAGAAGATCGGCCGCCTACGCGACGCGGGCGGAGCCTCGTCGTGCCCGGCACAGGGGCCGTCAGCCCAGCGCGGTCGTGGGCACTGGGCTGACCACGGTCTCGCCGTCCTTCTCGACGGTGCCCACACACGCCGCCAGCGGCTCGGCGGTACGCAGGTACAGCTCGTACCGGTCGGCGGTGTAGCGGACCGTGAAGTGCTCCTTGGCCCAGGCCCGGACCTCGGGGTGCTTGCCGATGCGCCGTGGCCGGGCGAACATGACGCCGTCGGCGGCCGCGGCCGCGGCGATGATCTCGCCGTCGGTGAGCCAGCCGGAGTCGATGCGCACGTGCGATGTGTCGACCAGCCACGGCGGCGTACGCAGCCCGGCGCGGGCGAGCATGGCCTGGTCGTCGGCGACGAGCACGAGGTCGCGGGGCAGCGAGCTCAGGCACGCCTCGACGGCGGTGTCCGTCAGCTCGGGGCCGACGGTGGTGCCGGCCGTGTGCCACAGTGCCACGGCGATCGCCGGGGGCACGAGCAGCGCCCCGGCCCAGCGGCGGCGCTGCCCGGTGAACCGGGCCACGGCGGCGCGGGCCGCTGCCCACAGCGCCGCGGCGCCGAGCACGATCAGCGCCCCGGCGGGCGCGACGAACAGCAGCACATGATGCTTGAACGTGGGGTGGTGCAGGTAGCCGAACGGCACCACAGCCGCGGCCCACAGCGTGATCGCCACCGCGTCCGGGCGCCCGCCCGCGCGGCCGGGCAGGGCGATGGCCAGCACCGCACCGACCGCGGCGGCGGTGAAGTACGGCAGCCCCCAGTCGCCCGTGCTGTCGATCATCTTGATGACGTCGGATGTGCCGCCGGCGGTGTCGGTGGCCCGCAGGTGCAGCGCGAACACCTGGTTCCAGGCGGCGCGGCCGGGCCGCAGCACCGCCACCGCCGCCGCCGCGGCGGCGGCGAACCCGGCCAGGAACCAGCCGGCCGCCGCGGTGGTGCGCCGCAGCCAAGCGAACCGGCGGGCCGGGTCGGCCGCCGCGGCGGTCGTCAGCAGCACGATGCCGATCGACGGCACGACCACCACCGCGATGAGCTTGACCAGTGCGGCCAGGCACAGCGCGGCACCGGACGCGGCCAGCCACCACGGCCGGTGGCGCTGCGCGGTGCGGGCGTGCAGCGCGAGGCAGACCGCGGCGCCGCCGAGCGCGGCGGCGGGCACGTCCGCCCCGAACTGGAAGCTGTACCGCTGCACCAGCGGGAACGTCGCGACGGCCAGCGCGGCGAGCATCCCGGCGCGTGGCCCGCGCAGCACGGCCGCCATCGCCGCGGCGGACGCGGCCAGCAGGCTGGTGAGCCCGACCATGAGGAACCGGGCGGCGGTCTCGCCGCCGTCGCCCCACAGCGCGAACGGCTGTGCCACCAGCCACGGGAACAGCGGCGGCTGGGCGTGGAAGATCTCCGTGTACGGCTGCCCGCCGGCGGCGATGGCCAGCGCGGTCTGCCAGTACACCCCGTCGTCGTAGTCGAGGACCTGGCTGCGGTTGGTGGCCAGCCGGAACGCGAACGAGCCCACCACGGTGGCGGCGACGGCGCACCACAGCACGGTGTCGAGCACCTCGGCACGGCTGCGGCCGGGGACTTGGTCAGGCGTCATCGTGATCCATTCCTGGGATCGGCGGGCGGCCCTGCCCAACGGGCCTCGAGGACGTTAACACCACATAGCGCAAGTAAAGCCGCACAACGCGTACACCGTGCCGAAGCTCCGCCCGCCCGCGAAAGCCGGTCACCGAGCGTGCTCGCGATGTTACGTTCGGCGGGTCGGCGAGCCGTTGCCGCAGCGGAGCGCACGCATGTCATCCGCCGACGACAGCCACTGCGAACGCGGAGGTCGCCAGCCATGAGCACAGGCCGAGTCACCACCAAGGACGGCACCGAGATCTTCTACAAGGACTGGGGGACCGGGCAGCCCGTCGTCTTCAGCCACGGCTGGCCGCTCACGGCCGACGCCTGGGACGACCAGATGTGGTACGTCGTCTCCAACGGCTTCCGGGCCATCGCCCACGACCGGCGCGGCCACGGCCGCTCCAGCCAGCCGTGGGACGGCAACGACATGAACACCTACGCCGACGACCTCGCCGCCGTGATCGAGAAACTCGACCTGCGCGACATCGTGCTCGTCGGCCACTCCACCGGCGGCGGCGAGATCACCCGCTACATGGGCCGCCACGGCACCGACCGCGTCGCCAAGGCCGTGCTCGTCGGCGCCATCCCGCCGCTGATGCTGCAGACCGACGCCAACCCCGAAGGCCTGCCGCGCTCGGTCTTCGACGACATCCGCGCCGGCGTCGAACGCGACCGCTCGCAGTACTACCAGGACCTCAGCGCCCCGTTCTACGGCGCCAACCGGCCCGGGTCCAAGGTCAGCCAGGGCATCCGCGACCACTTCTGGCTGATGAGCATGACCGTCGGCTTCAAGGGCGCGTACGACTGCATCAAGGTCTTCTCCGAGACCGACCTCACCGAGGACTGCAAGAAGATCGACGTGCCGACGCTGATCATCCACGGCGACGACGACCAGATCGTGCCGATCGTCGCCTCGGCCAACAAGTCCTCCAAGCTCATCAAGGACTGCACCGTGCACGTCTACCCGGGGGCCCCGCACGGCCTGACCGCCACCCACCAGGACGAGTTCAACGCCGACCTGCTCGCGTTCCTCAAGGGCTGACACCGGGCCCCCCATTCGACCGGCCGCGCCTCCCGTTTCCGCGGGGCGCGGCCGGTCGCTGTCAACCCAAGTTGACAACCCGGCACCTGTCAACCTACATTGACAGCATGAGCGACGCGACCAAACTCGCCGCCGCGGCCGGCAGCACCGACCCCGGCACCGGCCTACGCGCCGTGCTCGCCCTGCGCAGACTCCTCGAAACCCTCGAAGTGCTGCAGGTCGGCAACGCCCGCCGAGCCGGCTGGTCCTGGCAGGACATCGCCGACGCCCTCGAGGTCAGCCGCCAGGCCGTACACAAGAAACACGCCGCACGCTGGCCCGAACCGGACCGACGGGAGAAATGATGTTCGAACGATTCACCGACGCCGCCCGCGCCACCGTCAACGGCGCCCAGACCGAAGCCCGCGACCTCGGCCAGCGCCACATCGGCACCGAACACCTGCTGCTCGCCCTGCTGCGCCCCGGACCCGCCACCGGCCTCGCCCACGACCTGCTCACCGCCACCGGCCTGCGCCACGACCAGGCCGCCGCCTACGTCACCCGCCTGGCCGACGCCACCGAACCCCTCGGCGCCGCCGACGCCGCCGCACTCGAAGCCATCGGCATCGACCTCGAAGCCGTCAAGGCCAAACTCGAGGAGAACTTCGGCCCCGGCGCCCTCACCCCACCCAGCCCACCCGCCCGCCGCAGCCTGTTCGGCCGCCGACGCAACACCCCCAGCAGCCCCGGCCACATCCCGTTCACCCCCCGCGCCAAGGTCGTGCTCGAACTCTCCCTACGCGAAGCCCTCCGCCTCAAACACCGACACATCGGCACCGAACACATCCTGCTCGGCCTCATCCGCGAAGGCCGCGGCCTCGCCGCCCGCATCCTCACCGACCACGGCATCGACCTGGCCGACCTGCGCACCCGCACCGAACAGGCCGCAGCCGGCACCAAAACCGCCTGACCCACGGCGGGCCGCGGATCCCGGCCCGCCACACCGGCTTGACCTGGAGCGCACTCCAGCACCTACGCTCAACCCCAAGATCGAATCCCGCCCCGCGGGAGACCAGGGGAGAGCACCACATGCGCTACCGCGTACTCGGCCGCACCGGCATCGACGTCAGCACCTACTGCCTCGGCACCATGATGCTCGGCAGCGTCGGCAACCCCGACCACGACGACTGCACCCGCATCATCCACCACGCCCTCGACCACGGCATCAACTTCATCGACACCGCCGACATGTACTCCGCCGGCGAATCCGAGACCATCGTCGGCAAAGCCCTCCAGCACCACCGCGACGACGTCATCCTCGCCACCAAAGTCCACTTCCCCATGGGCGAAGGACGCAACCGCGGCGGCAACAACCGCCGCTGGATCCTCACCGCCGTCCACGACAGCCTCCGCCGCCTCCAGACCGACTGGATCGACCTCTACCAGATCCACCGCCCCGACCACACCACCGACATCGCCGAAACCCTCGCCACCCTCGACGACCTCGTCCGCGCCGGAAAGATCCGCGCCTACGGCTGCTCCACCTTCCCCGCCGAAGAGATCGTCGAAGCCCACCACACCGCCCACCAGCGCGGCATCAGCCCGTTCCGCACCGAGCAGCCGCCATACTCGCTGCTCGCCCGCGGCATCGAAGCCGACATCCTGCCCGTCGCCCAGCGATACGGCATGGGCGTACTCACCTGGAGCCCACTCGCCTCCGGCTTCCTCTCCGGACACATCCGGCGCGACACCGTCGACCTCACCACCGGCCGCGCCGCCCTCACCCCACACCGCTTCGACCCCACCACACCCGGCAACCACGCCAAATACGCCGCACTCGAACAGCTCACCGCACTCGCCGCCGACCTCGGCACCACACTGCCCGCGCTCGCCGTAGCGTTCACCCAGGCCCACCCCGCCGTCACCGCAACCATCCTCGGACCACGCACCATGGCACAGCTCGACGCCGCACTCAAGGGAGCCGAGTTGGCGCTCGACGACGCGACCCTGGACCGGATCGACGAGATCGTCGCGCCCGGCACCGACCTCTACCGTCCCGACGGCGCCTGGCAGCCCCCGGCCCTGGCCGACCGGCGCCTGCGCCGCCGCCCACACGACGAGCGCGCCGCCGCCTGACATCGCCAGCCATAAGATCCTCACGGGCCGGGGGAGCGCGGCGAACCCGGCCCGCTCGGCACCCCGCTACCCACCACCGCCCTCTGGGGACTGCCCGCCACCCCCACCGCCGCGTTGATCATGAACTTATGGACGTGTTCGACGGCGTGTCCCCACCCCGCCGCCGTGATCGACTCACCGCGCCGAGCGGCAGCAGACGAAGATCGCGTCGATCTTGCACGGAGTGTTGGGGATATGCCCGGATAGGGCGTGTCGCACCCACAGCACACGCAAGATCAACGCGATCTTGAGCCGGCCGCTATCAGCCGCCGAAACGGCGCCGAGGGGTTCGCCTGGTCGCGAGGGGGGCAGCTGGTCCCTTTGTCGCGGTAATGCGTGGTTAGTCGGGTATGGGTCCGGCCAGGAAAACGGCTCTACGTGGCCCTCAGGACGTTTTGCCAGGTCAGAGGGCATTTGTGGGGTGCTTTGGGCCGTATCTCGCTCGACGGGTGGCCCGCCCGGGCCTAACGTCCGCCTCATGACCATCATCTACGGCTGGCGGGCGCCGTTCGACAACACCGAGCTCGACGCGCTGCACGCCGCAGGCTTCGGGTACGAACCGTCCGGCCACGACTGGTGGGCGCAGGTGAGCCGGCACAGCCTCGGCTGGGTGTGCGCGCGTGACGGCGCGCGGCTCGTCGGCTTCGTCAACGTCGCCTGGGACGGCTCCGGGCACGCGTTCCTCCTGGACACCGTCGTCGCTGACGGCGAACGCCGCCGCGGCGTGGGCACGGGGCTGGTCGACGAGGCGGTGCGCCAGGCGTCGGCGGCCGGGTGCGCATGGCTGCACGTCGACTTCGAGCGTCACCTGCGCGGCTTCTACTTCGACTCGTGCGGCTTCCGGCCCACCGACGCGGGTCTCATCGCGCTGCCGGCTGATGGCGTACACCCCATCAAGGAAACGACCCGCCACTGAGCCCCAGCTGACGGTCAGTGTGACCCGGACCAGGGGATTCTGTCGCCACAGCGGCGATCTCAGACCGTTTCTGCAGGTCAGGGGCCATATCTGAACTCTGTGCCGGCGAATGTCGAGCAAGATCCGAAGTCAGCCGGCGCCGGCACGCAGTGGTGGTCATCGAACGGCGGGTGAGACGTCTTCCCGCGCATCCTCAAGTGTCTCCAAACCGTGTCGGCCGGTGGCTCAGCGGTCGCCGAAGGCTCCGGATCGCGTTTGGAGGCGTTCTGCGGACACGTTCACCGGAATCCCGTCGCACGAACATAACAGTCATTATGTTGTATCGCATTTATGAGCCGAACTCTCATCCTGAGCCTGTTTTCTGATTATTGAATTACTGATAATGCCAATCCGTTAATTGGCCGAGGCACGGGTGAGCTGGAACGGCTTCTGGGACGCCCGGCGGCAGTGTCGGACGGTGGTGTTCAGAGTCCGAACAACGTTGCGACGCGGTCGACGAGTTCGTCCTCGGACATCGCGCCGTCGACGTCGATGACGGGCAGGTTCAGGCGGGCCACTTCCCCGCGCAGCCGGTCGGTGAACATCCGTTCCCGCTCGAACAGGTTGCGCAGCGCCTGCTCCGGGTCGCTGGTCCGGCCGGCGATCTTCCAGGTGGAGCCCCGGGTGTCGAAGGCGGTCCGCCGGAAGGCCGGGGTGGGCAGCAGCCAGACCGCGTGCTCACGGGTCGCGAGCAGCGGCTCGACCAGGTGCGGCAGCAGGCGGAAGCCTTCGGCGACGACGTGCGGCGAGGCGGGCATCGTGGCCAGGTCGTGGACGATGTGGTCGAAGCCCTCGCCCCGATACCAGTGGAACGTGTCCAGCATGACCTGCGGGGACCGCAGCAGCCAGCGCTCGTCCATGTCCATCGCGGCGAAGGCGCTCAGCAGCGGGCTGTCCTGCGGGGTGCTGCGCGCGGCGTGCTCGGTCATCACGTCGTCGGTGGCGTAGAGCCGCAGGCCGTGGCGGTCGGCGAGCCGCCGGGCGACGGTTGATTTGGCGGCGCCGCTGGCGCCGCCGATCCAGTAGACGTGCGTCAGCTGGGGTGTGGGCATTCTTCACCGTAAGCGCTGCCGATATTCGCGGGCGTGGTGTCGCGGCCGGCGGTACGGTCCGCCGGTGAGTGATTCCACGTACGACGGGGACGGCTTCTTCGGTGAGCCGGTGGCGGCGGGGTACGACGACGCGGTGTCGGACTGGTTCCGGCCGGAGGTGGTCGGCGCGGCCGTGGAGGTGCTGGCGGGGCTGGCCGATGGCGGCCGGGCGCTGGAGTTCGCGATCGGCACGGGCCGGATCGCGCTGCCGCTGGCGCAGCGCGGCGTGCCGGTGCACGGCATCGACCTGTCGCGGGCGATGGTGTCGCGGCTGCGGGCCAAGCCGGGCGGTGACACGATCGAGGTGACCATGGGCGACATCGCCTCGACGCAGGTGGCGGGAACGTTCTCGGTCGTGTATCTCGTCTTCAATACGATCATGAACCTGACCACGCAGGACGCGCAGGTGGAGTGTTTCCGCAACGCCGCGGCGCACCTCTCCCCCGGCGGCACGTTCGTCGTCGAGGTGATGGTGCCTGAGCTGCGGAAACTCCCGGCCGGGCAGAGTGCGGTGCCGTTCCGGGTCACCCCGACGCGGTGGGCGTTCGACCACTACGACGTGGCCACGCAGGCGATGAGCTCGAACTACGTGGAGGTGGTGGACGGACGCGGCTCGTACCGGTCCATCCCCTTCCGTTATGCGTGGCCGGCGGAGTTCGACCTGATGGCGCGGCTGGCCGGGCTGCGGCTGCGCGAGCGCTGGGCGGACTGGGACGGTACGCCGTTCGGCAGCGAGAGCGAGAAGCACGTGTCGGTGTGGGAGAAGCCCTGATCTGGCATTTCCTGGCCGACACGCGGCCGGGGCCGTTGGTGCTCACGTTCTGTGTCGATAGTGTCACCGCCGGAAGTTGACCGGGTACTGCGGGTGTTCCGTGGTCATCACCGACGGGGGTTCTACATGTCCGTATCCAGGATCGTCCGATGGGCTGCCGCTGCGGCCATCGTCACGGCCGGCGCGCTGGCCGGTCCGGCGAGCGCCGCTCCGCCTGCTGAGCCGCCGGCGGCGCCGGGGACGCAGGCGAGCCGGTTCGAGGTGCCGCTGACGGGTTCGGCGACGTTCGAGGAGCTGGGTGAGCTGGCGTTCACGGGCACGGTGCGGGTGGCCGTGTCGAACCCGGCTGACGCGGCGGCGAAGCGGATCATCCACACGCGGCTGGGCGAGGTGGTCGGCACGGGCACCGGCGTGACGTGTGAGGCGCGCAGCGCGGAGCACTTCCGGCTGGCGGCGGCGGAGACGCTGACGTTCACGGGCACGTTCGACCTGGTGCCGCCGGACGGTACGGCGGCCGGTGACGCGGCTGAGGCGTGCTGGGGCCAGCACCTGGACGTGCGGTTCACGGTGGCGCTGGGTGCCGACGGCAAGGTCACGGGTGAGCCGACGGCGGTCGTGGCGGCCGAGGAGGTTCCGGCGCCGTAGTGGTGCGGGTTCGGAGGCGGGTCGTGCTGCGGCACGGCCCGCCTTTTTCGTCGCCGGGCTTTACCCGGCCCCTGGGGCAGGACGCAGACTGGCGCGCATGGCGATCGGGGATACACGGCGCGGCGGGCTGACGACCGGTGAGTTCGGCCGGCGGTCGGGCCTGTCGCTGAAGGCGTTGCGGTTGTACGACGTGTCGGGGCTGCTGTGCCCGGCGCGGGTGGATCCGGTGACGGGTTACCGGTGGTATGCGGTGGAGCAGCTGGCGCGGGCGCGGCGGATCAGCATGCTGCGCCAGCTGGAGATGCCGCTGGCGGTGATCGGCGAGCTGCTGCTGCTGTCCGACGAGGAGGCGGTGTTGCGGCTGGAGCGGTGGTGGTCGGCGCAGGAGGCGGCGGCGGTGGCGCGGCGGGGCACGCTGGCGCAGCTGCGGGCCGAGCTGTTGCGGGCGGCGGTGCCGGATGCGTCGTATGCGGTGGCGGTGCGGCGGGTGCCGGAGGTGAAGGTGGCGGCGCTGCGGTTCGAGGTGGATCAGCAGGGGCTGGTGGCGGCGATGCGGTTGGGTGAGGACGTGTTGCGGCGGCATCTGGCGGCTTCCGGTGTGGGGCCGGGTGGGCCGTTGCGGGTGCTGTATCTGGGTCCGGTGACGCCGGACTGTGCTGCGCCGATCGAGGTGTGCGTGCCGTTCTCGGGTGGGCTGGAGCCGGTCGGGGATGTGGTGGTGCGGCTGGAGGCGGCGCGTACGGAGGTGTTCTGCACCGTGCTGCGGGATGACTGCTTCTATCCGCGGATCATGTCGGCGTATGCGGCGGTGGACGGGTTCGTGCGGGATGCGGGTCTGGTGGCGGCGGGTCCGGTGCGGGAGGTGTATCTGGCGGACTGGGATGCGGTGGCCGGGGATGCGCCGTACGCGGAGGTGGCGGTGCCGGTGGAGGGGTGGTCGTGATGGTGCGGGATTGGTCGGGTCACTCCCCCTACAGCGATCCGGGTGGGTTCGGGCCGTTGCTGGACGGGTTGCCGGGTGATGTGCGGGAGCTGGCGGCGGTGGTGCGCAACGTGCTGGTGCACTATCGGGCGGCGGGGATCGTGTTCGAGGGCGAGCGGCTGGCGGAGATCGACCATCGGTGGGTGGACCGGATCCTGGCGGCCGATCAGGGGCGTTTCCCGGTGCCGCTGGAGGTGCCGCGGCCGGTGGGGTCGCGGGTGGTGGGCTGCTGCCGGGATTTCACGCTGCTGACGGTGGCGGCGTTGCGGCAGCGTGGGGTGCTGGCGCGGTCGCGGGTGGGGTTCGCGCCGTATCTGGTGCCGGGTTTCCACTGCGATCACGTGGTGGCGGAGTTCTGGGACGGCGAGCGGTGGGTATGGGTGGACGCCCAGCTGGACCCGGTGCGGGATTGGGGGTTCGACCCGGCTGACGTGCCGCGCTCGGCGTTCGCGTCGGCGGCGTCGGTGTGGTCGGCGTACCGGCGGGGTGAGGTGGACGTGGACCGCTATGGGGTGGATCCGGGTCTGCCGCAGTTGTGCGGCGCGTGGCTGGTGTTCGACTACGTGCTGCTGGAACTGGCGCATCGGCAGGGTGATGAGCTGCTGTTGTGGGACGGCTGGGGTGGCATGGTCGAGGATCTGGCGGAGGCGGAGCTGGGGCTGGCCGATGAGGTGTCGGCGCTGCTGCTGGCGGCGGACGGTGGTGACGGCTCGGCCGAGCGGGAGCTGGCAACCTGGTATACGCGGGATGCGCGGCTGCGCCCGTCGGGCCGGGTGCGCTGCCGCTCCCCGCGTGGTGTGACGGAGTGGGTGGAGCTGCGCGGCTGACGGCCGGGGTCAGGTGCCGGCCGGTTCGGGTGTGTGGCCGCAGGTCGCGGGGCCGCAGATGGCTTTGTGGTCGCGGCCCCACAGGTAGGTGTCTCGTTCGGTGGCTCGGGCGAGGTGGACCAGGCGGGCCTGCCGGTGTCGGGGCAGGTTCCGGGGCAGTGCCGTGAACGTCTCCGGCATGACGGCGACCATGCTGCTGACCTGCTCGCCGTCGTACATCCGCAGGAGTGCGGTGCACTGCCACCAGCGGATGGCGTCGCCGCTGCCGTCGGCGCGGCCGGGCCAGTAGTAGCTGGCGGGGTCGGGGACGAGGTAGTGGACTCCGTCGGGGTGGAGGTGCCGGCGGAGCCACGGCCCGCCGGTGCCGAGACCGAGGCGCAGCTGTGCGGCCTCCTCGTGGAGGGCGCATACCGTGCCGGTGTCGAGGGCTTTGAGGACGTGTGCCGTCGGGGGCAGCGGCTGTTCACCGGCCGGGGCGCGTACCGGCCAGCGTCCGAGCAGCGCAGCGGCCTCCTGCCGCAGGTTCAGCGTCGGTGGGGTGCTGCGGCGTTGCGGGATCGGCGGTGGCGGTGTCCAGTGGGGATGGCGCGCTTCGATGTGGCTGAGCATCCATGCTCGCGCCTGCGGGCCGGCGGTGTTCCAGGTCCAGCTCATGGGCCGCCGGGTCAGGGCCTGTTCGCGTGTGCTGGGGGTGGTCCCACGCCGGGATGGAAGCCATCGCCTGGGCCGGGTCGCGTGGGGCAGGTTGTGGCAGAGGTCGGCCAGGGTCCGGATACGTTCCAGGATCTTGTCCGGTGGCTGGTCCGCTGGCAGCCGTTTGGCTTCGGCGGCCAGGTGGCGGATCTCCATGAAAGCCATGGCCGACAAGAGCGCGGCGACTTCCCGGTCCTGTTCGGCCTCGCGGTGCCTCATCACGGATCCTTTCCCCTGCCCGGTGCGCCGGTGCCGTCGCGGGTTCGTCGGCACCGGCGCACCGTACCTGGTGTGGGTGTTCAGCTGAGGTCGCAGGCGTCGAGGGAGCGTTCGTATCCGTTGAAGAAGGCGCGGGTGCGCTGCTGGACGGTGCCGTGGGAGTCGGGGGCGAACCAGGGTTGGCCTTCGGGGTCGCCGACGGCGAGCAGTCCGGTGCGGAACTCGTCGAGGTCGCCGTCGGCGAGGGCGAGGTCGCCGCTGCGGACGGAGTCGCCGAGGTAGGCGCCGGCCATGCAGTCGGCCTGGAGTTCGTGGTCGATGGCGTAGCGGTGTTCGATGCCGAGGCGTTGCTGGACGGCGTGGGCGTATTCGTGGCCGAGCAGGTAGAAGACGAAGGCGTCGCCGATGCGGCGGAATGCGGTGACGGCCCAGTCGGCGTCGTAGGCGATGAAGTCCCCGGCCGGGCAGTAGACGGCGTTGTTGGCGGGGATGGGTTCGGGGCCGCAGGCGAGGTCGCCGGTGTCGCGGTAGGGGGTGACGGTGCGCACGGGGGTGAACGCGACGCCGGAGTCGGTGAAGACGGCCTGCCAGTAGCGTTCGGCCTGGCCGACGGCACCGCGGGCGTCGCGCTGGAACTCTTCGACGGTCTTGGTGCCGTCGATCTCGGCGCTGGCGGTGGCCTGTGGGGCGTTGGGCTGGGGTGCACTGTCGTCGGGCAGGGTGGGTTCGTCGGGCAGGGCGCCGCAGCCGAGGGTCAGCACGGTGGCGGTGGCGAGTGCGACGGTCCAGCGGGTGCGGTGGCGGGCGGGCATCGCTCGTCCTTTCGGGGGCTGTCTTCTGTTGTAGCCGATGCCCACATCAGTGCAAGATCTGTCGCGGCTCAGGGCGATGTCACTCCTGCCTGGTTCGATGGGGCCCGACGGTTCGACATCATGCAGAGGAGACCTTGTGGGTACGTGGGGCAGCGGGAATTTCGAGAGCGACACGGCGCTGGATCACCTGTCGATCGTCGTCGACCGGCTCGTCGCGGAGGTCGCCGAGGCGATGGCCGGCGATCCTGTCGACCTCGAGCCCGATGAGTACTGGGGTGTCGCCGTGCCGTGCAACCTGGAGTTGCTGCACGTCCTCGTCCAGGCCGGCTACGCCGCCAGTGCCCTGCCGCAGGCCGGGGTGATCGAGGAATGGAAGAAGGCTTTCCTCGCCGTCTGGGAGCGGACCATCGACGGCCTGGAGCCCTCGCCGGCCTTCAAGGAGGAACGGCGGTCGGTGCTGAACCGTACGTTCGACCAGCTGGCCGACGTCGCCGCCGGGCGGCCGTAGGCTCTGGGTGTGCAGGGGTTCGCGCGCCGGGAGTTCCAGCTGATGCTGCTGCGGCGGATGTTCGACTTCCAGCCGGATCTGGTCGAGGCGGCGTGTGCGGAGCTGGGCGTCTCGCATCGGGTGTACATGGCGGCGCACAACCGGTGGCAGACGATGCTGCGCTCGCGGACGGCGCCGAAGGGTCTGGCGCTGTACGGGGCGGTGCTGGGTCCGGCCGACGAGCGGTATGAGGTGCTGTTCGGGGATGCGCGGATGACGGCGCACCGGTGGCGGTTGCCGGGTCTGTGGCCGGATCTGCGGTTCGAGGCGCTGTCGGGGGCCGGGGACTTCGTGCTGCACGGGTGGCTGGTGCGGGCGGCGGGCTCGCCGGTGCCGGAGCTGGGGCCGGTGGGGTCGCTGGCGCCGTGGTCGTGTGTGGTCGACGATGTGCTGGCGAGGTTCCCGGGCGCGGTGCAGCGCGATCCCGAGGTCCCGGCGCGGTGGGGTGTGGACGTGCCCGATCCGGCCGGTGGGGTTTGGCGGCTGATGTTCGTGTACGGCCTGCTGCAGCAGGTGTCGCGCTAGACCGCTCGGACGGTGTCGCCAGGCTGGATGCGGCCGGGGTGGACGACCTGGGCGTGGACGCCGGCGCAGGGCTGCGGGGCGAGGCCGGGCAGCGGCACGATGCGGTGGTGGTCGGCGAGCACGCGCAGCGCCGCGGTGTCGCGGGGCAGGTCGCCGTGGGCGAGGGTGGGGATCGCGCAGCGGGGCGTGGCGGCGATGACGCGCAGCACGAGGTCGGCGCCGATGCGCAGTTCGCGGCCGAGCCATGCGTCTTCGGGGAAGCCGCCGTCGTCGGTGGCGATGACGATGTTGGGCCGGTAGCGGCGGGCTGCCGCGGGCTGGTGCGGGTGCAGCGCGGTGATGGTGTCGAGGGTGCCGGTGGTGATCAGGTGCAGGGGCGCGAAGTCGAAGAACGTGCCGGGTGGGGCGCCGGTGCCCAGTTCGCTGACGGTCAGCGGGGTGTCGCCGGTGATGCCGTGGCGCAGGACGGCGTCGGGGTCGGCGCGGTCGAGGCGGGCCTGGGCGGGCGGCGTGCTGGTGAGGGTGACGTCGCGGCCGAGCAGCTCCGACAGGGCCTTGTCCGCGGCGGGGTCGGTGCTGTGGGTGTCCAGGCCGGGTCCGGTGATGCGTACGCCGGTGTCGTCGGTGGTGGCGGTGAGGGTGAGCAGCCGCTGCCACCGGTGGGGGTGTTTGGCGCTGGCGATGCGGCCGGTGGCGGTGTCGTGCAGGGCGAGGGCGCGGTCGCCGGTGATGCCCCGCTCGGTCACGTCGGCTGCGGCGAGCTGCTCGCCGAGCAGCGACTTGACCGGGTGGCGGTGCAGCGCGGCGACCGCTGCCCTCGCCTCGGTCACGGGTTGGCCCGCTCGGCGGCGGTGACGGCGTTGCGGAACAGCATCGCGACGGTGGTGGGGCCGACGCCGCCGACGCGGGGGGTGATGGCTCCGGCGACGTCGGCGCAGGACTCGTCGACGTCGGGCAGGATGCGGCGGCCTTCGTAGCGGACGCCGCCGCCGACGACGGTCGCGCCGGGCTTGACGTGTTCGGGCTGGATGATGCCGGGCACGCCGGCGGCGGCGATGAGGATGTCGGCGCGCCGGGTGTAGCGGGGCCAGTCCTTGACGCCGGTGTGCACGACGGTGACGGCGGCGTCGGCGGTGGGGCGTTTCTGGGCGAGCAGCATCGCCAGGGGTCGGCCGAGGGTGGCGCCGCGGCCGAGGATGACGACCTCCCGTCCGGCGACGGGGATGTCGTAGTGGGCGAGCAGCGCTTCGATGCCGGCGGGCGTGCACGGCAGCGGGCCGGGCATGCCGAGGGCGAGGCGGCCCATGTTGACCGGATGCATACCGTCGACGTCCTTGTCGGGGTCCATGACGGCGAGGGCGGCGTTGTAGTCGAGGTGCCGCGGGATCGGGTATTGCAC